>NZ_JAVTJF010000008.1:0-225841 GCF_031843905.1 Aeromicrobium sp. WCS2018Hpa-31 | reverse complement strand
CTGCCCGCGCATCGCTGAGCCGCCCGGAGTGGTCTCGATACACCTCCCCTCGCTGGCGCTCGTGGAGGCACTCGACCACCGGAGAACTCACCGATGGTCGAGTAGGACAGGCGAGCGTGCGAGGCCCGTCCGTATCGAGACCACCGAGGCCCGTCCGCATCGAGACCACCGAGGCCCGTCCGCATCGAGACGGTCACGGCGCGCAGGCCCGCACCGTCCGCTCGAGCGGGTGCGCCGGCCGGGGGTCAGCTGAGGGCGCAGTAGGCCTCGACCTTCGGGGTCGGGCCCGAGACGATGAGCTCGTCGCCGGTGGTGACGAACGTGTCGGCCTTGGCGTAGGTGAAGTCCTCGCCGCGGGTCTTCAGCCCGACGACCGTCACGCCGTACTTCTGCCGGACGTTGGAGTCGGTGAGCGTCCGGTCGACGGTGCACTCGGGGGCTCGCGTGCGCGCGATCGCGAAGCCGTCGTCGAACTCGATGAAGTCGGTCATGGTGCCGGTGACCAGGTGCGCCACCCGTTTGCCCATCTGCGACTCCGGACGGATCACGTGCGTGGCTCCGACACGCTCGAGGATCGCCGCGTGCTTGCCGCTGATCGCCTTGGCCCACACCTCCTTGACGCCGAGGTCCAGCAGCCCGAGCACCGTGAGCACGCTCGCCTCGATGTCGGTGCCGATGCCCACGACGGCGACGCCGAACTGCTCGGCGCCGATCTGGCGCAACGCCTCGGTGTCGGTGGTGTCGGCCGCCACGACGTGGGTGAAGTCGCTCGCGTACCTCTGGACGATCTCGGGACGCTCGTCGACGGCCAGCACGTCGTGTCCGAGGTGCACCAACGATCGCGCCACGGCGGAGCCGAAGCGACCGAGCCCCAGGACGATGACGGGGGCGTTGGCGGGGGTGTCCTTTGCCTTAGCCAATGATCGGTTGCTCCTCGGGAAGGTGGTAGCGCGGTGCGCGCCGCCTCAAGACGAAGGCCGACGCAGCCGCAATGGTGCCCACTCGGCCCACGAACATCAAGACCGCGAGCACCAGCTTGGCACTGTCGGGCAGCTGCGGGGTCAGTCCGGTGCTCAGTCCCGCCGTGGCGAAGGCCGACGTGCACTCGAACAGGACCTGCTCGAACGAGAAGTCCGTGAGGACCATGACGAGCAGGGTCGTCGACATCACCAGCATCACCGAGATGAGCGCGATGCTCAGCGCGGTGCGCACGACCGCGGGCCCCACCGAGCGGTTGCCGACCGTCACCTCCGGGTCGCCGCGCAGCTCGGCGAGGATCACGAAGGCCAGCAGCAGGAAGGTGGTCACCTTGATGCCGCCGGCGGTGCTGGCGCTGCCACCGCCGATGAACATGAGGATCGTGCCGATGGAGAGGGTCTCCCCCGACACCGCACCCCAGTCGAAGCTGTTGAGCCCGCCGGACCGCGGCATGATCCCGCCCTCGACGCCGGTGACCAGCTTGTCCTTCAGCGACATCGAGCCGAGCGTCGCCTCGTTCGACCACTCCAGGGCCAGGAAGGCCACGGCACCGAAGACCAGCAGCGCGATCGACCCCCACACCGTGAGCCGGGTGTGGATCGTCCACCGGGAGGGGGTCCGCCACTCCTTGAACAGCTCGGCGAGCACCGGGAAGCCCATCGCACCGATGAAGACGGCCGCGCAGATCGGGAGGATGATCAGACCGTCGCCGGCGTACCCGATGAGGCTGTCGCTGTTGAGCGAGAAGCCGGCGTTGTTGAACGCCATGACCGAGTCGAAGACGCCGTGCCACAACGCCGTGGGCAGGTCGTCGAAGTACTCCAGCCTGTACCTCAGCGTCAGGACCGCGGCGATGACCGACTGGAAGCCGAACATCATGACCGCGACGCGGCGGAACAGGGGCCGGACCTCGCCGATGTTGACGACGTGCATGTCGGCCTGCGCGACCAGGCGGGTGCGCAGCCCCAGGCGGCCGCCGATGAACAGGCCGAGCACCGTGGCCAGGGCGACGATGCCGAGGCCGCCGATCTCGACGAGGACGAGGATGATCGCCTGGCCGGCAGGGCTCCAGTAGGTCGACGTGTCGACGCTCGCCAGACCCGTGACGGTGACGGCCGACGCGGACGTGAAGAAGGCGTCGACGACGTCGGCACGCCCCTGTGCACTGCGGGCGACCGGCATCAGCAGGAGGGCGGTGCCGAGGAGGATCAGGGCGAAGAACGTGAGCGGCAGCAGTCGCACGGGGTGCGCGATGGCAGCCGGGATCCTCGGACGTGGCACGGCACGACCGTACCCCTACCGGAGGCTTCGGGGGGCCGTACGTGGCTGCTACGGTCTCCTGATGCCTTCCAGCCCCTCTGCCGTCGTCGGCCGGTTGGCCCGAGTGGCCGTCTCGCGCTCCGGCGTGGCCCTCCTGCTGAGCCTCGCCCTTCCCGCCGTCGCTCTCTTGCTCGTGCTGGTCGTCGACTCCGTGGGCACCGAACGGGTCGCGCTCGCCCTCGTGGCGCTCTCGCTCGTCGGCGAGTACCTGCTGCTCACCGGCCCGCCGGCGGTGCGGACCGGCCTGCACCAGGCGTCGCTCGGCATCCCGGTCCGCTTCGTGGTGCGGCTCCTCGCCGTGCTCACGCTCCTGAACCTGCCCGACGACCGCACGGCCCACACGTCGACGGCCTTCGTCGGTCTCGCGATGCTGGTGGCCCTGTGCGGACGCGCCCTGCACCACGAGTACCGCCGGGTCGGCTCGCTGCGACCTCTGCGCACACGCAACATCCCGGGTGATCCGTCCATCGCGGTCGAGCCCCCGGCACGGGTGCTCGAGGTGTGCCTCGCCCAGGCGGCGGTGCTCGTCGTCGGACCGCTCGGCGCGCCCTTCTGGGTGGTCCTGCTCATCGGCGTGCTCGCCGTCGCCGCCCTGGCCTACGTCACCGTCCCCGACGCCCGGGCGTCGTGGCGGATGCGCCAGGCCAAGCGCGCCACCGGCTTCACCCCGGCACTGCGCCAGGTGCAGGACTTCCTCGACGAGTACCAGCCCGAGGTGGTGCTGCACCTCAGCGGTCCGCTCGGCTCGGCCTACCAGGTCAACACCTGGCTCGAGTCGCTCGAGGCCCTCGACCGTCGTGTGCTGGTGGTGCTGCGCGACGCGCCGCTCTTCGACACGATCCGTGAGACCGAGCTGCCGACCCTGCAGCTGGGCAACGCCGGCGAGCTGCTCATGCTGGACTTCGCCAGCGTCAAGGTCGCCCTGTACCCGTCGAACACGGGCAACAACATCCACCTGCTGCGCCTGCCGCACATCATGAGTGCGTTCGTGGGCCACGGCGACAGCGACAAGTCGGCCTCGGCCAACCCGTTCTCGCGGGTCTACGACGAGCTGTGGGTGGCCGGGGAGGCCGGTGCCGACCGCTACCGCAAGTCCGGGCTGGGCATCCACGAGAGCCAGTTCCGGTTCGTCGGCCGCCCCCAGGTGCACTCCATCTCCTCGAGCCCGCGGGTGGGCGAGGAGGACGTGCCGACGATCCTGTACGCCCCCACCTGGGAGGGCGTGAACACCCTGCAGGAGTACTCGTCGGTCTCCGCCGTCGGCGCGAGGATCGTCGAGGCCGTGCTCGACTCCCCCACCCCGGCACGCCTCGTCTACAAGCCGCACCCCTTCACCGGCCAGCGCGACGCCAAGTACCGCGCCGTCGACGCTGCGATCGCGGCACGCGTGCGCGAGGCCGCCGCCTCCTCCGGCATCGACCACAAGGTGGTGCGCAGCGGTCCCATCGAGCCGTGGTTCAACCGTGCCACCGCACTGTTCACCGACGTCTCGAGCGTGGTCTCGGACTTCCTGGCCAGCGAGAAGCCGATCGCCGTGTTCAACCACACCGGGCACGGTGGCACCCCGCTCGACGAGACGACGTTCCGCGCCGAGTACCCCTCCGCGTCGGCCGCCACCATCGTGGGCCCCGGCGGCTCGGGCATCGAGGAGCTCGTGCAGGTCGCCACCGGCCAGGTCCCCGACGAGCGCGCGGCCGAGCGGACCCGCCTCGCCACCTACCTCCTGGGGGCACCGGAGAAGCGCACCCTCGAGTCCTTCCGCGCCAGCGTCGAGGCGTTCATCACCCGCGCGGAGGGCGAGCGCGAGCAGTACTTCGGCCAGACCCAGTCCCATGACCCGAGCGACTCCGACGACAGCCTCGGCGACGTCGAGTAGGCAGCGTCAGGGCCTCCCGGTGGCGGGCGTCCCGGACGGTAGGGTGGCCCGGTGACCGAGGCACCCGACAAGATCGCGATCGCGATCGTCACGTTCAACCGGTCCGCGTTCCTCGCCGAGCTGCTGCAGAGCGCCGCGGCGATGACGACGCCGGCGTGGCGCATCGTCGTCGTCGACAACGCCAGCACCGACGACACCCAGCAGGTGCTCGCCGACGCCCAGGCCTGGTTCCCCGACGGCGTGCTCGTGAACCGACTGCTCGACACGAACACGGGCGGCTCGGGCGGGTTCAGCGAAGGCACCCGCGTGGCGCTCGAGCTGGGGGCGGACTGGGTGTGGCTGATGGACGACGACGTCGAGATCCTCCCCGACGCGCTCGAGCGCTTCGCCCCCTGGATGGAGCGGTTCGGCTGCATCCACGGCCGGCGCTACGACTTCGACGGCTCACCCTTCTACTGGCAGGCCAAGTTCAACCAGTTCCTCGGCGTCCCGCTCCCCTACAGCGTCAAGGACTTCGACCGCGGCGGCTACGCCGTCACGAACTCGGGCACCTTCGAGGGGATGCTGGTCAGCGCCGACGTCGTGCGCCTCATCGGCCTGCCGGACCCACGCTTCTTCATCTCCTGGGACGATGCCGCCTACGCCTGGCTGGCCGCCCAGCACACCACGGTCGTGTACGTCGACGAGTTCGTGCTCAAGCGCAAGCGGGAGCAGCAGCAGGTGAACCTGGGCATCCGGCACCTCAACGACGGCTCGCCCCTGTTCCGCTTCCACGTGATCCGCAACCGCGCCTACGTCGGCAAGTACTTCCGCGAGTACGGCAAGCTCAACCGCCTCGGCTTCGGCCTCGGCACCGCGCTGACCCTCGCCAAGGAGGTGTTCCGGCTCGTCGTCGTGCAGCACACCCTCAAGGGTGTCGGCGACCTCGTGCGGGGCTTCCGCGCCAACCGGGCGATCTGGCGCGACGACACGTGGCGGCCGATGGACCCGTCCGACGTCCCGCCGGCGCTCCCCCCGGCCACCGAGCCGGAGGTGCGGCGATGACCGACCTCGTGGTGGTGGGTGCGGGCTTCTTCGGACTGACGGTCGCCGAGCGCATGGCCGAGCAGGGTCGCCAGGTGCACGTGATCGACCGCCGCGACCACATCGGCGGCAACGCGTACTCCGAGGCCGAGCCGCGGACCGGCATCGAGGTCCACCGGTACGGGGCGCACCTGTTCCACACCTCCAACGAGCGGGTGTGGGAGTACGTCAACCGGTTCACCGCGTTCACGCCCTACCAGCACCGTGTGTACTCCACGTACCGCGACGAGGTGTTCCCGCTGCCCATCAACCTGGGCACCATCAACCAGTTCACCCGCTCGTCGATGACCCCCTCCGAGGCGCGCGCCTGGGTGGTCGAGCACGCCGCCCGGCAGACCGGGACCCCGGCGAACCTCGAGGAGAAGGCGATCAGCCTGATCGGTGAGCCGCTGTACGAGGCGTTCATCAAGGGCTACACGGCCAAGCAGTGGCAGACCGACCCCACCGAGCTCGGCGCCGACATCATCAGCCGGCTGCCGGTCCGGTACACCTACGACAACCGGTACTTCAACGACACCCACGAGGGTCTCCCGGTCGACGGGTACACGGCCTGGCTGGAGCGGATGGCCGACCACCCGAACATCACCGTCACCCTCGACGTCGACTTCCTCGATCCCGCGTCGGTCGTCTCCAAGGACGCCACGGTCGGCCAGGTGCCGGTCGTCTACACCGGCCCCGTCGACCGCTACTTCGACGACGCGCACGGTCCGCTGTCGTGGCGCACCCTCGACTTCGAGACCGAGGTGCTCGGCGTCGGGGACTTCCAGGGCACGTCGGTGATGAACTACGCCGACGACGACGTCCCGTACACGCGCATCCTGGAGTTCCGGCACTTCCACCCCGAGCGCACGCACTACCCCGACGACGCCACGGTGATCGTCCGGGAGTTCTCGCGGTTCGCCGACGGCGCCACCGACGAGCCGTACTACCCGGTCAACACGCCAGCCGACCGCGAACGTCTCCTCGCCTACCGCGCCCTCATGGCCGACGAGCCCGACGTGCACTTCGGTGGCCGACTCGGCACCTACCAGTACCTCGACATGCACATGGCCATCGGCTCGGCGCTGTCGATGGTCGACAACACGCTGACCCGATGACCCCCGCACGAACGCCGGGGTCCAGGTGAGCGGCGCACGGGCGGGTCTCGCGGTCCGCGTGCGGCTCTGGCTGATCGGCCGGATCCGACGCTCCCGGTTCCTGCCCACCGGCATGCCCGACAAGCGGGTCGACGTCGCCGCGCTCGAGCAGCCGCTCGCCGCCGACGTGATCGTCTTCCACCCCACGGGTCAGGACACGCTGTACCAGCTGCTGCCGTGGCTGCCGGCGTTCCGCGCACTGGGCACCACGCACCCGGTCACGATCGTGTTCCGCGACTCCCGCACGGCCGCAGCCGTGCGCACCGCGCTGGCCGAGAGCGGCGACGACGCCGGCGTGACGTGCCTGACCCTCGCCACCTACGGGCAGCTGGACGCCATCCTGAGCCGCAGTCGGGTGCGGCTCGCGCTCTACGTGAACCACGACCCGATCAACTTCGAGTGCCTGCGCTTCACCTCGCTCGCCCACGTCTACCTCGGCCACGGCGACAGCGACAAGGGCGTGTCGGTCTCGAACCAGGTCAAGGCCTACGACTACTGCTTCCTCGCCGGCCGAGCCGCGCTGGAGCGCACGGCCACGCACGTGATGGACTACGACGCCGAGGAGCGCAGCATCCTCATCGGCCAGCCACAGCTCGACGGCTCCCCCGACGTGGTGCCGGCGCCGGACCCGGCCGGACGACCGACGGTGCTGTACGCCCCCACGTGGGAGGCGTCGCAGCCGTCGGTGTCGTACGGATCGGTCGACGCCCTGGGCCTCGAGCTCGTCCGGGCCCTGCAGCCGACCTACCGCGTCGTCTACCGTCCGCACCCCCTCAACGGCGTGGTGCGCGCCGAGTACGGCGCGGCCGACGCGGCGGTCCGCGAGGCGGCCGACCGGGTCGACCTGCGCGTCCCGCTCGAGCAGTCCTTCGCCGACGCCGACCTGCTCGTCACCGACGTGTCGGCGGTCCCCCTCAACTGGCTCCCCACCGGCAAGCCGATGCTCGTGACCGTGCCGGGGGTGCCGACGCCGGCGAGCCGCATGCTGGAGCTGCTCCCTCGAGTCCGCCGCGGCGACGACCACGCCGCCCTGGTGGCGCACCACCTCGCGGACGACCCGACCCGCCAGGCGCGGACGGCCCTCGTGTCCCACTACCTGACCGACGTCACCCCGGGCGCTGCCACGCAGAGGTTCGTCGACGCGTGCGAGCAGGTCATGGCCCGACGCGACCGGCTCTGGGCCGAGAAGCAGGCCCTGGGCGCCACCGGCCCGTAGCGGGGGGCCGGTCAGCGGGCGAGGCCGACGCGACGCAGCAGGCGGGTCAGGTGCCACCGGCGACGGTTCACCCACTGCGCAGCCACGAGGAAGCGGCGCTCCAGCTCGCGCAGCCGGCCCGGGTTCTCGGGGCTGAACGCGAAGTGGCGGTACATGAGCCGCCGCAGCCGGTTCATCCAGCCGGCCGGGACCTCCCGGTACGGCAGCAGGCCGAGCGTGGACCGCTGGTCGAGCAGCTCCTCCACCCGCGCGACCCACGTGTCGTCGTCGGGGTCGTGGAAGTAGTTGTCCGCGAGCCAGGCCGGGTCGGGGTGGCGGAAGCGTCCGGCCACCAGCTCGTCCGAGCCGACCAGCAGGCCGCTGCCCTTCAGCACGACGTTGATCTGCGCGGCGCCCACCCCGTAGTCGTCGAGGGCGATGACCGGGACGTCCGCGGCGACGGCCTCGAGCACCGCGGTGGAGCTCACGGTCACCAGACCCACGGCCCGGCGGAGCTGGGCGCGCATGGAGCCGCTCTCGACCACCAGGTTGTCCGGGAGGTCGTCACCCGCGGCCACCCGCTCGGCCATGAGGTCGGGGTAGGAGTCCTGCTCGTGGTGGGTCTGGGACTCGCCCTCCTGCGCCCGGACCTTCACCACCACCTCGAGGTGCGGATGGGCGCGAGCGGTCTCCACGAGCCGGTCCAGCAGGTGCGCACGGTCACGGCGGCCCGACGGGACCTGGGCCTGGGCGGCGAAGACGATGCGGTCCCGCGGCACCTCCGACGGGTCCGCGCGCATGGCGTCCGCGCCCGCGGCGACCGGGACACGGTCGATGAAGGGCATGGTCGCCAGCTCGAAGCCGAGCGGCACGGCCAGCCGTCGGCTCGCGATGGCGAACTCGCGCAGCTCGCGCCTGCTGTGCACGACGAACACGTCGACCGAGCGCCGGAACCCCAACCCGTAGGGCAGCACGGGGACGGCGATGCCGGCGAGCCCACTCACCAGCACCGGTCGATCGGGCGTGTTCGCGACCAGGGAGACGGTGGCCTGCACCGTGTAGCCGCGGGCGGCGAGCAGCAGCACGTCGGGTCGCCACCGCTCGAGCAGCCGCTTCAGGTCCCCCAGCCCGACCACCTCGACGGTGTCGTCCTCGAACCGGGTGCCCTCCAGCGCGTCCGTCAGCTGACGCGGGCTGGGCAGGGCGCTGCTGCGCGCGACGACGAGCAGCGCCCCCCAGTCCTTCGGCAGCCGTCCTGCGAGGGCGGCGCCGTACTTGACGTAGGAGTCCGAGTCGGTGACGACCAGGACCCTGGGCCGCGGACGGTCATCGACGTCCGCGGCCCTGCCGTCGGTGTGGGGGCGGGACCCCGTCACGCACCCACCGTCGACGTGTCCCGACGCAGTCGCTGCATCGGCTTGTGCTCGCCGGGCATGACCCGCTTCACGCCGTCGCCCATGGCCTTCTCGAGCACGCGGATGTCGCGCGTCAGGCTCATGAAGCCGTGCGGCTCCAGGCTGGCGGCCTGGTCCGAGCCCCACATCGTGCGGTCGAGCGTGATGTGCCGCTCGACGGCCACGGCACCGAGCGCCACGGCGGCGAGCGAGATCTGCAGGCCGCGCTCGTGGCCCGAGTACCCGACCGGGACGCCGTAGCGCTCCGCGAGCACCGGGATGGTGCGCAGGTTGGCCTCCTCCGGGGGGAGGGGGTAGGTCGACGTGGCGTGCAGGACGATCAGCTTCTCCGTGCCGAGGATCTCGACGGCCGCGTCGATCTGCTCCAGCGTGCTCATGCCGGTCGACAGGATGATCGGCTTGCCGGTCGAGGCCAGCTCGCGCAGCAGCTCGTGGTCGGTCACCGAGGCCGAGGCGACCTTGTGCGTCGAGACGCCCATGTCCTCGAGGAACTGCACCGAGGGGACGTCCCACGGCGAGGCGAACCAGTCGACGCCCTGCGCCGCGGCGTGGGCCGCGATCTCGGTGTACTGCTCGGTCTCGAACTCGACCTTGTAGCGGTACTCGAGGTAGCTCATCTCGCCCCACGGCGTCTCGCGACGCGTGTGCTTCATGTCCTCGGGCGTCGCGATGTCGGGGGTGCGCTTCTGGAACTTGACCGCCTGCGCACCCGCGAGGGCAGCCACGTCGATGAGCTTCTTGGCGACGGCGACGTCGCCGTTGTGGTTGATGCCGATCTCTCCGATGACGTACGTCGGGCGGTGACGCCCCACGATCTCCTCACCGATCTGTACCCATTCACTCATGGTCGGGCCCTTCTTCTCCGTGGATGTTCGGATGGTCCTGCGTGATGCGATCGTGCGGGTCGGCGAGCACGCGGTCGGCGAGCTCGCGGACGGCTCCGTCGCCACCTCGGCGGCGGAGCACGTAGGGGGCCGCCACGCGGGCGGCGGAGTGGGCGCCGGCGGGCACGACCGGCCAGCCGACGGCGCGCAGGCACTCGACGTCGTTGACGTCGTTGCCGAGGTAGGCGACGTCGGCGAGCGGGATGTCCAGGTCGCGAGCCCAGGCGGTGAGGGCGGCGATCTTGTCGGTGCACCCGGTCACCGCGTCGACACCGAGCTTCTCGGCCCGCGCGCGGACGACCGGGTTGGTCTCGGTGGAGAGCACCAGCACCGGGATCCCGGCCTCGCGCAGGCGCCCGATGCCCAGGCCGTCCGAACGGCTGACCACCACGGACTCGACGCCGTGGGAGTCCAGACGGAGGCTGTCGTCGGTGTGCACGCCGTCGAAGTCCGTCACGACGGCGCGCGCACGCAGCGGGCACGACGCCGGGTCGCTGTTCTCGGCCTCGCGCCTCGTGAACAGCTCCTCGGCCAGTCGCAGGTCGTGCTCGGTGTCGATCTCGAGCGCGTCGCGCGGGGAGACCTCCACCATCTCGAGGCGGCCGAAGAACCGGTGCCCGTGCTCGAGGAACCCGTGGGTCCGCATGGCGTAGAAGGCACCCGTCTCGGTGAACTCCGGGGCCCGGTCCTGGCGACGCTGGCGGCGACGCTTGTCGTGGTTCACGCCCTCGGGGCCGTCGGGCCCGAGCCGCCACACGTGCTGCTCGGTGCGGACCACGCTGAAGGCCACGTCCGAGCCACCGGTCGTCACGCAGGCCACGGCGCGGTCGACGTCGTCGGGGTCGATGAAGGGGCTGGTCGCCTGGACGAAGACCGTGACCTCGGGGACGGCGCCACGGGTGCCGAGAGCAGCGAGGGCGTGGCGCAGGGCCGACTCCGAGGACGCCTCGTCGCCGGCCAGCCGCGCCGGACGGTCGATCACGAGCGCCCCGGCCGCGCGGGCGGCGTAGGCGATCTCGTGGTCGTCGGTGGAGACGACCACCTGGTCGACCGACGACACGGCACGCAGCGACCGGACGGCACGCACGACCAGCGGCTCGCCACCGAGGGGCCGCAGGTTCTTGCGCGGCACGCCCTTGGAGCCACCGCGGGCGGGGATCACGGCCACCACGCCGCCGCGGCGCACGGCGGGACGCGACGAGGACGGGGTGGGGAGCGTCCCGACGCCGACGGACGTCGGGTCGAGGTTGCGCTCGAGGAGCTCGGTCATGTCGGTGACGCTAGGGAGGCCGACCGTCCGTCAGGTGAACGCCACGGCACCCGCCGACGAACGTCGATCGACCACCTCGAGGGGTCCGTGGGCCACCAGTCGAACCGTGGACCAACAGTGGGTGAACCACCCCACGCCACGGCCGGATCGCGCGAGGATCGTGGCTACCGTGGCGCCGTGAACGCCATGGAGCAGACCCGCCGGACGAGCCCGGCCGCCGCCACGACCGCCCGCGCGGAGGCGTCGGTGCGCGTGGTGGCGATCGCCGGGTTCGACTCGCAGCTCAAGTGGTCCGTGGGCATCTGCCGCGAGCTGGAGAGCCGCGGGGCGCAGGTCGAGGTGCTGGCGCCGCGAGGTCGCAGCGCGCTCTCGGACCAGCAGGTCCGCGACGTCGGCTTCAGCGCGGTGCGCACGGTCGACTGGGACGACGTCGTCGATGCGGCCGCTGCCGCGGACGTGGTGGTCTGTGCGCTGGCGGGACCGCTGGTCCGGCGGCTCACCATCGCGTTGGCCGAGCGCCCCCTGCAGCCCGGTCCGGTCGTCGTCGCCGGCTGGGTCGGGATCATCATCGAGAAGATCACGGCCGGCTACCTCGACCGCTGCGGCGCGGACGTCGTGGCGGTGAACGCCCGGCACGAGCTCGACCAGTTCCGCTTCACCGCCCAGCGGCTCGCCGTCCCGGACGAGAACCTCGTGCTGAGCGGCCTGCCCTTCCTCTCGTCGCAGCCACGGCCCCAGCGGGAGACCCCGGTGCGGACGGTGCTGTTCGCCGACCAGCCCACGGTGCCGTCCGGCGCCGGGGACCGAAGCTACCTGTACCGCCGGCTCGTCGAGCACGCCCGTCGACACCCGGACCGCGAGGTCCTGCTCAAGCCGCGACACCGCCTCGGCGAGGACACCTTCCACCGGATGCACCACCACCCGGAGCAGCTGCTGGCCGACGTCGACCTGCCGCCGAACTTCCGGATCGTCTACACCTCCATCCCCGAGCTGCTCCCCCGCACCGACCTGCTGCTCACGGTCTCCTCGACCGCGTGCCTCGAGGCGGTCGACGCGGGCTGTCGCGTCGCCCTGGTGCTGGACCTGGGCGTGCACGAGCGGCTGGGCAACCACGTCTTCCTCGACAGCGACCTGCTGCGCACGTTCGACCAGATCGACGACGACGACCTCGGCACGCCCGCCGCGGCCTGGGTCGACAGCTACTTCGGTGGCCGCACCTCGTCCTCGGCCGGCACGATCGTGGACCGGGTCGAGAAGCTGCTGGCCAGTGGCGAGCGGCCCTCGCGCCTGGTCCGCTCGTCGCCGTACTTCCGCGCGGCCGTCGAGCTCGAGGCGGCACGCGCCGCCGGGTCGCTCACCCGGGCACCGGGCCCGTGGGCACGACGTCGCCACCGGTACGGCGTCGTCCGGGGCACCGTGGTGCACGCCGGCACCCAGCTGCTCCCGCCGGCCCTCATGCGGCCCGTGCGGCACCTCTACCGGCGCGCCCTGGGTCGGGTCTGAGCGTCAGCTGCCGCCGCCGATGGCGGCCGGACCGTCCTCGCGGCGGATGTCGATGATGTGCCCGGTCTGCGGCGACAGGAGCACGTCGAGCGACCGCAGGGCGACGACCTCGGACTCCAGCAGGGTGCCCTCGGGCTCGGCCCCGAAGGCCTTGGTGCGCATGGGCGTGCCGGTGCGCTCGGGGTTCACGCAGTTCACCCGCACCTCACCGGCCCACTCGTCCGCGAGGGCCTGGGTGAGGTTCACGGTGGCGGCCTTCGCCGAGGAGTACAGGGAGTAGCCCTTGCGGCCGCGCGTGTACGACGACGACGTGAACAGCAGCAGGGAGCCGTGGTGCTTGGCCAGGTGCGGGTAGAACTCCTGGGCGATGAAGATCGGGGCGAGGTAGTTGATCTCGGTGGCGGCCCAGATGGTCTCCTCCGACGTCTCTGCGAGGTCGCCGATCGGCAGGACGCCGGCCGTGTTGACCACGAGGTCGATCCGACCCGACTCGGCCAGCACCTTCTTCGCGGCCGCAGCGACGTCCTCGCGACGGTCGACGTGGGTGTTCGTGGAGGAGCGGGAGAAGGTGTGCACCGTTGCGCCGTGCTCGCGCGCCAGCGCCGCGATGTCGCCACCGATGCCGTACGAGCCGCCGAAGACGACCATGACCTTGCCCGCGAGCGCCTCGCGGTACTGGTTCTCGTCGAGCTCGTCGGGCGCGTCGGCCGAGGCCAGCTGGAACAGCTTGTCGGCGATGTAGACGTCGATCGGCTCGGTGACCTTCATGTTGCGCTCGTGCCCGGCGACGACGGTGATCGGCACCTCCGGCAGGTAGCGCAGCACCACGGTGCAGTCGTCGGTGGCCGTGAAGTCGGGGTCCTGCCAGGCACGGTCGTAGGCGCGGCGGATGACGGAGGACCGGAAGGCCTGGGGCGTCTGGCCGCGGCGCAGCAGGTGGCGCGGGAGGACGTCCTCGATGCAGCCCGAGGTCGCGTCGACCTGCACCACGGTGTCGGCCGAGGGGATGGCGGTGTCGACCGCCTCGTACTCCTGCAGGGCGGCCACGCAGTCGTCGATGATCGTCTGGGAGACGAGCGGGCGGACCGCGTCGTGGAACAGCACGTTGCACTCGTCGTCACCCAGCGCGGCCAGCGCGCGGCTGGTGGTCTCGTTGCGGGTCTCGCCGCCCTCGAGGATCTGGGTCACCTTGTCGTAGCCGCCCGCGTCGACGATGGCGCGCACCGGGTCGAGGTGGCCGGGCGTCATGAGGATGACGATCTCGTCGATGTTCCTCGACGCCTGGAAGGCGGCGACGGTGTGCTCGAGGATCGTCTTCCCGGCGATCTTGATGAGCTGCTTGGGGATGGAGAGCCCCACCCGGGTCCCGGTTCCACCGGCGAGGATCACGGCCACGTTGCGCAGTTCGGTCACCCGAGGAAGGGTACCTGCGTTCATGTCGACGTCGCCCACCGTCCTCCTGCCGCTCGCTCCGGTGCTCCAGGCTGGCCGCCATGAGCGTGCGTGCCCTCGTCCTGGCGGACACCGACTCCTACGTGAAGTGGGGTGCGACGCTCGCCGCGACCACGCCGTGGACGGCGCGCCTCGCCGTGCTCGACGGCCACGCCGCACCGAGTCGACGCCAGGTCGCCGACGCCGTCGACGGCTCGGGGTTCGACGCGGAGCAGGTCACCTGGACCGACGCCGACGCCCTGCGCGAGCTGCTCACGGCGTGGCGCCCGGACGTGCTGGTCCTCGCCGTCCGAGCCCACGCCGTGCCACCGGTGCTCCGTCTGCTCGACGACGCCCCCGGTCGGCCGGTCGTGCTCACGGGCGTGGCGGGCGTCTGCGTCCCGGTGCAGTGGTACGACGTGAACCTGCGCCGCGGCGCCGACGTCTTCGTCGTGCACTCGCGCCGCGAACGACGCGACCTGGTGGCGGTCGCCGCCCGGCACGACGTGCCGCACCGGGTGGCGCTGGCGACGCTGCCGTTCCTGCGCGTGGCCGCGCGCCGTCCGGTCGAGGTCGGGGCCGGTCGTGGCGCCGTGGCCGCGCCGTCCGCACCCGGCGGCCCGGTGGTCTTCGCACCTCAGTCGCTCGTGCCGCACGACGACGCCGGGCGCGAGAGGGTCCTGCGCGGGCTCGCCACCGCCGTGAGGCCGGGGCGCGAGGTGCACGTGAAGGTGCGCTCGCGGGCCGGCGAGGTCGAGGCGCACCGCGGTGCCGGCGACTACGCCGCGCTGCTCTCACGTCTGCACGCCGACGGCACCGCCCCAGAGGGGCTGCGGGTGGTCGACGGCCCCATGAGCCAGCACCTGCGCGGCGCCTCGGGCTTCGTCACGGTCGGCTCCTCGGCGGCGCTGGAGGCCGTGGCCGCAGGGGTCCCCGCCGTCGTGCTCACCGACCTGGGCGTGGACGACGCTCACCTCAACAGCGTGTTCGTGGGGAGCGGGCTGCTGGGCACGCTCGCCGACGTCGCGCACGGTCGGTTCCGGAGCGTGGACCGCGGCTGGGCGCACGACAACTACTTCCACGACCCCGCTGCCGACGACTGGCAGGCCCAGGTCGAGCACCTCCTGGCCGAGCGGGCCCGGCACGGGCTCCCTGCGCCCGCCCGCGTGCCCACCACGCTCGGCAACCGGGTGCGGGACCTCTACTACCGGCTGGACGCCCTCGCGCCGTGGCGCGGGACGGCGCTCGAGCCCCTCGAGCGGCTGCTCCTGGCCGCGGCCCGCCGGCTCAACCGCGCCGTGCTGCACCTGCGCTGAGCCTCGGCGCGGCCTGTGGCCGAAGCAAGATTCTGCGTTCGCGTGCCGGAGGTCGAACGATGCTGCGTTCACGACGGGATCCGAGCACGTACGCAGAATCCTTGGGGTCGGCGTGCTCGAACGCAGAATCCTGCGGGGCCCCGCGGATGCGCCGGCGTGACTCGTCGTCGGGGTGGTCTCCGAGAAGGGCCTCGACCAGACGGCCCTGGGCCGTCAGAGGTAGGTGACGCACCTAATCCCGGGGTCAGAGGTAGGTGACGCACCTAATCCCGGGGTCAGAGGTAGGTGACGCTCCGAATACGTTCGTCATTCGGTGCATCACCTACCTCTGACCCGCCAGGCCGACCGGGATTCTCCCTCCCTGATCAACGGCCCCGAGAGGGAAGAATCCTTGCCCCGACCCTTCGCCGCACTCCGAGAGCCCACCCGACCCGGCGCCCAGGCGCCCGGTCGAGGCCCGTGCGGCGCCGCCCCCGGACGAAGCTGAACCGGCGCACCCGCCGGTCGCGACGAGCCCCAGCGAGACCGAGGCTCAGCCGCCCGGCCGGATGATCGCCTCGTCCTGGCTGCTCTTCCAGCGCCGGAAGCCCTCCTCGGTCTCCCCGAGGCGCCAGTACGCCGAGACCGAGAGGTCGGCCCGCTCCACCCGCTCGCGCACGTAGGGGCGCACGGTCTTGAGCAGACCGGACTCGCCGTGGACGAAGGCCTGGACACGACCCTCTGGCCAGTCCCACGCGCGGACCGCGTCGTCGAGGAGCGAGGTGCTGCCGGCCGGGGCATCGCCGCGGTGCAGCCAGTGGACCGTGACCTCCCCCGCCGTGGGCAGGTCGATCTCGTCGCGGGCGTCGTCGACCTCGCAGAACAGCGTGGCCCGCGCACCCTCGGGCAGGTGCTCCAGCGCCACGGCCAGGGCAGGCAGGGCCGACTCGTCACCCACGAGCAGGTGGTGGTCGACGTCCTCGCGCGGCGAGTAGGCACCGCTGGGTCCGCGCACGTGGATCGTGGCCCCCGGTCGCACCTGCGCCGCCCACGGCCCGGCCACGCCCTCGTCGCCGTGCACGACGACGTCGATCCAGAGCTCGCGGGCCTCGAGGTCCAGGCGTCGCACCGTGTAGGTGCGCAGCACCGGCCACACCTCGTTCGGCAACGTCGCCCTGACCTCGTCGAGGTCGAGCGGGTCGGGGTAGTCGACGCCGTCGGCCAGGAACACCAGCTTGACGTAGGAGTCGGCCCAGCCGGACCAGCGTCCGGCGAGCTCGTCGAAGCCCCGGGCGACCTCACCGTCACCGAGCACGAGCCGCTTCAGGTGGGGCGTGACCTCCCGGACGTCGAGCACGGTCAGGTGAGCGGGGCGCGACGTCGACACGATGGGTAGCCTAACCAGGTGAGCCACGAGACCCCGACGACCGCAGCCACCCCCTCCTCCGACGGCCCCTCTCCCCATGACCCCTCTCCCCATGGCCCCTCTCCCCACGGCACAGCGCCTGCCATCGACACCGCCGCCTTCGACCCAGGCATCCGCCCGCAGGACGACCTCTTCCGGCACGTGAACGGTCCGTGGCTCCGGGACGCGGCGATCGAGCCGGACCGCGCCACCGCCGGAGCGTTCGTGACCCTCGTCGACGAGGCCGAGAAGACCGTCCGGGGCATCGTCGAGGGCTGCCGCGACGCGCTCGACGGCGCCGGGCAGGACCGCGTCGACCACGATGGGGACTCCCGCAAGATCGGCGAGCTCTACGCCAGCTTCATGGACACCGACCGGATCGACGCCCTCGGCACCGAGCCGCTGCAGGAGGACTTCGCCCTGGTCGACGGGATCGCCGACGTCCCGACGTTCGTGCACGTGCTCGGGCAGCTCGAACGGTCCGGCGTCGGGAGCGTGCTGGGCATGTACATCGCTCCCGACCGCGGCAACCCCGACCGCTACGTCACGCACCTGGTGCAGAGCGGCATCGGCCTGCCCGACGAGTCCTACTACTCCGACGACGACTTCGCCGAGGTGCGCGAGGCCTACCTCTCCCACCTCGAGACGATGTTCACGCTCGGCGGGTTCGAGTCGCCCGCGGAGCGCGCGGCGCGGGTGCTCGACCTCGAGACCGCCATCGCGTCCCACCACTGGGACCGGGTGGCCTGCCGCGACGCGCAGAAGACCTACAACCTCATGGACCTCGACGAGCTGCAGACGCTGGTCGGTCCCCTGGACCTCGCCACGTGGTCCCAGGCCGCCGGCATCGGACGCGACGTGCTCGCGGAGGTCGTCGTGTCGCAGCCGTCGTTCCTCGAGGGCGTCGCCGGGCTCGTCACGGCCGACCGACTGCCCGCCTGGCGCGACTGGCTGCGCTGGCAGGTCCTGCACGCCGCCGCGCCGTACCTGCCCGCGGCCTTCGTCGAGGAGAACTTCTCCTTCTACGGACGCACGCTGAGCGGGACCGACGAGCTGCGCCCGCGCTGGAAGCGTGGCGTCGGCTTCGTCGAGTCGGCCATGGGTGAGGCGATCGGCAAGATCTACGTCCGCACCGAGTACCCGCCGACGTCCAAGGACCGCATGGACGACCTCATCGAGCACCTCGTCGAGGCGTACCGGCGCAGCATCACCGCCCTGCCCTGGATGAGTGACACCACGAAGGCCCAGGCACTCGAGAAGCTCGCGGCCTTCACCCCGAAGGTCGGCCACCCCGACGCCTTCAAGGACTACTCGGCGCTCGAGACCGACCCGACCGACCTGCTGGGCAACGCCCGACGTGGGCTGTCGGTGGCGATGGACCGCGAGCTGGCCAAGATCGGGCGACCGATCGACCGCGACGAGTGGTACATGACGCCGCAGACCGTGAACGCGTACTACAACCCCACCATGAACGAGATCGTCTTCCCCGCGGCCATCCTGCAGCCGCCGTTCTTCCACGCCGACGCCGACGACGCCGTCAACTACGGCGCCATCGGCGCGGTGATCGGGCACGAGATCGGGCACGGGTTCGACGACCAGGGCAGCCACTTCGACGGCACGGGGGCCCTGCGCAACTGGTGGACCGACGACGACCGGGTGGCCTTCGAGAAGCTCACGGCTGCCCTCGTCGAGCAGTACGCGGCGCTGTCGCCCGAGGGCGCCGACGGGCACACCGTCAACGGCGAGCTCACGATCGGCGAGAACATCGGCGACCTGGGTGGTCTCGGCATCGCCTACCAGGCGTACCGGATCGCCACCGGCGGTGAGGCACCCACGATCGACGGGCTCACGGGTGACCAGCGGTTCTTCATCTCGTGGGCCCAGGCCTGGCAGGCCAAGGTCCGACCGGCCGAGACGGTCCGCCGCCTCACCGTCGACCCGCACTCGCCGCCGGAGTTCCGCTGCAACCAGGTCGTGCGCAACATCGACGCCTTCCACGAGGCGTTCGGCGTCACGCCCGACGACGAGCTGTGGCTCGCGCCCGAGGACCGTGTGACCATCTGGGCGTCGTGACCGAGCAGGCGCGCCTGCAGCGCCGGATCGTGCGGACCCTCGTGGCCGTGCAGGTGGTCGGCGGCGTCGGCAACGGAGCCGGTCTGGCCGTGGGCGTGCTGCTCCTGCGGGAGGTCTCCGGCTCGTCGGGCTGGGCCGGGATGTCGACCGTCATGCTCACCCTGGGTGCGGCGCTCGCGACCGTCCCGCTCGCGACGCTGGCGGTCCGCGCCGGGCGCAGGCCGGCCCTGGCCACCGGCTGGTTCCTCGGTGCGGTCGGGGCCGCCGTGGTGGTGCTCGGCGCCGACGCCGACAGCCTGCCGCTCGTCCTGGTCGGACTGTTCCTCTGCGGCGTCAGCACGGCCTCCAACCTGCAGTCGCGCTTCGCGGCGGTCGACCGCGCCGAGCCGCGGCACGTCGGACGGTCCCTCGCGCTGGTCACGTGGGCCACGACCGTCGGCGCCGTGCTCGGCCCCAACCTGATCGGGCCGGGCACCACCACGGCTCGGGCCCTCGGCGTGCCCGACCTCGCCGGTCCCCTGGTCTTCTCGTGCGTCGCCTTCGCGGTGGCCGGCACCGTGGTCCTCGTGCTCCTGCGACCCGACCCGCTGCCCCCGGCCCGGCGCGACGGGATCGACGTCCCGGTGCCCCGGGTCCGCGCCGCCCTGCCGCACGTGCGGGGCGAGACGCGCACGGCCGTGGTCACCATCGCGCTCGCCCACGCCGTGATGGTGTCCGTCATGGCCCTCACCCCGGTCCACATGCAGGACCACGGTGCCGGGGTGGAGGTGATCGGGCTGACCATCAGCCTGCACATCGCCGGCATGTACGCGCTGTCGCCGGTCATGGGGTGGCTGGCGGACCGCTGGGGCCCGGCTCGCACCATCCTCGCCGGTCAGCTCGTGCTGGTCGCCGCCGTCGTGGTCGCCGGGACGTCCGGCACCTCGGAGGTGCGGATCACGGTCGGCCTGGTGCTCCTGGGCCTCGGCTGGTCGGCCGCCACCATCGCCGGGGCGGCGTTGCTCACCCGGTCCACCGATCCCTCGGTGCGCCCGTTGGTGCAAGGGCTCGGCGACCTGACGATGAACCTGGCCGGAGCCGCGGGAGGCCTCCTGGCGGGCGTGCTCGTCGCGTGGCAGGGCTTCGGCACGCTCAACGCGGTCGCCGGCACGCTCGTGGTGCCCGTCGTGCTGCTGGTGGTCGCCGGACGGCGGGCCGCCCAGCAGGTCAGCGTCGGAACACGCTGAAGCGGATCCGGTCGACGACGCTCAGGACGCGGTCGTACCACCAGTCGGCCACGCGGTCGGCCACCGCGTAGCGGGCGTCCGCCGTCCGGTCCAGGACGGGCCAGAACAGGTCCGCCACGCGCTCCCCCAGCTCGGCCCACCGGTCGTCGCTCACGAACAGCCCCGTCACCGCGATGACCGCCAGCGACGACCACGGCGTGCCGAGCACCACGGCGAAGAGCAGGTTGACGACGATCGCGACGGTCGCCACCAGGTCGCGGCTCCCCCGCCGCAGCAGCATCGGCGCGAAGAACAGCTGCACGCCGAGCACGGTCCACGTGAGGACCGCCAGGAGGACGTCACCGTTGGAGATGAGGTCCGAGAGCCACGGGAACGGTCGGAACTCCGGCAGCTGCAGCGTCGTGTAGAGGGCGGTGCCGTCCTGCCAGGCCGGCTGGGAGACCTTGTCGAGGCCACCGGCGAAGTACGCGAGGATCGTCTGGGTGCCCAGGCCCACCAGGCCCACGTTGTGCATCCCCGTGCGCAGCCACTCCGGCGCGACGTCGTCGCTGTCGCGCGGCTCGACCCGGTTCGCGTCGAGCGACCAGACCTCGGAGGTCCGCATGAGCAGCATCCACAGCAGCGCGAGCCGGACGAGGTTGTCACCGATCGACCCCAGCACCGGGTTCTGCGCGGTGACGGCGATGAACCCGACGAGCACCACGATGGTCATGGCCTTGGCGTGCCATCCCAGCACGAGTCCCACGGCCCCCAGGATCACCGCCACGTAGATGGCGGTGAGCAGGTCACCGCTCACCCCGTCGAGCAGCGCGATCTCGGGGAAGCGGCTCACGGCGCGGGCGGGCTCGGCCCACGCGGAGGCGTCGCCGACCCACACCTGTCGGGTCGAGAAGTTCGTCAGCAGCAGCCCCAGCACGCACAGGCCGATGAGGATCCGTGCTGCCGCCACGGCGTGCAGGGCGTGGCGCTCCGACGTGAGCCACCGCTCCGCCGACCTGCGGGTGCTGCCGATCGCGTCCCTGACGCGCCAGATCGTGCTCATGCGTCCGCCAGGTAGGAGTCGAAGGCGGACTGTGCCTCGGCGGAACCCCGCACCGCACGTCGCCACCCGGCGTCGAACCACTCGAAGTCCACGGCGGTGATCCGTTCGGCGTCGCGCTGCTCGTGCGGCGGCACGATCCGGCGGCCCACCCGGTACTGGACCTGGACGACCCTCTGCTCGGAGTAGGCCTGGGTGTAGAGCGAGGCGAAGCGGGTCACCATCGTGTCGAGGTCCAGGTAGCCGCGCACGGCGTCGGCCGGCACTCCCGCACCCTGCAGGGCCCCGCGCAGCTCCGCGACGGGGCGGCCGGCGTAGGAACCGAGGACGACGCGCCGCCCGGACGCCCCCAGACCGAACATCGCGTTGTTCAGGTTGGTGGCGAGTCGGCGGCCGGCGAGGTGCACGCGCGCGGGGGCGACGTCGTTGCGCGTCCGCGTCAGGTCGGCACGGGTGACGTCGAGCCAGGGGGTCTGTCTCACCTCGTCCTTCCCCACACGCACACGGGCCCGGACCCAGAGCGACTCGTCGACCCGCTGGGAGCTGGGCTCGAGCAGGTCCCACGACTGCCGGAAGTAGGGGTCGACGTAGGTGGCGAGCAAGGATCCTCCTGCCGCCTCGCGGACCGGGCCCGACGGGGCGAGCCACAGGGCGAGCAGCACCGAGTGGACGAGAGCGAGCGAGGCGAGCACCAGGACGAGGGTCGTGCGCCAGTCGTGCCGAGGGACGTCGGCCCGCCGCGATCCGCCACTGCCACCTCCCTCCACCGACATGCCTTCCATCGTAGGTCGTGACAGACGCCTGCCCGGTGACCGAGACCGGTCACCGGGCAGGCGTCGTGCTACGTCGTCAGATCTTCAGACGACGGCGCTCGTTGATGAGCACCGCGGCTCCGAAGAGCACCAGGCCGAGACCCAGCAGCCAGAACGGCAGCAGGTTCGGGGCACCGGTGGCGGGCAGCGTGGTCGTGACGTCGGCGTCGGCCTGCGCGTCGGCGTCCGCAGCAGCGTCGGCCTGGGCGTCGGAGTCGGCGTCGGCCACCGCGTCGGCGTCCGCGTCAGCGTCGGCGTCGGCGTCGGCGTCGGCGTCGACATCAGCGTCGACGTCGACGTCGGCCTGCGTGTCGGCGTCGTCGGCCTGCGTGGCCAGGGCGTTCGGGCCACAGCTCGTGCGAGCCAGGTCCAGGGCCACGGCCGGGTTGTCGCCGATGCCGAGCGCGGTCAGGCTCAGCGCGGTGACCTCGATCGCCTCGCCGTCAGCGCTGACGACCTGCTTGTTGATCGTGCCGTTCACGACGGGCTGCAGGGCCTCGCCCAGCTGGTTCAGCAGGCTGGTCTCGACGGCGTCGAGGATCGGCGTGACCAGCTGCTGCTGGACCGTGGCGACGAGAGCGGCCAGCGGGCCGAGCACGGCGCCGAGGCTGTCGTTGAGCGACTGCTCGAGCGTGGCGATGACGCCGTCGACCACACCGTTGACCAGGTCCTGGACACCGGGACCCACGAGTGCGGTGTTGGGCTCACCCGCGCCGAGCTGGACCGGGATGATCACGTCGTTGCCCTCGGGCAGGTCGACGATCAGGTTGATGCTGGCGACCTGCGAGGTGCCGGTGGCGTCGGCGCCGGCCTCGGCCGTGCACTGGCTGGTGACGGCACCGATCTCGGCGCGGACGTCGATGACGCCGGTGACGGCGTCGAGGACCGGGTCGAGCGCAGCGTCCTGGATCGCGCCGAGCAGGGGCGTCAGGGCGGCCTCGAAGACCGGGGCCAGGAGCGGGTCGAGCCCGTCGACGATCCCGTCGAGGATCGTGCCGGTGTTCACGGCACCGGGAGCGATGTCGTCGCCGATGGTGGAGAGGTCGATCGACGCGAGCGTCGGGATGGCGATGGGCGCGACGGCGGCCGCGGCCTCGGAGGTGCCCCGGTCGCCGTCCAGACCGGTGGAAGCCGTCTGGTCGAAGGCGCTGACGCCCTGCGTCGACAGGCCGGTGCCGCAGAGGCCCGTGCCGTTGTTGGGAGCACCCTCACCGGTCGAGACCGCAGCGCACTCCTGCGAGTCGACGATGCCGGTGATGCCGGAGGCGGTGACGGCGCTGGCGTTGGACTGCGCCACGGTCTCGTCGGCGCCGCTGGCGGAGAAAGAGACCGCGGTCGTGATGAGCAGGGTGCCCAACCCGAGCGCGAGGGTGTTTCTGCCGAGCTTGTTCATGTGGAAAGACTCCCGTGTCGCTGTTGTTGCGGCGCGAGAAGATCGTTCCCTCGACGTGTGCCGCGTGCCAGTGACGACCACCACAGGCGGCCGCGGGCAACATCTTACGCAGATCTCAGGCAATCGTGGGTCTTCGGTCCCATCGGGCGGACGCTGAGACGCATCACACACCGATGGACTCGTACTGCCCTCGGACCCCTCGGCCCCTGCGGTTCCGGGCCAGACGCGCTCGCCACCAGCGTCCGGCACGCTGCCAGGACGCGTCGCTCACGAGCATCATGTCGACCGCGATCATGACCAGCGAGAAGTACATGATCCCCATGAACACCCCGATCCCGAGGTGCATCCCGGTCACGACGACGAGGGCGAGGGCTCGGGTGCTGCGGTACAGCAGGAGCACCGGGAACAGCAGCTGGACGGCGATGGCGGTCCACGTGGCGGCGAGCACGATCGGCTCGGCGCTGGAGAACGTGTGGATGAGGTCCCGCCACGGCGAGTAGGCCTCGGTCTGCAGCGGGAAGTAGACCGCTCGCCCGCTCATCCACACGTCGCTCTGCACCTTCCACAGCGCCGAGCCGACGTAGACCATCACCACCTGGTGGATGATCAGGACGACCGCCAGGTTGTGCAGCGTCGTCGAGAGCCACGGCGGCACGATCGGCCGGACCGCCCCCCTGCGCCCACGCAGCCAGGCGTCGACGGAGAAGTGCCGGCCCGAGTCGGTGAAGCACGCGTACAGGAGCACCATGCGCAGGATGGCGTCGCCACCGGAGCCGACGAACGGGTTGCTCACGTACAGCGACATCCACAGGAACAGGGTGAGGACGGCCGCACCACGGGTCCAGAGCCCGACCATGAGCAGGAGGCCTGCCACCACGGTGAGCAGGTAGAGGAGGTCGAAGGTGAGTCCGTCGGCCTGCTGGAAGATGCCGAGGACTCCCGGCCACGGCTTCGCGTCGCGCACCGACGACGTCCACGCCGCGCCGTCTCCCCACGTGTAGTGACGATCGGGCCAGTTGACGAGCATCTGCGTCCAGACGATGAGGCCCAGCACGATGCGCGTGACCGCGAGTCCCCGGGTCGCGTGCGGACGGGCCGTGAGCCAGTCCCAGGCCCGGTCGAGCCCGCCCCCCACCCCGGCCGACCTCATCGGTGCGACGCCCAGAAGTCACGGATCGAGGCCTGCTCGGCCTCGTCGCCGCGGAGGGGCTCGCGCCACCCGTTGATCCGCTGACGCACGGCGGGCCGCGCCCGCTCGCGGCCGTCCGCATCCTCGCCGCGAGCCTCCCAGGGCGTGACCCCTTGGCTGCGCGTCGCGTAGCGGACGGCGACCAGCCGCCGGTCCGGTCGCTGGGCCTCGAGCGCCTCGGTGGCGAGCCGTGTGGTGGCACGGTCGTACACGAGGTAGAGATCCACCTGGCTGTCGTCGAGCGCGTCGTCGGAGCCGGCGCGCAGGTCCTGGGCGAGACGCTGCCAGGACACGACGTCCTCCGGGTCCGGCACGTCCGCGACCTCGCGCTGGTCGGTGTCGAGGGTGCCGTACCTCGAGCCGAGCGGACCGTAGAGCTTGTTCGTGACGTAGCCCGCGCGCCCGCCGACGAGCCGGTGGCGCACGAGGTCGAGCTCGACGTCGGTCCACTCGAGCCAGTCGGTGACGACGAGCTCACCGTCCTGCTCGTAGGCGCCCTGGAACCGGACGGTGCGGTCGGCCGCGACCGGGTTGGGCGCGAAGAGCCGCCAGTTCTGGGCGAAGTAGGCGCCCAGGTAGGACGTGGCCGGACGCGCGGCCTCGGAGTACGTGTTGGGCGGCAGCGCGGCGAGCGTCACCACGACGAGGTGGCCGACTGCTGCGACGGCGACCAGGCCGACGACCACCAGGCGCCACCACGGCGGGCGCGGTCGCGCGGTCGGCTCCTCTCGCTGCACCTGCACACGGTACTCGGACCTCGGTGTGGATGATGGACTCGTGCGCATCGAGACGGCCTCGCCCCACGACCCCGACGTCGCCGTCCTGCTCGACGAGCACCTCGCGCAGATGCGCGCCACCTCGCCTCCCGGCAGCGTCCACGCGCTTCCGCACGACGCACTGGCGAGGGACGACGTCGTGCTCGTCGCGGCCAGACGTGCCGGGACGGACCACGACGGGGACCGGTTGCTGGGCATCGGGGCCCTCAAGCGGCACGCCGGCGGCCTCGGGGAGCTGAAAACCATGCGCACCACCGAGGATGCACGCGGCGCCGGTGTCGGCGCTGCCGTGCTGGACCACCTCGTCGAGATCGCGCGCACCGAGGGACTGACCTCCGTGAGTCTCGAGACGGGCACCCAGCCCGCGTTCGATCCGGCCCGCCGGCTCTACGCCCGGCGCGGGTTCGTCGAGTGCGGTCCCTTCGCGTCGTACGTCCTCGACCCGCACAGCGTCTTCATGACGCTCGCCCTCGACTGAGTCAGGACGCGTCGGGCTCCACGTCGAAGGTCGCGTTGTAGCGGTGCAGCGAGTCCGCCACGGCCAGCAGGTCGCCCTCCTGCCACCCCGCGAAGCGCTCACCGAGCGCCGTCCGCCGGTCGACGTCGACGTCACGGATCCGTCGTCGACCCTCGTCGCTGGCCGACAGCAGCGTGGCCCGCCCGTCCTCCGGGTCAGGGGTGCGATCGACCAGACCGAGCTCCAGCAGGTGCTGGACGGACCGACTGACGGCGGCCTTGTCGAGCTCCAGGACCCCGCAGAGCGAGCTCCCCCGCACCGGTCCGTCCGCCTCGACCTGCGCCAGGACCAGGTAGCCGACGGGCTGCAGGTCCGGGTGCACCGAGTGGGCCCGCTCCACGACCGCGCGGCGCGCCCGCCTCAGCAGCACACCCACCTCGAGCTCGACCAGCCGCAGCGCGCCCAGCGCGCCCGGCTGGGTGCCGCTGTCGTCGTGCGTCGAGGTGGGCGCGGCGGTCATCAGAGGCTCGCCACGGTGTCGGCGGGCTGCCCCTCGGACTCGAGCTCGTCCACGTCCTTCTCGATGGTGGTGCGCAGCGGCACCTCCTTGATGAACAGGATGCAGACCAGGGCCGCGACCGCGAAGGGCGTCGCCACCATGAAGATGTGGCCGAAGGCTTCCCCGAACGAGGCTTCGTAGAGGGTGCGGAACGGGCCCGGCAGCGCCGAGATGTCCGGGATGTGGCCGGTCGACTGCTGAGCGGCCTCGAGATCTGCACGGTCGAGCTGACCGGATGCCGTCAGCTGCTGGACACCGTCGCTGACGTTGCGCTTGACGTCGTGGCTGAGGATCGTCCCGAGCACCGCGACGCCCACCGATCCGCCCATCGAGCGGAAGAAGGCGACGACGGAGCTGGCGGCGCCCATGTCCTCGAGACGCGTGTTGTTCTGCACGGCCAGGACCAGGTTCTGCATGGTGGCGCCGAGGCCGAGCCCCACGAGGGCCATGTACAGGCCGACGGTCCACAACGGCGTCGAGCCGTCGATCGTGCCGAGCAGGGCGAAGCCGGCCGTCACGAGGACCATGCCGCCGACGAGCCAGCGCTTCCACACACCGGTGCGGCTGATGATGCGCCCGGAGGTGATGCTCGAGACGAGCAGGCCGCCGACCATGGCGATCGACATCAGCCCGGCCTCGGTCGGGGACATGCCGCGCGAGAACTGGAAGTACTGGCTCAGGTACACCGTGGCGCCGAACATCGCGATGCCGATCATCACGGAGGCGAGGGTGGCCAACGACGTGGTCCGGTCGCGGAAGAGACGCAGCGGGATGATCGGCTCGGTGGCGAAGCGCGCCTCGACGACGAGCGCGGCGGCGATGAGCACCGCGCCACCGATCACCAGACCGGCCGACGTGGCCGACGCCCACGCGAAGCTGGAGCCGGCGAGCGAGACCCACACCAGCAGCAGGCTCACGCCACCCATGATGAGGGTCGCTCCCGCGTAGTCGATCGAGACCTCGCGGCGGACCACGGGCAGGTGCAGGGTGCGCTGCAGCAGCACGAAGGCGGCGAGGGCGAAGGGCAGGCCGACGAAGAAGCAGCCGCGCCAGCCGAGCGGGCTGTCGACGATCAGTCCGCCGATGAGCGGGCCACTGACCGTGGCCAGCGCGAAGACGGCGCCGATGTAGCCGGAGTAGCGGCCCCGCTCACGCGGGGTGACCATCGAGGCGATGACGACCTGCACGAGTGCGGTCAGGCCGCCCACGCCGAGCCCCTGCAGGGCGCGCGCACCGATGAGGACGCCCATGCTGGGCGCGAACGCCGCCACGAGCGAGCCGGCCGAGAAGATCACCAGGGCGATCTGCACGAGCATCTTCTTGCTGAACAGGTCGGCCAGCTTGCCCCAGATCGGGGTGGTGGCGGTCATGGCCAGCAACGTGGCGACGACGACCCACGTGTAGCCGGTCTGGCTGCCCTCGAGGTCGGTGACGATGCGCGGGAGCGCGTTGGTGACCACGGTGCTCGACAGCATCGCGACGAACATCGCGAGCAGCAGGCCACTGAGGGCCTCGAGCACCTGGCGGTGGGTCATCTGGCCCGCGGCCTCGGCTGCGGGCGCCTGGGTGGTGGCGCTGGGTTCGGACACGGGGGCTCGCTTCACGGGAGGACGGATTGGTTGACTCCGTCAACTATAGCGAGATGGTTGATCAGCGCAACCAACAGTCGACGTGAGGTGGCTCACCGGCGAGCCAGCCACTCCCGGAACTCCGGCCCCTCCCCCGCCGCGCCCGGGCTGCCGCGCAGCGCACCGGAGGCGATCCCCGCGCCGTAGGCGCCTGGCAGCGAGACCTGCACGACCCGGCCGCCGCGTCCGGTCGCCGCCAACCACTGCCGGGCGAGATCGGCGACCACCTCGTCGCGCGGTCCGACCAGGTCCGGCACCCGACCCTGCGGCCCGGCCTCCACGAGGTCGACCAGGCGCTCGGCCACGGTGTCCGCCGCCACCGGCCGGGCGAGGATCCGCGGCACGAGGGAGACGCTGCCGACGGAGGCGAAGCCCAGGGCCTGTTCGGCGAGCTCGTGCACCTGCGTCGCCCTCTGGATCGTCCACGGGACAGGGCCGGTGGCCACCATCCTCTCCTGCGCGAGCTTGCCTGCGTAGTAGCCCGCGTCGATGTCGTCGATGCCGACCACCGAGAGCGCCACGTGGTGCCCCACGCCGGCCCGGGCCCCCGCGGTGAGCAGCCTGCGCGTCACGGTGGTCGTGAAGCGCACCGCCGCACGTGCAGAGAGGGTGACGCCGTTGGTCAGGTCCACCACGGCGTGGGCTCCTGCGAGGGCGTCGTCGAGACCGGCCCTGCTCCGCCGGAGGTCGTGACCGCTGCCTCGGGACAGCACCGTCACGTCGTGGCCTCGCCGGCGAGCACGCTCGACGACCACCCGTCCGATGACCCCCGTACCGCCTGCGACGACGAGCTTCACGGCACCTCCTGCTCTCGGTGGACCGTACGCCCGCAGGGGTGCGCGGTGCCAGACCCCCGGCCGACACCTCGATCGGCGATGATGTCGCCATGCTCATCGTCGGCCTGGTCCTCGTGGGGCTCGCCGCCCTGCTGCACGTCTACATCTTCTGGCTCGAGTCGTTCGCGTGGACCTCGGCCCGCGGGCGGGCGACTTTCGGCACCACCGTCGAGGAGGCCCGGGCCACGCGGGAGCTGGCCTACAACCAGGGCTTCTACAACCTGTTCCTGGCTCTCGTGGCGGGCGCGGGTGTGGTCCTCGTGGCCGTCGACGAGACCGTCGTCGGGGCCACGATGGCGTTCGTCGGCGCGGGCTCGATGCTGGCCGCCGCCGCGGTGCTGCTGCTCTCGAGCCCGGACAAGGCCCGCGCCGCGATCACCCAGGGAGCGCTACCGCTGCTGGGCGTCGTCGGCCTGGCCCTGGGCCTGGCCTGACGCCTCGACGGAGTACACCAGCCGCGCGAACTGGCCCACGGCCGTGGCGCTGCGCAGCCGCAGGCGGGACGACTCCACACGGCGCGGAAGCAGCGGGGCGCCGCTGCCGAGCGTGACCGGGGCGACGGAGACCGCGATCTCGTCGAGCGCGTCGGCCTCGAGGAACTGAGCGGCGAGGTCCCCTCCCCCGACGACCCACACGTCGCGCCCCGCCGCGGCCTCGCGGATCCGCGGCAGCACGTCGGCGACGGCACCACGCACCAGGCGCACGTCGGCGCCGGCGGGCACGGGGAGGTCGCGGGTGGTGAACACGAAGGTGGGGCGGTCGCCGTGGAAGGCCTGCCACTTCTCCGGGTGCTCCAGCACGTCCTCGGTGCGCAGGAGCCACTCGTAGGTGCTGGACCCCTCCACCAGCACCGCCGCGTCGACCGGCAGGAGCCCCTCCTCGGGCTGCTCGCCGCCGTCGACGGCGAACAGCCAGTCGAGGGAGTGCTGCTCGTCGGCGATCCAGCCGTCGAGGCTCGTGGCCGTGTCGTAGACGATGCGTCCCATGCGGCGAGCGTAGGCGCGAGCTCCGACAGGCCGGTTCGACACGACGAAGGGCCCGGACCGTGGCGGTCCGGGCCCTTCAGAGGTCGCGCTCGACGATCAGCGCTGCACGTCGAAGCGGTCGGCCTCCATGACCTTGACCCAGGCCCCGACGAACTCGTCGACGAACGCGTCGGCACCGTCGTCGCTCGCGTAGACCTCGGCCACGGCGCGCAGCTCGGAGTTCGAGCCGAACACGAGGTCGGCGCGGCTCCCGGTCCAGCGCACCTCGCCGGAGGCGTCGCGACCCTCGTAGATGCCGGCCTCGGGATCGACCGAGGTCCAGGTGACGTCCATGTCGAGCAGGTTCACGAAGAAGTCGTTCGTGAGCGTGCCCGGACGGTCCGTCAGGACGCCCAGCGTGGACTGGTCGTAGGTGGCGCCGAGGGCGCGCAGACCGCCGACGAGGGCCGTCATCTGCGGGGCGCTGACGCCGAGCAGGTTCGCGCGGTCGACCAGCAGGTGCTCCGCCGGCAGCCGGTTGCCCTTGCCGAGGTAGTTGCGGAACCCGTCGGCACGCGGCTCCAGCCACTCGAAGGACTCGACGTCGGTGTGCTCGAGCGTGGCGTCGACGCGACCCGGGGTGAACGGGACCGCGATCTCACGGCCGGCCGCCTTGGCGGCCTGCTCGATGCCGACGCCACCGGCGAGGACGATCAGGTCGGCCAGCGACACCGAGGTGCCGGAGTCCGCCTGGATGCCCTCGAGGACGCCGAGCACCCGACGCAGCTCGCCGGGGTTGTTGACCTCCCAGCCGATCTGCGGCTCGAGGCGCACGCGAGCGCCGTTGGCACCGCCGCGCTTGTCGCTGCTGCGGAACGTCGAGGCCGAGGCCCACGCCGTGCTCACGAGGTCGGTCACGCTCAGGCCGGAGTCGGCGATGCGCTGCTTGAGGTCCGCGACCGCGACCTCGTCGAGCGGCGCACCGGTGGCCTCGGGCAGCGGGTCCTGCCAGATGAGCGTCTCGGAGGGGACCTCCGGGCCGAGGTAGCGCTGGATCGGACCCATGTCACGGTGCGTCAGCTTGAACCAGGCCCGCGCGAAGGCGTCGGCGAAAGCCGCCGGGTCGTCCTTGAAGCGGCGCGAGATCTTCTCGTACGCCGGGTCGACACGCAGCGCCAGGTCGGTGGTCAGCATCGTGGGCTTGCGGTTCGGACCACCGTGGGCGTCGGGGATGATCGCCTCGGCGTCCTTGGCGGTCCACTGCTTGGCTCCGGCCGGGCTCTCGGTGAGCTCCCACTCGTAGCCGAACAGGATCTCGAAGAAGTCGTTCGACCACTGCACCGGCTTGGTGGTCCAGGTGACCTCGAGGCCCGACGTGATGGTGTCGTTGCCGTGGCCGGTGCCGAAGGAGTTCTTCCAGCCCAGGCCCTGCTCCTCGAGCGAGGCGCCCTCGGGCTCCGCACCGACGTGGGCGTCGGGGTCGGCAGCACCGTGGGTCTTGCCGAAGGTGTGACCTCCCGCGATCAGGGCGACGGTCTCCTCGTCGTTCATCGCCATGCGGCCGAAGGTCTCGCGGATGTCTCGAGCCGAGGCCAGGGGGTCCGCACTGCCGTTGGGGCCCTCGGGGTTGACGTAGATGAGCCCCATCTGCACGGCGGCCAGCGGCTTCTCGAGGTCGCGGTCCCCGGAGTACCGGTCTTCGTCGCCGAGCCAGGTGGTCTCCGAGCCCCAGTACACGTCGGCGTCGGGCTCCCACACGTCCTCGCGTCCGCCGGCGAAGCCGAAGGTCTCGAAGCCCATGGACTCCAGCGCCACGTTGCCGGTCAGGACGATGAGGTCGGCCCACGAGAGGTTCTTGCCGTACTTCTTCTTGACCGGCCAGAGCAGGCGGCGGGCCTTGTCGAGGTTGGCGTTGTCGGGCCAGCTGTTGAGCGGGGCGAAGCGCTGCTGACCCGCGCCCGCGCCACCGCGACCGTCGTGCACGCGGTAGGTACCGGCGCTGTGCCAGGCCATGCGGACCATGAGGCCGCCGTAGTGGCCGAAGTCGGCCGGCCACCAGTCCTGGGACGTGGTGAGGACCTGCTCGATGTCGCGCTTGACCTCGGCGAGGTCAAGGGACTCGAAGGCGGCGGCGTAGTCGAAGTCCTCGCCGTGGGGGTTCGCGACGGCGGGGTTCTTCGCCAGGATCTTGAGGTTGACGCCCTCGGGCCACCAGACCTTGTTCGCGTCCTGGCGGGTGGGGTGGGGCAGCGACTCGTGTGCGACGGGGCAGCCGCCTCCGGCAGCGCCCTTGGCGTGGTCCGGCTCGTTCATCTCGCCGACTTCGGCGTCGGGCTTGTCGTGCTCGCTCACGTGGGTTCCTCTCACGGGGTTGGACAGGTCGGGCGGTCCGCGTCGATGACGCGGGAGTCAGGCGGTGCAGGAGGGGCAGGTGCCCCAGAAGATGACCTCGGCCTCGTCGATGACGAAGCCGTGGTCGGACGAGGGGACGAGGCAGGGGGCCTCGCCCGTGGCGCAGTCGACGTCGGCGATGTCGCCGCAGCCGCGGCACACCACGTGGTGGTGGTTGTCCCCCACGCGTCGCTCGTAGCGTGCGGCGTGGCCGTGCGGCTGGATGCGCCGGACGATCCCCACCTGGGTGAGGGCGGCCAGCGTGTCGTAGACCGCCTGGTGCGAGACGTCGGGGACGAGGGTCCGGGCGGCGTCGATGACGGTGGCGGTGTCGGCGTGCGGCGTCCGTTCGAGCGCGTCGAGGACGGCCACCCGGGGGCGCGTGACGCGCAGTCCCGCCCCCTTCAGGAGCTCGGGTGCCTCGATCGACGTCATGCCCCTGACTGTAGCCGCTTTCTTGAACGAGTCAAGAAACGACACGCGAACATCAGGTGCGCAGTGGGGTGCTCACCGCCGCGCGCGGTCACGGTCGACGCGGGCCCGGTGCAGCGCCTGCATCTCGTCGGCGAGCTCGGGGGCGGGACCGTCGACGGCGAGGCCGGGGACGACCTCGTCGGCCGCGAGCGTGGCGACGGCCGGCTCCGGCTCGCCCCACGCCTCCAGCCACTGCGTGAGCTGCGCGGAGCGCACCGCGGCGACGATCCGTCCGAGCCCCACCCACCCGTGGGCCGCCGCACACATCGGGCAGTGCTCCCCCGACGTGTAGACCGTGGCGGCGGCGCGCTCCTCGTCGGTCAGGTTCCGCGCCGACCACTGCGCGATAGCCAGCTCGGGGTGGCGCGTGTGGTCACCGTCCTTCACCCGGTTGCGGTCCTCGATCAGCACCTCGCCCGACGCCGACACCAGGAGCGAGCCGAACGGCTCGTCGCCGTCCTCGAGCGCCTCGCGCGCCAGCTCGACGCATCGACGCAGGTGGGTGAGGTCCGTGTCGGTCAGCGTCATGGGGCCATCATCGGCCAGGGCGCGCGTCCCCGCGCCACGGGATCGATCCGCCCCACGCCGCGTCCCGCCTCCCCGCCGCGGCGATGGGCCGTCAGAGGTAGGTGACGCACCGAACGACGCAGTCAGAGGTAGGTGACGCACCTGTCGAGACCGTCGAAAGGTACGAGACCTACCGCCGACACCCACGAAACGTGCGACACCTACCTCTGACCACCCGGACCGCGGCCCGAGAGCCCGACCGGTCCCCCTACCGACTGCCCGGTCGATGCCCTCTCGGGGCGCAGGTCCACGAGGAGCCGAGGAAGCGCAGCCGCAGGTCGTGCCCGGGTCCGCCGTCGCGGCTACGACGAAGACCCCCAGTCCAGAGGACTGGGGGTCTTCTCTCGTTCGAGTGGAGCATAGGAGATTCGAACTCCTGACCTCTTCCATGCCATGGAAGCGCGCTACCAACTGCGCCAATGCCCCTCGCGGGTGGTACCCGACCGGGTCGAGCACCGAGTGAACACTCTAGACCCTGCCGCGGAGCGACTCAAACCGGGGTCACTCGTCGTCGGACATGACCGGCTCGGGCAGCGTGCCGGCGTTCCACTCCGTGAGCCGCCAGCGCGTCCCGTGCGCCGGCGAGATCTGCTCGAGCGCGATCCAGGAGCAGTTCGAGAGCCCGGCGAACGTCCGCCACGTGGTCTCCGGAAAACCCAGGAACGTGCAGGCGCCGACCCGCAGCACCGCGCCGTGCGCCACGACCACGAGCGTCTGCTCGTCCTCCAACGACTCGAGCGCCTCGGTGAGCGCCTCCGCCAGGCGTGCGCCGGCCTCCGCGTGCAGCTCCGCCTGCGGGAACCGCTCCTCGCGGTCCTCCAGCATCGCCTTCATGAGCTCGGGGAAGCGGTCCCACGACTCGCGCCACGTGAGGCCCTCGCGCTCGCCGAAGTTCATCTCGCGCAGGCGCTCGTCGAGCTCGACGGGCACGCCGGTCACCCGCGACAGCTCCTCGGCCGTGTCGCGAGCCCGCTCGAGGTCGGAGCTGAGGATCCGCACCGGCCGGAGCGACGCGAGGCGTGCGGCGGCCGCCCGGGCCTGCTCGCGTCCGACGTCGTCGAGCGACGTGTCGGTCTGCCCCTGCACCCGGCCCGCGACGTTCCACTCCGTGCGCCCGTGGCGCCAGAGCACGACCCGACGCGTCATGGCGACGTGAGGCTGATGGTCGGGCAGTCGCTCCACAGACGTTCGAGGGCGTAGAAGGCCCGCTCCTCGCTGTGCTGCACGTGCACCACGAGCTCGGCGAAGTCGATGAGCACCCACCGGCCCTCCCGCTCGCCCTCGCGCCGCACGGGCTTGGCGCCGAGCTCCAGCAGCTTCTCCTCGATGGCGTCCTTCACGGCTCGCACCTGCGGCTGGTTGCTCGCGCTGCACAGCAGGAAGACGTCGGTGATGTAGAGCTGCTCGGATACGTCGAAGGCGAGGATCTCGGTGGCGAGCTTCTCGTCGGCGGCGCCAGCGGCGGCACGGGCGAGCTCGATCGCCCGGTCGGACGCGGTCATGGGGAGTCCTCGGAGTCGGGGTCGGTGCCCGGGACGGCCCCTGGGGGCGTCGCGGGGGGTGGGGAGTAGAGACGGTGCTTGCCGATGTACTGGACCACGCCGTCGGGGACGAGGTACCAGACCGGCTCGCCCGACGTGACGCGCACACGGCAGTCGGTCGACGAGATGGCCAGGGCCGGGATCTCGACGAGCGTGATGCGCTCGACGGGGAGCCCCTCCAGCGTCTGCTCGTCCATCTCGTGCCCGGGACGCGTGCAGCCGACGAAGTGCGCCAGCTCGAAGAGCTCCTCGTGGTCGCGCCAGGTGAGGATCGCCGCCATCGCGTCGGCGCCGGTGATGAAGTACAGGTCGGCGTCGGGCATGTCCGCGGCCAGGTCGCGGAGGGTGTCGATGGTGTAGGTGGGCCCGTCGCGGTCGATGTCGACCCGGCTGACCTCGAAGCGGGGGTTCGCCGCCGTGGCGATCACCGTCATGAGGTACCGGTGCTCGGCGGTCGAGACCTCACGGTCGGCCTTCTGCCAGGGACGACCGGTCGGCACGAAGACGACCTCGTCGAGGTCGAACCACGACTGCACCTCGCTCGCCGCCACGAGGTGGCCGTGGTGGATCGGGTCGAACGTGCCACCCATGACGCCGACGCGACGTCGTCGCGTGGGCAGGGGCTCGGCGACCACGGACCCTGACGTGCTCAGGAGTGCTCGCGACCCTTGCCGAAGGCCAGCAGCGCGAACAGCAGGATCAGCAGGATCGCGAGGGCGACACCGCCGATGATGTACGGGTTGATGTGGCCGCCCTCGGCGGACTCTTCGGCTGCGACCAGGAACTCGAGCATGGTCGCAATCTACCAGCGCGGGCAGGGCGGGCCGACGTGGTGGTGCCCGACCCCGTGATGCTCAGCGCACGTGGCCGTCGCCGGTCACCACGTACGTCGTGGTCGTCATCTCCTGCAGGCCCATCGGGCCGCGTGCGTGCAGCTTCTGGGTGGAGATCCCGATCTCGGCCCCGAAGCCGAACTCGCCTCCGTCGGTGAACCGGGTCGACGCGTTGACCATCACGGCGGCCGAGTCGACCCCCAGCGTGAACCGTCGCGCCGCGTCGATCGACCGCGTGACGATCGCCTCGGTGTGCCCCGACGACCAGGTGCGGATGTGCTCCACCGCGTCGTCGAGGGAGTCGACCACCGCGGCGGCGATGTCGAGCGACAGGTACTCGGTGGCCCAGTCGTGGTCGGACGCCGCCAGCACGCCCGGCACGGCGGCGAAGGCCGCGTCGCCGTGGACGGTCACGCCCGCCGCCTGCAGGGCCTCGGTGACGCGCGGCAGGAACTCCTCGGCCACGTCGCGGTGCACGAGCAGCGACTCCGCGGCGTTGCACACGCTGGTGCGGTGGGTCTTGGCGTTGAGCACGATGTCGAGCGCCATGTCGAGGTCGGCGTCGGCGTCCACGTAGACGTGCACGTTCCCGGTCCCTGTCTCGATGACCGGCACGGTCGACTGCTCGACGACGGTGCGGATCAGCCCGGCTCCCCCGCGCGGGATCACCAGGTCGACGAGCCCACGTGCCTGCATCAGCTCCGTGGCGCTGGAGCGGTCGTGGGCGGGAACGGCCTGGACCACGTCGGTGGGCAGACCGGCGGCGGCGATCGCGTCGCGCATGACGTCGACGATCGCGGCGTTGGACCGCGCCGCCGACCGGGACCCGCGCAGCAGCGAGGCACTGCCGGCCTTGAGACAGATGGCAGCAGCGTCGGCGGTGACGTTGGGTCGGCCCTCGTAGATCATCCCGATGACGCCCATGGGCACACGGATCTGCTCGAGTCGCAGACCGTTGGGCAGCGTGGACCCGCGGACGACCTCGCCGACGGGGTCGGGAAGGGCGGCGACGTCGCGCACGCCCTGCGCGAAGGCCGCCACCCGGTCGGCGTCCAGGAGCAGGCGGTCGATCACGTTCTCGGGGGTGCCGTCGGCACGGGCGGTCTCGACGTCGGCCGCGTTCTCGGCCACGATCCGCTCGGTGGCGTCGACGAGCGCATCGGCCATCGCGAGCAGGGCAGCGTCCTTCTGCGCCCGCGACGCGAGGGCGAGGGTCCGGGCGGCGGTCCGTGACCGCCGGGCGAGCTCGTGCACCTGTTCCTTCACGCCCCGATCGTAGCGAGCGCGGGGGACGTCACCCGTCGTTCACCCGCGCCTGGAACAGTGCCGCGCATGACTCGGGGACCCTTCACCACGCGCGGCGGGCGCGCACCGGCACGACGCCTCGCCCTCGCTCTCGCCCTCGTCCTGGGCGGTACCGTCCTGGCCGTGCCCTCCACGTCGTCGCCCGCCGAGGCCCGCGGCAGCGGCCACCACGGTCCCGGCCACGAGCCGACGGTGCGGTTCGCGACGTTCAACGCCTCGCTCAACCGGCCGGCCGAGGGCGACCTGCGGCGCGACCTGACCACCGACGCGAACACCCAGGCACGGTCGGTCGCCGAGACGATCCAGCGCACCCGGCCCGACGTGCTGGTGCTGCAGGAGGTCGACCACGACCCGGAGGCGCTGCGCCTGTTCGAGCGGAACTACCTGGCGCGCGGCTGGAACGGGGCGGAGCCGATCCGCTACCGGTACACGTTCACGGCGCCGGTCAACACGGGCGTCCCGACCGGGCTCGACCTGAACGGCGACGGGACGACCGACGGTCCCGACGACGCGTACGGCTTCGGCGCGTTCCCCGGCCAGTACGGCATGGCGGTGCTGAGCCGCTACCCGATCGACGCGAAGCGGATCCGCACGTTCCAGAAGCAGCTCTGGAAGGACATGCCCGGGAACCGCATGCCGACCGGCTACTACTCCCCCGAGGCCGTCGACGTCCTGCGCCTGTCGAGCAAGTCCCACTGGGACGTGCCCGTGAAGGTCGGCCGTCGGTCGGTCCACCTGCTCGTCAGCCACCCGACGCCGCCGGTCTTCGACGGTCCCGAGGACCGCAACGGCCGTCGCAACGCCGACGAGATCCGGTTCTGGGCGGACTACGTCGGCTCTCCTCGCCAGGCGCGCTGGATCAGGGACGACCGCGGGCGGCGCGGGGGCCTCTCCCCCGCCGCCTCGTTCGTCGTCGCCGGCGACCTGAACTCCGACCCCGTCGACGGCGACTCCCTCCCGGGTGCCGCGAACCAGCTGCTCGACCTGCCCCGCGTGAACACGTCGGTGACGCCGTCCAGCGAGGGTGCCGTGGAGGCGGCCCGGCTGCAGGGCGGGGCGAACGACGCGCACCGCGGCGACCCGAGGTTCGACACCGCCGACTTCGCGGAGCCGCCGGGCAACATCCGAGCCGACTACGTGCTGCCGAGCCGGGACCTGCGCATCCGCGACGCCCGCGTCTTCTGGCCCAGGCAGGCCGACCCCCTGTCACGGCTCACCGGCACGTTCCCGTTCCCGGCCTCGGACCACCGGCTCGTCTGGGTCGACGTCGACCGGCCCTGACGCCCGGGGACGCAGGATTCTGCGTTCCCGCGCGACGGACCGAACGATGCTGCGTCAGCGACCGGATCCCGTCACGAACGCAGCATCGATCCGCGCTTCGCTCACGAAGCCAGAATCGTGCGTGCCCCGCGGGTCGGGTCAGAGGACGACGAGGTCGTCACGGTGCACGACCTCGCGCTCGTAGTCCGCGCCCAGCTCGGCGGCCAGCGCGTGCGTGGACCGGCCGATGAGGCTGGGCAGCTCCCCGCTGTCGTAGTTCACGAGTCCGCGGGCCACCGCCTGGCCGTCGGGCCCCACGACGTCGACCGGCTCCCCGGCACCGAACTCGCCACTGACCCCGACGATGCCGGCCGGCAGCAGGGAGGCCTTGCGCGAGGTCAGGGCGGCGACCGCTCCGGCGTCGACGTGCAGCTGGCCCTTGGTCTCGCTCGCGTGCGCGAGCCACAGCAGCCGCGTGGGCCGACGTCGGCCCGTGGGGTGGAAGCGCGTGCCCACCGCCTCGCCCGCGACGGCCGCACCGGCCCGGTCGGCCCGGGCCAGCACCACCGGGATGCCCGCACCCGTGGCGATCCGCGCGGCCTCGATCTTGGTGACCATGCCGCCGGTACCGACCTTCGACCCGACGCGCGCGACGTCGACCTCGAGGAGGTCCTCGGGTCCGTGCACGTCGGGGATCGGCTGTGACGTGGGCAGCGACGGGTGGCCGGTGAAGAGACCGTCGACGTCGGAGAGCAGCACCAGCAGGTCGGCGTGCACGAGGTGCGCCACCAGGGCCGCGAGCCGGTCGTTGTCACCGAAGCGGATCTCGCTCGTGGCCACCGTGTCGTTCTCGTTGACGACCGGCAGCACACCCAGCTCGTGCAGCTTGGCGAACGTCTGGTGCGCGTTTCGGTAGTGGCTGCGGCGGGTCACGTCGTCGACGGTCAGCAGGACCTGGCCCACCGTGATGCCGTGGGCGGCGAACCGCTCGGAGTAGTGCGCCACGAGGGCACCCTGGCCGACGCTGGCCGCGGCCTGCTGCGTCGGCAGGTCCCTGGGACGGGTCGTGAGCCCCAGAGGCCCCAGGCCGGCCGCGATGGCACCGGAGCTGACCAGCACCACCTCGTCGCCCGCTCGCCGGGCTGCGGCGAGGGCCTCCACCACGACGTCGACCTTGGCCGGGTCGAGGTGGCCGGTCGACGACGTCAGCGACGACGAGCCGACCTTGACGACGACCCTCCGGGTCATGCCCCCGTGCCCTCGGTGTCCGTGTCCTCGTCCTCGGAGGTCCAGTCGGGCTCCTCGCCGCGCTCGCGCAGCTCGCGGAACTCGGCCTCCTGCGCCCGCTTGGCGGCCAGCGCCTCGCGACGCTCGACGTTGGTGCGCCGGTCGTCGCGGTCCAGGCGCTGGTCCTCACCACGACGACCCAGCATCTCGGCACCGGCCTCGATCGTGGGGTCGAAGTCGAAGACGACCGCGTCCTCCCAGCCCAGGTCGGCCGTGCCGCCGATGACGACGTCGTCGCCGGGCTCGGCACCGAGCTTCGCGAGGCTGGCCTCCACACCGAGGCGAGCGAGGCGGTCGGCGAGGTAGCCCACCGCCTCGTCGTTGCTGAAGTCGGTCTGGCCCACCCAGCGGGTGAGCTTGGCGCCACGCACGATCCACTGCTGCTGGCCCTCGGGGCCGCGGCGCTGGTCGACGGTGAACTCCTGGCCCACGCCGGCCTCGGCCTGGGGGCGCAGCACGATGCGGGTGATCTCCTGCGAGGGCGCGTCGGCGCGACGGCGCGCGACGATCTCGGCCATGGCGAACGACAGCTCGCGCAGCCCGGCGTGGCTGGCGGCGGAGACGTCGAACACGTCGTAGCCGCGCTCCTCGAGGTCGGCGCGCACGAACTCGGCGATCTGGGCGGCGTCGGGGACGTCGGTCTTGTTGAGCGCCACCAGCCGCGGGCGCTCGAGCAGGTCCTTGCCGGTGGCACCCTCGGCCAGGCCGTCGGCGTAGGCACGCAGCTCGGCCTCGATGACGTCGAGGTCGCTCAACGGGTCGCGGCCGGGCTCCACCGTCGCGCAGTCGACGACGTGCACGAGGGCCGCGCACCGCTCGACGTGGCGCAGGAAGTCGTGACCGAGGCCGCGTCCCTCGCTGGCGCCCTCGATGAGACCGGGCACGTCGGCCACGGTGAACGTGGTCGACCCCGCGGTGACGACGCCCAGGTTCGGGACCAGGGTGGTGAACGGGTAGTCGGCGATCTTGGGCCGGGCACGTGAGAGGGCGGCGATGAGGCTGGACTTGCCGGCGCTGGGGAACCCGACGAGACCGATGTCGGCCACGACCTTGAGCTCCAGCACGATCGTGCGCTCCTGGCCCGGCTCACCCTTGAGGGCGAAGCCGGGAGCCTTGCGCTTGGCCGACGCCAGGGCCGCGTTGCCCAGACCACCTCGGCCGCCCGCGGCGATGACGAGCTCGGTGCCGGGGCCCACGAGGTCGGCGAGCACCTCGCCGGTGCCGTGCTCACCGCCGGAGCGCACCACCGTTCCGTCGGGGACCTTCAGCACGAGGTCGCCACCATGACCACCACTGCGGTTGCCGCCCTCGCCCGGCGCACCGTTGCCGGCCTTGCGCTTCGGCTCGTGGTGGTAGTCCACGAGCGTGGTCACGTCGGCCGAGACCCGCAGGATGACGTCGCCACCGTGACCGCCGTTGCCGCCGTCGGGCCCGCCGAGCGGCTTGAACTTCTCGCGGTGCACCGACGCGATGCCGTGCCCGCCGTTACCGCCGACGACGTGCAGCGTCACGCGGTCGACGAAGGTGGGGACGGCCATCGGGTGCTCCTGGGAACGGGGGTGGGAGGGAGGTGCAGGGACGTCGAAGGGGTGGCCCGCATGCGCGGACCACCCCTTCGACGGATGTTCTGCCGGTTACTCGCCCGGAACGATGTTCACGACCTTGCGGCCGCGACGCGTCCCGAACTCGACCGAGCCGGCCGACAGCGCGAAGAGCGTGTCGTCGCCGCCACGGCCGACGTTGGTGCCGGGGTGGAAGTGGGTGCCGCGCTGGCGGACGATGATCTCGCCCGCGTTGACCAGCTGGCCGCCGAAGCGCTTGACGCCGAGGCGCTGGCTGTTGGAGTCGCGGCCGTTCTTGGTGGAGGCTGCGCCCTTCTTGTGTGCCATGAGTTCAGTCCTCTACTTCGCGATGCCGGTGATCTTGACCTGGGTGTACTTCTGACGGTGCCCCTGGCGCTTCTTGTAGCCGGTCTTGTTCTTGTACTTCTGGATGGTGATCTTGGGGCCCTTGGTGCCACCGATGGCCTCGGCGGTCACGGAGACCTGGGAGAGCGAGTCGGCGTCGGCCGTGACGGTGTCACCGTCGACGTACAGGACGGCCGGCAGCGAGACCGCCTCGCCCTGGGCCAGGCCGAGCTGGTCGATCTCGATGACGTCGCCGACGGCGACCTTCTGCTGCGTGCCGCCACTGCGCACGATTGCGTAGACCACGGGATTCCTCACTCGGTTCTTGCTGGAAGCTGTGCTTGCCAAGGCTTGGGGCTGTGCAGGGCCGGGCGAACGCAGCGGGCTGGTTCGGCGACCGGTGCCGGGCTCTCGCCCGGGCATGCGGATCGGCGCGCAGGGCACGCCGACACATCATTCTACGGACCGTCACCCGGCTCGGTCAAAACGGGGGCGTCCTCGCTGGTGGAGGCCTGGTCGCCGTCCGTCTCCGACACGTCCGGAGCGGACGCCTGCTCGGCCTCGGGCAGAGGGTCCTGCACGGGCGCGGCAGCGGTCTCGGCCTCCGGCGCGACGGCGTCCTCGACAGGCTGCTCGGCCGTCTCGGGTGCGGGGCTCTCGGGCTCGAGCGCGGCGTCGACGGCGGGTGCAGGAGTCTCCTGCTCCGACGGCTGCGACGGCTCGGCCGGCTCGGCCGGCTGCTCGGCAGGCGCCGAAGCGCCGTCCTCGGGCGTCGGCACGTCCTTCGGGGGGCCCGAACGACGGGAGGACCGGCCCGAGGACGACGAGGTCGTCCTCGACGTCGTCGACTCCGAGGAGTCGGCCTCCTCCGTCGCCGGCTTCTGCTGCCCGCGACGCGAGCCACCGTTGCCGTTGCTCGACCCGTTGCCGTTGCCGTTGCTCGACCCGTTGCCGTTGCCGCCGCCGTTATTGCCGCCGCCGTTCGACCCACCGTTGTCGTTGCCACCGTTGCCGCCACGACCACGACGCTGACGTCCGCCGCCTCGCGGCTCGTCCTTCTTCGGCTCGACCGGCTCGGCCGTGATGACCACACCGCGCCCGTTGCAGTGGTCGCAGTCGGTGCTGAACGACTCGAGCAGGCCCGTGCCGATCCGCTTGCGAGTCATCTGCACGAGCCCGAGCGACGTCACCTCGGCCACCTGGTGGCGGGTGCGGTCGCGGCCCAGGCACTCGACCAGGCGACGCAGCACCAGGTCACGGTTGCTCTCGAGCACCATGTCGATGAAGTCGATGACGATGATGCCGCCGATGTCGCGCAGCCGGAGCTGGCGGACGATCTCCTCGGCGGCCTCGAGGTTGTTCTTGGTGACCGTCTCCTCGAGGTTGCCCCCGGAGCCGGTGAACTTGCCGGTGTTGACGTCGACCACGGTCATGGCCTCGGTCCGGTCGATCACGAGCGAGCCGCCCGAGGGCAGCCAGACCTTGCGGTCCAGCGCCTTGTGGATCTGCTCGTCGATGCGCAGCACGTCGAAGGAGTCGCGGCCGTCGTGCTCGGCGGGCGACCACTCCTGCAGTCGCTCGGCGAGGTCGGGTGCGACGTGACGCAGGTAGCCGGAGATGTTGTCCCAGGCGTCGGAGCCCTCGACGACGAGCGAGGCGAAGTCCTCGTTGAACAGGTCGCGCACGACCTTGATCACGAGGTCGGGCTCGGCGTACAGGAGCTGGGGGCCCTTCGCGGAGGGCGTCCCGTCCTCCCCGATGCCGGCCTTGGCCTTGATGTCGTCCCAGCGCGCCGTGAGCGCGGTGACGTCGCGGGTCAGCTGGTCCTCGCTGGCGCCCTCGGCGGCCGTGCGCACGATGACGCCGGCGTCCTCGGGGAGCACCTCCTTGAGGAGGGCCTTGAGCCGGGCGCGCTCGGTGTCGGGCAGCTTGCGGGAGATGCCGTTGGACTGGCCGCCCGGGACGTAGACCAGGAAGCGGCCCGGCAGGCTGATCTGGCTCGTGAGCCGCGCGCCCTTCTGGCCGATCGGGTCCTTCGAGACCTGCACGAGGATCTGCTGGCCGGGGGTCAGCGCCTCCTCGATCTTGCGGGCCTTGCCGTTCTGCACACCGCTCCAGTCGACCTCGCCGGCGTAGATGACGGCGTTGCGACCGGCACCGATGTCGACGAAGGCGGCCTCCATGCTGGGCAGGACGTTCTGGACCTTGCCGAGGTAGACGTTGCCGATGAGCGACGTCTGGGACTCGCGGGCCACGTAGTGCTCGACGAGCACGGAGTCCTCGAGCACGGCGATCTGGGTGTAGGCGTCGCTCTCGGCGCCGGAGCCCTTCGACACGTGCTGGCGGACGACCATCTGACGGTCGACTGCCTCACGTCGAGCCAGGAACTCGGCCTCGGACACGATCGGCGCGCGGCGCCGTCCGGCCTCACGGCCCTCGCGGCGGCGCTGCTTCTTGGCCTCCAGGCGCGTGGAGCCGGCCACGCCGGTGATCTCGTCCTCGGGGTTGCGACCCTCGCGGACCCGCACGACGGTGTTCTCCGGATCGTCGGGCGAGGCGGACGCGCGCTCGCCCGAGCGGGCGCGACGCCGGCGGCGGCGAGTGTTGGTGCTCTGGCCCTCGCCGTCTCCCCCGTCACCGGAGTCGTCCTGGTTCGACGAGCCGCCGGCTCCGTCGTCCTGGCCCTTGGCCTCGCCGGACTCGGCACCGTCGGAGGAGTCCGAGCCGTCGCGGGTGTCGTCACTCTTGTTGCGACGACGTCCGCCGCGGCTGCGGCGACGACGCTTGGGACCGCCACCGGATCCGTCACCGGAGTCGTCGCCCTGCTCGTCGGAGTCCGTGCCGTCGGAAGAACGCCCCTCGGAGGACCGGTCGTCGCGGGCGGGCGCCGTCACGGGCTCGGGAGCCTGGAACGCCACGGCTGCGGTCCCGGCATCGTCACCGGATGCCGCGGGCTTGCGACCACTGCGCTTCCTGGCGGGCCGGTCACCGCTGCTCGCGCGGTCGTCGCTCGCGGTCGAGGCCTCCTGGCCGGACGAGGTCGCGTCGGCTTCCTGAGGAGCAGCGTCGTCCTTGACCGTGGTCTTCCTCGCCGCGGTCTTCTTGGTGGCCGAGCCCGCTGAGGTGCTCTTCTTGGCGGGCTTCTTGGCCGCTGCCTTCTTCGCCGGGGCGTCGGGGGACCCGGTGTCGCCGTCGGACCCGCCCGAGGGAGCCGCCTTCTTGGCGGTCCGTCTGGCCGGGGCCTCCTGCGTCGAACCGGTGTCGGACGCGTCGGAGTCCTTCGTGGCGGGGTCCTTGCCGGACGCGGCACGCGACGGAGCCTTCTTCGCCGGGGCCTCGGGCGGGGCGAAGATGTCGGTGCTCACGGCCGCGGGAGGTCCCGCCGGCCGGGCGGCGGCCCGTCGTCTCGTGCGCGAGGTGGTGCTGGTCTCGGTGGTGGGTGTGTTCTTGTCGTCGTCGAGCATGTGCTCTCCTCAGGCCCCGTGAGCGCCGACGTGCGGCCGGGGTTCTGCGTCTGCGGCTCCTCGCCCGAGGGCTCGGTCACCGAAAGTCTTCTGGCGGCGCCGGGGCGCTGGGGCGTCCCGGGTGGTCGACGTCCGGCCTGTCACACGGCTCCCCGTCCGCCCCGCCGCGGTCAGCACCTGTCAGGATGCGTCGCGGTCGAGGGCGAGTGGATCGCCGACCGTCCCGTCCTCCACGTCCAGAGGACCCTGGGCCGAGCGTGTCGCCAAGGGCGTCTGCTCGAGCTCGAGGCCCCCGCGGTTGCGGAGTCCGGTGAGTACGTCGTCCGGTCGGACCGACGGGTTCTGGTGTCGGACGACCACCATCAGTATCGCATACGCCACACCCGAGGTGTCGGACGAACCAACGGAGAGTGACTGGACGGCGGCGCGGGCGTCGAACGTCCGCAGGCCTCGTTTGGTCATCCGCTCGACGTCGACCTGCTCGGCCGCGAGGAAGGCGTCGGCCGCCTCCCGGACCTGCTCCGGCGCGGTGCCGCGCAGCTCGATCACCCACTCGCTCGCCTCGAGCCGGTCCGCCAGCGAGCCCCCGCCCTCGCGCGCGGGGACCACCTCCAGCACGTCGATGCCGGGCGGCAGGGCGTCGTCCAGCGCCACGCGGACGGACTCGGGATCACGCTGCTGCGTGAGCCCGATCTCGAGGAACTCGGCCTCGCTCGCCGCGCCGGTGGGAGCCGCTCCGGCGTAGGAGATCTTCGGGTGGGGCGTGAAGCCCGACGAGAACGCGATCGGCACCTGGGCGCGGCGGACCGCGCGCTCGAAGGCACGGCCGAAGTCGCGGTGGCTGGTGAACCGCAGCCGGCCACGCTTGGCGTAGCGGATGCGCAGCCGCTGGACGATGGGCAGCTGCGGGTTGGGCGCCTCCGGGTTGGGGGTGCCACGCAGGGTCGTGCTGCCGTCGGACATGGGTCCGACCCTACCGAGGTCGGCGACCGCGGGCTCTCGCCGAGGGCCGCGTGCGGACGCCTCCGGACGGTGGCGTTGGATGTCTCGGTGAGCTCCTCGCCGTCCGTCCGTCGCGGGGGTCCCGCCTGGCTCGTGGGGGCCGCGATCGTGCTGCTCGCGCTCAACCTGCGCGTGGCGATCGGCAGCGTCGGGGTGGTCATCGACCCCCTGCGCGACGACCTCGGCATGAGCGCCACGGTCGCGGGCGTCCTGACCACGCTGCCCGTGCTGTGCTTCGCCGTCTTCGGGACGACGGCAGCGCGCGTGGTCCGTCTGCTCGGTCTCGACCGCACCGCCGCCGCACTGCTCGCCGTGCTGGCCCTCGGGCTCCTCGCCCGGTCGGTCGTCGACTCCACCGCGCTCTTCCTCGTGCTGTCGGTCGTGTCGCTCGCCGCGTGCGCGGTGGGCAACGTGGTGCTGCCCGCCCTCGCGAAGGAGCACTTCCCCGACCGGCTCCCCCTCGTCGGCTCGCTCTACGGCGCCGCGCTCATGGCCGGCGGCGCCGTGAGCTCGGTCGTCACTGTGCCGGCAGCGGACGCACTCGGTGGCTGGCGGCCCGGCATCGCGGTGTGGGCCGTGCTGAGCGTGGCCGCCCTGCTGCCCTGGCTGCCGATCGCGGCCCGTGCGGGGCGGGCGGGACGCGACGTCCGACCGGTCGGACCGTCACTGGCCCGGCTCGCCCGCAGCCGACTCGCCTGGGCCTGCGCCCTCTGCTTCGGCGCGCAGTCGGCCCAGGCCTACGCCCAGTTCGGCTGGTTCCCGACGATCCTGGCCGACGCCGGGCTCGCGCAGGGCACCGCCGGTGCGATGCAGGGACTGCTCGGGGCCGTCGGCATCCCGATGACCCTCCTGCTGCCACCGTTGGTGGCCCGCCTCGGAGGCCGCGGCATCCTCCCGTGGGTCTTCGCCGCCCTGACCGCGAGCGGCTGGGCCGGGGTCCTGTGGGCCCCGACCGCGGCTCCGTGGCTCTGGGCGATCCTGCTCGGGCTCGGCGGGTGCGCGTTCACCTGGGTGCTGATCATGTTCGGCCGTCGCGCCTCGACGACGGAGGGCACGGCCTCGCTGTCGGCGTTCGCTCAGTCCGTCGGCTACCTCGTGGCCGGGCTCGGACCGTTCGGCACCGGCCTGCTGCACGACGTGACCGGCTCGTGGACCGCGCCGGTCACGGTGCTCATGCTCGGCGCCGTGCTCATCGGCGTCTTCGGCACCCTCGTGGACCGCGGCGGGACGATCGAGGACGAGCTCGAGCGCCCTGCCGCCTGAGTCCGCTCAGACCACCGAGAGCGGCAGCAGCTTCTGGCCCGTCGGGCCGATCTGGATGTCGGTGCCCATCTGCGGGCACACGCCGCAGTCGTAGCAGGGCGTCCAGCGGCAGTCCTCGATCTCGAGGGCGTCGGGGTCGAGCGCGTCCTGCCAGTCCTCCCAGAGCCACTCCTTGTCGAGACCGGCGTCGAGGTGGTCCCACGGGAGCACCTCGTCGTGGTCGCGCTCACGGGTCGTGTACCAGTCGAGGTCGACCGGCTCGTCGGCCAGGACCTCGGCGGTCGCGGCCTCCCAGCGCTCGAACGAGAAGTGCTCGCTCCAGCCGTCGAACCGACCGCCGTCACGCCACACCGCCTCGACGATCCGCCCGACCCGTCGGTCACCGCGCGACAGCAGTCCCTCGACGATCCCGGGGCGTCCGTCGTGGTACCGGAAGCCGATGGCCCGGCCGAAGCGCTTGTCCGACTGCACGGACTCACGCAGCTTGCGCAGGCGCTCGTCGGTGGTCTCGTGGTCGAGCTGCGCGGCCCACTGGAACGGGGTCTGCGGCTTGGGCACGAACCCGCCGATGCTCACGGTGCAGCGGATGTCGCGGCGACCCGACGCCTCGCGTCCGGCCTCGATGACCCGCTTGGCGAGCTCTCCGATCTGCAGCACGTCCTCGTCGGTCTCGGTGGGCAGGCCGCACATGAAGTAGAGCTTCACCTGGCGCCAGCCGTGCGAGTAGGCGGCGGTGACGGTGCGGATGAGGTCGTCCTCGGTGACCGCCTTGTTGATGACCTTGCGCAGACGCTCGCTGCCGCCCTCGGGCGCGAACGTGAGCCCCGAGCGTCGGCCGTTGCGGCTGAACTCGTTGGCCAGCGTGATGTTGAAGGCGTCGACGCGGGTCGACGGCAGCGACAGCGACGTGTTGGTGCCCTCGTAGCGGTCGCCGAGCTGCTTGGCGAGGTCGCCGATCTCGGTGTGGTCGGCGCTGGAGAGGCTGAGGAGGCCGACCTCCTGGTAGCCCGACTCCTTCAGACCGGTGTCGATCATGTCGCCGATGGTCTGCAGCGAGCGCTCGCGCACGGGGCGCGTGATCATGCCGGCCTGGCAGAACCGGCAGCCGCGCGTGCAGCCACGGAAGATCTCGACGGAGTACCGCTCGTGCACCGTCTCGGCCAGCGGCACCAGCGGCTTGCGCGGGTACGGCCACTGGTCGAGGTCCATGACGGTGTGCTTGGCCACGCGCCACGGCACGCCCTCGCGGTTGGGCCGGACCGACGCGATGCGGCCGTCGTCGCGGTAGTCGACGTCGTAGAACTTCGGCACGTAGACGCCCCCTGAGGCCGCGAGCCGCAGCAGCAGCTCGTCGCGGCCGCCGGGACGCCCCTCGTCCTTCCACTCGCGCACGACCTCGCTGATGGCGAGCGCGATCTCCTCGCCGTCGCCCAGGACGGCGGCGTCGAGGAAGTCGGCGACCGGCTCGGGGTTGAAGGCGCTGTGGCCGCCCGCGAGCACGATCGGGTCGTCGTCGGTGCGGTCGACGGCGTGCAGCGGGATGCCGGCCAGGTCGAGCGCCGTGAGCATGTTGGTGTAGCCGAGCTCGGTGGCGAAGGAGATGCCCAGCACGTCGAACGCGCGCACGGGACGGTGCGCGTCGACCGTGAACTGCGGGATGCCGTGCTGGCGCATGACGGCCTCCATGTCGGCCTGCACCGCGTAGGTGCGCTCGGCCAGCAGCCAGTCACGCTCGTTCAGCACCTCGTAGAGGATCTGGACGCCCTGGTTCGGCAGCCCGACCTCGTAGGCGTCGGGGTACATGAGCGCCCAGCGCACGCTGACGTCGTCCCACTCCTTGACGGTGGCGTTGAGCTCGCCGCCGACGTACTGGATGGGCTTGCCCACCGTCGGCAGGAGCGGCTCGAGACGGGGGAAGACGGACTCGACGGACATGGCCCCAGGCTACGCGGCGTCCGGGACCTGAGAGAACGCCTGCGCCGTCTCAGCAACGTTGCCTAGGATGGTGGCTTCGTCCTGGGCCCTTCCCCGCCCCCTTTCCGTCGAGCTGGCAGGAGTGCGTGTGCGTCACGACGACCTCGTCGACCGGTCGGGCGGTCGGCACCGGATGGCACGCCACCGCGCACCGTCGGCCTTCGAACGTCGGCGCGACCGCACCCTCGACCTGCTGGCCGACGTCGCCGACGCCCTGCCCCGTGGCCGCACGCTCACGACCTTCGCCGTCGGTGGGGTCGTCGTGGCCGCCGGTCTGACCGCCGGCGCCCAGGCCGTGGGAGCCGGTGACAGCGCCGCCGCCGCGACCGGGCTGCGGCCCGTGTCGGCCATCGCGACGCCGCTGGTCCAGGCCCAGCGCGTGTCCGACGCCGTGATCGTCGACCAGGGCGCCCAGCGCCAGGTCGAGGAGGTCCAGGCCAAGGCCGACGGACAGCAGCGTGCCACCGCGCAGGCGAAGAAGGAGGCCGCCGAGCGCAAGGAGGCCGCCGAGAAGGCGAAGCGCGAGAAGGAGCGGCAGGCGGCGCTGGAGGCCGCCGACCCCAAGGTCGTCGCGCGCGCCATGCTCGCCGACTACGGCTGGGACGAGGGCCAGTTCTCCTGCCTCGACAACATCTGGAGCCAGGAGAGCGGCTGGCGCGTGGACGCCGAGAACCCGTCCTCGGGCGCCTACGGCATCCCGCAGTCCCTGCCGGGCACCAAGATGGCCAGCGCCGGCAGCGACTGGCGCACCAACCCGGCGACCCAGATCGAGTGGGGCCTCGGCTACATCGAGGGTCGCTACGGATCACCGTGTGCGGCGTGGGACTTCAAGAAGGGCGCCGGCTGGTACTGAGCGCGACTCCGTACGCTTGCCTGCCATGGGTCTGTTCAATCGACGCAAGCCGCCGATCTCGGTCTCCTACGTGCCGAAGGCGTCCGATCCGGACGCGCCGGACCAGACGGTCACGCTGAGCAACGGCTCCGAGGTGGGCCTGCGCCCGATCCTGCGGTTCGTGCCTCGCGACCAGTACGGTCGCGAGCTGCCCAACGTCGAGGTCGGCACGGTGCTCGGCATCGACCGGGGCGCCGTGGTGGCGCCGCCCGGTGCCGCCGCCACCGACGTGCTCCACTTCCACGGCCAGGGCGCGCGCAACGTGCGCGGCGTCGAGGTGCACGTCGAGGGCATGGAGCAGGTGGACCTCGACGGCATCGTGGCCCCGGTCGAGGCGCTCATGGTCGACCTCGAGGAGCACGCCACGCTCGACCCGCAGGACTTCTGGGGCATCGGCCTGGTCAATCGCAACGAGGTGCCGATCAGCGTCGGCGTGACGCTCGTGGAGTACGAGGATCGGGTGGGCGACGCCCCCCGCCAGGCCGTCGACGCCGTGACCCTCGACGGCACCGTCGACCTCGCCTCGCAGTCCCACGAGGTCGTCTGGCTCCCCGAGGAGGTCCGCGGCCGCTTCCACGGCGTCCTCGCCCACGTCGTCGTCCCCTGGACCGGCCCCACCGAGCCCCCACCCCTCGACCCCGCTTGACCCCTCGGGAGGACGCAAGATTCTGCCTTCGTGAGCGAGAGTCCGAACGATGCTGCGTTGACGACGGGATCCGGACGCGAACGCAGCATCGATCGGGACGCCGGTACTGAACGCAGAATCTTGCGTCGCCCCGTCCACAGGGCTCTCGCGCCCGCGTGCCTCCGTCCACAGCCTTCGGCCGCGCCCTTCGTCCGGGGCCGGACGGCCGACACGGTGGAGGCATGGAGACCGTCATGTCCGTCCGCCAGGCCGTCGAGATGTTCGGGGCCTGGCCTGTGCGTCAGCGCCTCCGCGACGGGATCTGGCAGAGACCGTGCCGGGGCGTCGTCGTCACGCACAACGGTGTCCTGAGCCTGCACGAACGCGACCTGGTGGCGCTCGCCTCCTCTCCCCCGCGTGCTGCCCTGGCCGGCCCCTCGGCGCTCCGCCAGGACGGCTTCGACGCGCGCGACCAGCGCCACCTCGTCGTCCTGCCGGCGGGAGCACGGGCGCCGTCGTGGGACCGCGCCACCGCGCACTGGTCGCACGAGCTGACCGATGTCGACGTGCATCCCACGCACCGGCCACGACGGACTCGACCAGCACGGTCGATCCTCGACACGGCCTCCTGGAGCAGCAGCGAACGCTATGCACGCTGGATCGTGATCAGTGCCCTGCAGGCCGGTCTCGTCACCACCCGGCACCTGCGTGAGGCCCTGACCCGCCGCGGTCGGTGTCGGCATCGCAGCGTGATCGTGTCGTCGATCCTCGACGCGGCCGGCGGGATCCAGTCGGTCCCGGAGCGAGACGTCGCGGCCATCTGGCGAGCCACCGGGCTTCCCGTCGCCGCACGGCAAGAGGCGGTGCGTGGTCCGACTGGTCGCTTCTACCTCGACGTGTGGTGCGAGCGGCTCGGCTTCGGCGTCGAGGTGCACGGGATCCCGCACCTCGCCGTCGAGCAGTGGGACGAGGACCTGGTCCGAGCCAACGAGATCGTGATCACCGGCCGACACGGACTGACCTTCTCGTCGTACGCGGTTCGCCACCACCCCCACACCGTGATGGACCAGCTCGACCGGATGGCACGGGCCCACGGATGGGAAGGCGCCCTGGCCCCCGAGCTCCTTCCCCGGTCACCATCCTGGGACCCAGAGCAACGCAAGATTCTGCGTTCGGGTGCGAGGAGCTCAAGCGTTCTGCGTTCGTGACGGGATTCGGACACGAAGGCAGAACCCTTCGGCCTTCCACTCATGAACGCAGAATCTTGCGTCCGCCGGAGGCGTCAGGCGAGGGAGGGGAACCAGAGGGCGATCTCGCGGGCCGCGGACTCCTCGGAGTCGGACGCGTGGACGAGGTTCTCGCGGTTGGACAGGGAGAGGTCACCGCGGACGGTGCCGGGGGCTGCGGCCCGGCCGTCGGTGGCGCCGTTCAGGGCGCGGACGACCGCGATCGCCTCGTCGCCCTCGAGCACGAGCGCCACGAGCGGGCCCGACGTCGCGAAGTCGCGCAGCGGCGGGTACCAGGGCTGCTCGACGTGCTCGGCGTAGTGCGCGTCGGCCTGGGCGGCGTCGATGGCGCGGTGCTCCATGGCCACGATCGTGAGGCCCTTGGCCTCGTAGCGGCCGAGGACCTCTCCGACGAGACCACGACGGACGGCGTCGGGCTTGAGCAGGACGAGCGTGCGCTGGGACATGGCCTCAACCTAGCGAAGGCCCCCGCTCGTCCGTCCGGTGGTGCGCCCGTCGGTAGCGTGGTCCGTGCCGACCCCCAGCGAGCCCGACCCCGAGGAATCCATGAGCAACCAGCCCTGGTGGCGCCACGCCGTCATCTACCAGGTGTACCCCCGGTCGTGGGCCGACGCCGACGGCGACGGCATCGGCGACCTGCCCGGCATCACCTCCCGGCTCGAGCACCTCGCCGACCTCGGCGTCGACGCCCTGTGGCTGTCGCCGTTCTACGTGTCCCCGCAGAACGACGCCGGCTACGACGTCGCCGACTTCCGCGACGTCGACCCGCTGTTCGGCACCCTCGACGACTTCGACGCCCTCGTCGAGCGGGCCCACGGACTCGGGCTGCGGGTGATCGTCGACGTCGTGCCGAACCACTCCTCGAGCGAGCACCCCTGGTTCCAGGCGGCCCTCGCCGCCGGCCCCGGCAGCGCCGAGCGCGCGCGGTACGTCTTCCGACCCGGGCAGGGCCCCGACGGCTCGGAGCCGCCCAACAACTGGATCTCGAACTTCGGGGGTTCGGCCTGGACGCGCGTCACCGAGGCCGACGGCACCCCCGGCGAGTGGTACCTGCACCTGTTCGACGTGACGCAGCCCGACTTCGACTGGACCAACCCCGAGGTCCGCGAGGAGCTGCACTCGGTGCTGCGCTTCTGGCTCGACCGCGGTGTCGACGGGTTCCGCATCGACGTCGCGCACGGCCTGATCAAGGCCGACGGCCTTCCCGACGCCGACCTGCTGCTCGACACCGTCGGCAGCCACACGCGCCTGCTGCCGATGTGGGACCAGCCGGAGGTGCACGACGTCTACCGCAGCTGGCGCACCCTCGTCGAGGGCTACGCCGGGTCGCTCGCCGACCTGTGGGGCCAGGACGACGACCGGATGCTCTGCGGCGAGGCGTGGGTCGAACCCGCGCACGCACTCGCGCAGTACGTGCGTCCCGACGAGCTGCACCAGACGTTCAACTTCTCGTTCCTGCTGACGCCGTGGGACGCCCCCGCCCTGCGCGACGCGATCGGCCGGTCCCTCGAGAGCGCCGCCGACGTCGGCGCCCCGCAGACCTGGGTGCTCTCGAACCACGACGTCGTGCGGCACGCCACGCGGCTGGGTCGCTCCGACGCCACCCGTGTCGTCGACACGGAGGGCATCGGCCCCGACGACGAGCAGCCCGACGCGGAGCTGGGCTTGCGCCGGGCCCGCGCGGCGACCACCCTCATGCTCGCCCTCCCGGGGTCGGCCTACCTGTACCAGGGCGAGGAGCTGGGCCTGCCCGACGCCACCGAGCTCCCCACCGACGTGCTGCAGGACCCCACCTGGGAGCTCTCGGGCCACGAGCGCCGCGGGCGCGACGGCTGCCGCGTGCCCGTCCCGTGGGAGTCCACCGGCCCGTCGCTCGGCTTCGGCCCCGAGGGCGAGCCGTGGCTGCCGCAGCCGCCGACCTACGCGGACCTGGCGCCCGCCCGCCAGCGCGGCGTCGAGGGCTCGACGCTCGAGCTGTACCGCACGCTGCTGCGACTGCGGCGCGAGCTCGACCTGGGCACGCGGTCGCTCGCGTGGATCGAGGACGGTGACGACCACGGCGTGGAGCACGTCGACGGACTGCTGTCGTTCGCGCTCGTCGCCAGCGGCGGCGACGTGGTGGCGACCGTCCACACCAACGTGTCGTCGGTGCCGGTCCCACGGCCTCCGGGCGAGCTGCTCGTCTCCAGCGGCGAGGTCGCCGACGACCACCTGCCCGCCGACACCACGGTCTGGCTCCGCCCTCACCCGGCCTGATCGCGACCGGGGCGACCCCGGGGTTGCGCCCCCGACGGCACCGTCCTACGTTGTTGACTCCCGTGTGGCACCGGTCACGTCGGGGACGGAGGGAAAGGGGACCCGACCCATGGCGACCACGCGACGTCGGACGGCGGTGATGGTCGCGAGTCTCGCCCTCGGCTCCTCGCTCCTCGCCGCCTGTGGCGGATCCGAGGGCAAGCCCACGCTCAACTGGTACATCAACCCGGACGGCCAGGACACCCTGAACAAGCTGGCCGAGGACTGCAGCACCGACGACTACGACATCGCCATCCAGCTGCTCCCGGCCAGCGCCACCGACCAGCGCACCCAGCTCGCGCGCCGGCTCGCCGCGGGTGACAGCTCCACCGACCTCATGAGCCTCGACCCGGTGTTCGTCCCCGAGTTCGCCAACGCCAAGTGGCTGAAGCCGTTCGAGGGCGAGCTCGCGGACCAGGTGCTCGACGACGACGTCCTCAAGGGTGCGGCCGAGACGGTCACCTGGAACGACCAGGTCGTCGCCGCGCCGCAGTGGGCCAACACGCAGGTCGTGTGGTTCCGCAAGTCCCTCGCCGAGGCCGCCGGGCTCGACATGAGCCAGCCGGTCACGTGGGACCAGGTCATCGACGCGGCCTCCGAGGAGGGCGGCACCGTCGGCGTGCAGGCCAACCGCTACGAGGCGTACGTCGTGTGGATCAACTCGCTCATCCAGGGCGCCGGAGGCAACATCCTCGACCCCGACACCGTCGAGGACGGCCGCGACGCGAAGGTCACGATCGACTCGGCGGCCGGCAAGGACGCCGCTGCGGTCATCGAGAAGCTCGCCGACTCCCCCGCCGCCCAGCCCGACCTCACCACCTCGAACGAGGGCACGAGCCTCGGCCAGATGTTCCCCGAGAACGGCCCCGGCGAGTTCATGACCAACTGGACCTTCGTCTACAAGAACTACGAGGGACTCATCGGCAAGCCCGGTGGCCCGAAGGACGAGCAGGAGTTCGAGGACCTCGGCTGGGCCCGGTACCCCCAGACGGTCGAGGGCGAGGAGTCCCGGCCCCCGATCGGCGGCATCGACATCGGCGTCGGCGCGTTCTCCGAGCACCCCGACTTCGCCCAGGAGGCCGCCGTCTGCGTCACGAACGCCGAGGCGCAGTCGGCCCTGGCCGTCAACGAGGGCCTCATGCCGTCGCGCCAGTCGGTCTACGACTCCGCCGAGCTCAAGGAGGCCTACCCGGCCGACCTGCTGCAGCTCTACAGCGAGAGCGTCGACACCGGCGGGCCGCGCCCCAAGAGCGCCTTCTACAGCCAGGTCTCGAGCGCCATCCAGTCCCGCTGGCACTCGCCCCGCTCGGTGAGCCCGGACTCGACGCCGAAGCAGTCGGCCGACTTCCTGACCGCGATCCTCCGAGGGGAGGCACTCCTGTGAGCACCGCCACCGCCCCCAAGAAGGCCCCGAAGAAGTCCGCGAGCAAGCCCGTCGCGTCGGACCGCGCCAAGGCGGAGAGCCGCCTCGCGCTGTACCTCGTGGCCCCGGCCGTCGCACTGATGCTGCTGGTCACCGCGTTCCCGATGCTGCGCGCGCTCTACCTGTCGCTGTTCAGCTACTCGCTCACCGCACCCGACGACCGTGAGTTCGTGGGCCTGGCCAACTACGGGACCGCCCTGACCGACCGCCTGTTCTGGATCGACACGGCCAACACGGTCGGCATCATGATCATCACCGTGGCGTTCGAGCTCGTCATCGGCTTCGTCTTCGCCATGGTCATGCACCGACTGATCTTCGCCCGCGGTCTCGTCCGCACGTCGATCCTCATTCCCTACGGCATCATCACCGTCGTCTCGGGTTTCGCGTGGCAGTTCGCGTTCTCCAACACGAACGGCTTCGTGAACGGCTGGATCCCCTTCCTCGGCGACGACTTCACGTGGTTCGCGGAGTACCAGACGTCGATGGTGGCGATCATGGTCTCGGAGATCTGGAAGACGACGCCGTTCATGGCGCTGCTCCTGCTCGCCGGCCTCGCGCAGGTCCCCGAGGACATGCTGGAGGCGGCCAAGGTCGACGGGGCCACGTGGTGGCAGCGGCTCTGGAAGGTGATCCTGCCGAACATGCGGGCGGCGATCATGGTGGCCGTGCTGTTCCGCGCGCTCGACGCCTACCGCATCTTCGACAACATCTTCGTCATGACCGCAGGGGCCAACAACACCGAGTCGATCTCGTTCCTCACCTACCGGCAGGTGATCGAGCAGTTCCAGCTGGGCATCGGCTCGGCCCTCTCGGTGCTGCTGTTCCTGTCGGTGCTCGTGGTGGCGTTCGTGATCGTCAAGGTGTTCCGGGTCAACCTCGCGGACGCACGGCAGGAGGGCTGACATGAACAAGAACGCTGCGACCCGCATCGGCACGCTCGTCGGCTTCGTCGCCATCATGATCTGGTGCCTGCTCCCGGTGGCCTGGATCATCTCGCTGTCCTTCAAGAGCCAGGAGGCCGTCACCAACGGCAGCCCCGGCTTCTTCCCCTCCAGCGGAGGTGGGGCAGGCTGGCAGAACTACGCCGACGTCATCGCCGACGAGCAGTTCCGTCGGGCGATCTTCAACTCGATCGGCATCTCGCTCATCGCGACCCTGCTCTCCGTCGCCCTGGCCACGCTCACCGCCTACGCGGTCGCGCGGCTGGAGTTCAAGGGCAAGCGGTTCGTGCTCACCACCGCCCTCGTCATCGCCATGTTCCCCGTGGTCTCGCTCGTCGGGCCGCTGTTCGACATGTGGCGCACGCTCGGCATCTACGACACGTGGCCCGGCCTCATCATCCCCTACATGAGCTTCACCCTCCCGCTCGCGATCTGGACGCTCTCGGCGTTCTTCCGCGAGATCCCGTGGGAGATGGAGCAGGCCGCGCAGGTCGACGGGGCGACCTCGTGGCAGGCCTTCCGCAAGGTCATCGTCCCGCTCGCGGCACCCGGTGTGTTCACCGCCGCGATCCTGACGTTCTTCTTCGCGTGGAACGACTTCGTCTTCGGCATCTCGCTGACGTCCACCGAGAACGCACGTCCCATCCCCGCGGCACTGTCGTTCTTCGTCGGTGCCGACCCGTTCAACCGGCCGGCGTCCCTGCTGGCCGCGGGTGCCGTGGTCGCGACGATCCCGGTCATCCTCCTCGTCCTCTTCTTCCAGCGAAAGATCGTCGCGGGCCTCACCGCCGGCGCAGTGAAGGGTTGATCCCATGGCCACCATCGAGATGAAGAACATCGTCAAGAAGTACGGGGACGGCTTCCCCGCCGTGAACGACATCAGCATCGACGTCCAGGACGGGGAGTTCCTGATCCTGGTCGGCCCGTCGGGCTGCGGGAAGTCGACCCTGCTGCGCATGATCGTGGGTCTGGAGGACATCAGCTCCGGCGACATGATCATCGACGGCGACCGGGTCAACGACCTGGCACCGCGCGACCGCAACCTGGCCATGGTCTTCCAGAACTACGCGCTCTACCCGCACCTGACGGTCTACGAGAACATCGCCTTCCCGCTGCGCCTGAAGAAGGTGCCGGAGAAGGAGATCGACGAGAAGGTCCGCCAGGCCAGCAAGACGCTCGACCTCGACGAGCACCTCGAGCGCAAGCCCGGCAACCTCTCCGGCGGTCAGCGCCAGCGCGTGGCCATGGGTCGTGCCATCGTGCGCGACGCCAAGGCGTTCCTGTTCGACGAGCCGCTCTCCAACCTCGACGCCAAGCTGCGTGGCCAGATGCGCACCGAGATCGCGCGCCTGCAGAAGCAGCTCGGCATCACGACCGTGTACGTGACGCACGACCAGACCGAGGCGATGACGCTCGGCGACCGCGTCGCGGTCATGAAGCGCGGGATCCTGCAGCAGCTCGCCTCCCCGCGTGAGCTGTACGAGCAGCCGGTCAACCTCTTCGTCGCCGGCTTCATCGGCTCGCCGCCGATGAACTTCCTGCCGGCCACCGTGGAGGACGGGAAGATCACCCTGCCGTTCGGCACCTTCCCGATGCCCGCCGACAAGGCCGCGCGCGCCGAGGGCAAGGGCCTCATGCTCGCCGGCATCCGCCCCGAGCACTTCGAGGACGTGTCGGTGCTGAAGGACGAGGCCGACTCCTCGCGCACGTTCGAGGCGCACATCGACGTCCGGGAGTGGCTCGGCGACCAGCAGTACGCCTACGTGCCCTACGACGCCGACGCCACCACGCAGGACCAGCTGCGCGAGCTCGCCCGCGAGGCCGACAGCGAGTCGCTGCGCACGCAGCTGGTCGTCTCGCTCGACGCCGCCAGCAAGATCACCGACGACGACAACACGGTGCTGTTCATCGACACCGACAAGCTGCACCTGTTCGACCCGACGAGCGGGGAGAACCTCACCGTCGGTCTCTAGCCCCGTGCCGCGTCCGGCCGGTCACGACCGGTCGGACGGGCGGGGAGGCTGGGCCTTCCTGCGTCGCTTCCGCACGGCTTCCAGGACCTCGGCGTTCCACTCGTGCTCGCGGATGAGCCGGTACCGCTCCCCCGCGACCCGCAGGTAGGCCGCGGCGGGGCGCTCGTCGGACCCGCGGACGCCGGCCTCCTCGATCATGTCGACGACCGGCCTGAACTCCTCGGCGTACCAGCGGCTCGCCATGGTCGCCTTGTCCATGTACGCGCCCTCGGCGTGCATGGTGCGGGTGGCCCAGGCCTCCACCGTCTCGGCCAGGTAGCCGTAGTCGAAGGGGTCGTCGAAGGCCACCGCGGCGCGCGCCTCGCCGGTGAACGGCACCCGCTCCAGCATGAGGCGTCGCCAGTGCTTGAGCTCGAGGTCGCTGCGCTGCTCCACGCCCACAGGCCTCAGGAACGTGTCGACGACGGTCACCCGCGCCTCGATCAGCTTCAGGCCGAGGCTGCGGGCCACCGAGACGCGGTGGTGGCCGTCGCGCACGTAGTACTGGTCACCCACCTGGTAGACCTCGATCGGCGGGATCACCTCGCCGGTGCGGCTCGCGCGAGCCAGACGCTCCCAGCGCTCACGGCTGCGCGCCGACGTCGGCCGGAACCGGCGGTCGAAGTCGCGCACCTTGTCGACGGAGCCGACGATCGAGTCGAGCGGGATCACCCGTGTGCCCGCGTAGTGCTCTCCGCGCCGGCCGAGCGCCTCCACGACGTCGTCGAACGACATCGACTGCGCGACGTCGTCGTGGTCGTTGCGCAGCCGCGCCGCCAGCGCCGACAGCACCTGGTGCCGCCGCGCACGCATGAAGTCGCTCTCGGCGTCCACACGGGGCGATCCGGAGTCACCGACCACGGCGCCCACCTCCGACGACCGCGGCGACGGGTGCCTCGAGCGGCTCGACGTCGATGACCTGCCACGGGATCACGTTGCGCAGCGTGGTGCGGCCGACGTGCCGGTCGCTCTTCTGCAGACCGTAGGGGTGGATGTGGCCGTGCAGGTGCCAGGTGGGCTGCAGCCGGCCGATCACGTCGTGCAGCGCCTCGAAGCCCCGGTGCGGCGGGTCGTCCTCGTCGCCGAGGCCGAACGGCGGGGAGTGCGTGAGCAGGACGTCGACCGGTCGGTCACCGGCCCGTCGCACCAGTCGTCGGGCCCGACGCGCCAGCTGACGCTGGGTGTACTGGTTGGCCCCCGCGTTGTAGCGGATGCTGCCGCCCAGACCCGCGATGCGCAGACCCGCCGCCTCGACCACCGCGCCGTCGGCGCTGGTGCAGCCGAGGGGCCGGGGGTCGGCCGACGGCATGCCGTCGCCGGTCAGGACACCCATGAGACCGCTGCGCTGGGTCACGACCTGAGGGTCGTGGTTGCCCGGCACGAACACGACCGGGACGTCGAGGCAGGACGAGAGGAACTCGAGGTAGTCCCACGGCAGGTCCCCGGCGGCCAGCACGAGGTCCGGCCGCAGGCGTCGCACCTGCGGGTGGTGGATGGACTCCACCACCTCGTCCGCGACCGCGAGCACCTTGACCATGGGTCCACCGTAGGCCGCGCTCCCCCGGGACGCGAGGGTCAGTCGGGGTCGGGGCCCTCGGCGGCCCACCGGGCCTTGTCGGCCTCGATGCGTCGGCCGAGCAGGTAGGCGCTGGCCCAGAGCAGGGCGAACATGCCGCCGACGAAGAACATGACCGGCACGAGGAAGCCCAGGGCGACGACCGCCACCTGCAGGACGTGGCCGACGACGTAGCCCGAGGGCTTGCGCAGCATGCCGGCCGTCAGGATGCACAACACCGCGAGCCCCAGGCCGAGCGTGAGCGCCAGCCCGGCCGGCACGTCCTCCACGGAGATCATCACCGGGACGCTGAGTCCGAGGAGGATCGCCTCGAACGTCAGCATCGCCGCACACATGCCCCTCATGCCGCACCTCCAGCTGCTCCGGCACCCAGCAGCACCCGCGCCTCGCCGGCGGTGACGACCGACCCGATCACGATGACGCCACCGCTGCCGATCGCCTCCTCCATCCCCGCGCCGGTCTCGGCCATGGAGATCGCACGGACGAGGGCGTCGTCCAGACCCCGCTCCACAGTCACCCGGTCCTCGCCGAAGACCTCCTCGGCCAGCTCGCCGAGCTCGTCGGCCCGCATGGCACGCGGCAGGCTGTTCTGGGTGCACACCACGTGTGCCAGGACGGGCTCGAGCTCACGGAGCATCTCCTCGACGTCCTTGTCGGCCATGACGCTGACGACACCGACGAGCGGGCTGAAGGTGAAGGAGTCCTGGACCGCCTCGAGCGCAGCGCGGACGCCGTGCGGGTTGTGCGCGGAGTCGACCAGCACGGTCGGGCTGCGCCGCACGACCTCCAGCCGACCGGGCGACGTCACCTCGCCGAACGCCGACCGCACCAGGTCACCGTCGAGCTCGGCACCGACGAACGCCTCGACCGAGGCCAGCGCCACGGCGGCGTTCTGCGCCTGGTGCGCACCGTGCAGCTGCAGGAGGACGTCGTCGTAGCGGGCGTTGAGGCCCTGCAGGCTGATCTGCTGCCCGCCGACGGCGTTGAGCCGGTCGGCGACCCCGAAGTCGACGCCCTCGCGCAGCGCCGTGGCCCCGACCTCCATGCTGCGGCGCATGAGGACGTCGAGCACCTCGGGCTCCTGGGCGGCGAGCACGGCGTGGGCGCCCGGCTTGATGATGCCGGACTTCTCCAGCGCGATGTCGACCGCGCGGTCGCCGAGGTAGGCGGTGTGGTCGACGGCCACGGGCGTGATCACGGCGACGCGGCCGGTCGCCACGTTGGTGGCGTCCCACGCACCCCCCATGCCGACCTCCACCACCGCGGCGTCGACCGGCGCGTCGGCGAAGGCCGCGTACGCCATGGCGACGGTGAGCTCGAAGAACGAGATCGGGTGCGGCTGGCTGTCGTCGACGACCTGGGCGTAGGCGGCCACGTCGGCGAAGGCCTCGACGAACTGCTCCTCGGTGAGCGGCTCGCCGTCGAGGCTGATCCGCTCGGTCATGCTCTGCAGGTGAGGGCTGGTGAAGCGCCCCGTGCGCAGGTCGAGCGCCCGCAGCAGCGCGTCGATCATCCGCGCCGTCGACGACTTGCCGTTCGTCCCGGTGAGGTGGACGACGGGGTAGGCGTCCTGCGGGTCGCCGAGCAGACGGCACAGGGCGGTGATGCGCTCGAGCGACGGCTCGAGCCTGGTCTCGGGCCAGCGGCCCAGCAGGGCGGCCTCGACCTCGGCGTAGGTGGGGTTCATCCCCGCCAGTATCCCAGGCCGTGCCGCGCGTGCCGACCGCGTGGACCTAGTCGGCCCGGGTGAGCGGATCGGGGATCTCCCTGATTCCACGCGCCCCCCTCTGTCCGCCATGATGAGAGGGCTGCGGCGCCGGTCGTGCACCCCACCCCCCAGGAGCATGCGCATGAACCACCGGATCAGTGGTTGGATCGCCCACCGTCGGGCCAAGTGGCTCGTTCTGGTCGTCATGCTCGTCGCCCTGGGCGGGCTGGGCTCGTTCGGCTCCAAGCTCGCCGACGTGCAGGAGAACGACGTCGCCTCCTTCCTGCCGGCGGAGGCTGAGTCGACGCAGGTCATCGCGAAGGCGACCCAGTTCGCCGACCCCGACGTGATCCCGGCCATCGTCCTGCTCGTGCGGGAGGACGGCCCCCAGCCCGACGACCTCGCGCGGCTCGAGACCCTGAAGACCGATATCGCGGCGATCCCCGAGGTGACCGGCGACGTCGTGGGCCCGATCCCGTCCGAGGACGGTGTCGCCGCGCAGCTGGTGGTCAGCCTCAGGATCGACCCCGACACCGGCTGGGAGCGCCTGCCCGACGTCGTCGACGAGCTGCGCACCGCCGCGGAGGACGGCGCCGGCGGCGCGGACGTCTACGTGGCCGGCCCCGCAGCGCTCGGCGCGGACCAGGCGAAGGCCTTCGCCGGGATCGACGGCATCCTCCTCCTCGCGGCGATCTCGGTCGTGGTCGTCATGCTCCTGCTCACCTATCGCAGTCCGATCCTGTGGATCATCCCGCTCGTGTGCGGCGTGCTCAGCGTGTTCGCCGCCCAGGGCGTCGTGTACCTGCTGGCGAGGTACACGGACCTCACGGTCAACGGCCAGAGCGCGGGCATCCTGTCCGTGCTCGTGCTCGGCGCCGGGATCGACTACGCGCTGCTGCTCGTGGCCCGCTACCGCGAGGAGCTGCGCAACACCGAGGACCGTCACGAGGCCATGGCGCACGCCCTGCACCGCGCCGCCCCGGCCATCCTCGCGAGCGGCAGCACCGTGGTCGTCGGCCTGCTGTGCCTGCTGCTCGCCCAGATGAGCTCGACGTCCGGGCTGGGACCGGTCGCCGCCGCGGGCATCGTCGTCTCCCTCGTCGTCATGCTCGTCCTCCTCCCCGTGCTGCTCGTGGTGTTCGGTCGCTGGGTCTTCTGGCCCTTCGTGCCGCGCTTCGGCGACCCGCAGCCCGCCGAGCGCGGCATCTGGGGTCGGGTGGGTCGGCGCATCGCACACCGCCCGCGCACGGTGTGGGTGGTCACGACCCTCGCCCTGGGCGCCTTCACCCTCGGCGTGGTCCAGCTCGACGCCGACGGACTCTCGAACGCCGAGTCGTTCACCACCGAGCAGCCGTCCATCGTGGCCGAGGAGAAGCTGGCGGAGCACTTCCCGGGGGGTGCCGGCGACCCGGTGCAGGTCGTGGCCGACGCCGGCGCGGGCGAGCCGGCCGCTGCGGCGCTCCAGGACGTGCAGGGCATCTCGCCGGACACCGTGACCGAGCCGGTCGTGCAGGGCGACATCGCCTACGTCGAGGGCACCCTCGAGGCGGCGCCGGACTCCACGAGCGCGTTCGAGACGATCGACCGGGCCCGCGACGCGCTGGCCGACGTGCCGGGAGCCCTCGTCGGTGGCACCACGGCGATCAACCACGACGTGCAGGACGCCTCGGCGGCCGACAACCGGCTCATCATCCCCATCATCCTGGTGGCCGTGCTGCTGATCCTGGCCCTGCTGCTGCGGGCGCTGGTCGCGCCTCTGGTGCTGCTGGCCACGGTGGTGCTCTCGTTCGGCGCGGCCCTGGGCATCAGCGCCCTCGTGTTCCGCCACGTCCTGGGCTTCGAGGGGGCCGACTCGTCGCTCCCGCTGTACGCCTTCGTCTTCCTGGTGGCGCTCGGCATCGACTACAACATCTTCCTCATGACCCGCGTCCGAGAGGAGGCGCTCCTGCACGGCACCCGACGGGGTGCGCTCATCGGGCTGGCCGCCACCGGAGGCGTCATCACGTCGGCCGGCCTCGTGCTGGCCGGCACGTTCGCCGCCCTCGGGTCCCTGCCGATCGTGTTCCTCGCCGAGCTCGGCTTCGCCGTGGCCCTCGGCGTGCTGCTCGACACGATCATCGTGCGGTCGGTGCTGGTGACGGCCCTGAATCTCGACCTCGGCCGCTGGATGTGGTGGCCGAGCGCGCTGTTCCGCACCGACGGCGGGCACGTGAGCGGCGCCCCCGACCACGCGGTCGCCCACCACGCCGCTGACCCGGCCCATCCGGCGGACCCCCTGGCCGAGGGGCACCCCTCCCCCGAGCACCGCGCCTAGGCGTAACCGGTTGCACCTGGCGGCCGTGCCCTGCCCCGGTTCACCGGACCGGTCGGCGCGGGTCAGTCGTCGGGCGCCTCGGAGACGAGGCCGGCACCGGTGGCCGGGTCGAAGGGCACCGACTCGTGCTGGTGGACGATGCGCCACGCGCCGTCCACGCGCCGACAGACCAGGGTGCTGCGCACCCACATGTCCACCTCGGCACCGTCGTGCAGGCGGCCGCTCACGTGGTACCGGAAGGCGCAGTACCCGACGTCGTCGGCCCCACCCACGTACAGGTGGTGCACCTCGTACCCGGGACCGACGGCGTAGGACGCCAGCCACGCGCCGAGGCCGTCCGCCACGGCCGCGGTCCCCCGTGTCTCGGCCGGCGGGAGGACCGGGTAGCTGACCACTGCCCGGCACCCCCGCCGGACCATCCGCCGCCCACGGCCCGCACCCCCGCCGGACCATCCGCCGCCCACGGCCCGGCACCCCCGCCAGGGCCCGGGCTCCTAGACTGTCCTCTCGTGACCACTGCAGCGAACCGCGTCCCGGCCAAGCCCGCCCTCGAAGGACTCGAGGAGCGCTGGAGCCAGGTATGGGCCGAGCAGGGCACCTACACGTTCGACCGCTCCGCCGAGCGGGCCGACGTCTACTCCATCGACACGCCTCCCCCGACCGTGTCGGGCTCGCTGCACGTGGGTCACGTGTTCAGCTACACCCACACCGACGTGGTGGCGCGCTTCCAGCGGATGCGCGGCAAGGAGGTCTTCTACCCGATGGGGTGGGACGACAACGGCCTGCCGACCGAGCGCCGGGTGCAGAACTTCTACGGCGTCCGCTGCGACCCCTCCCTGCCCTACGACGCCGACTTCACGCCGCCTGCGAAGCCCGATCCCAAGAAGCAGGTGCCGATCAGCCGACGCAACTTCATCGAGCTGTGCAACGAGCTCGTGGAGGAGGACGAGAAGGTCTTCGAGAAGCTGTGGCGCACGCTCGGCCTGAGCGTCGACTGGTCGCACCAGTACACGACCATCGGCGCCGACGCCCAGACCGCCAGCCAGCGCGCGTTCCTGCGCAACGTGGGTCGCGGCGAGGCCTACCTGCAGGACGCCCCGACCCTGTGGGACGTCACGTACCAGACCGCCGTCGCGCAGGCCGAGCTCGAGGCGCGCGACTACCCCGGCGCCTACCACCGCGTGACCTACCAGCACGCGTCCGGCCCGATCGTCGTCGAGACCACGCGGCCGGAGCTCACGGCCGCCGCGGTCGCGATCATCGCCCACCCCGACGACGAGCGCTACGCGCACCTCTTCGGCAGCACCGCGGTCTCACCGCTGTTCGGCGTCGAGGTGCCGATCATCGCCAGCCCGCTCGCCGACCCCGAGAAGGGGTCCGGCATCGTGCACTGCTGCACGTTCGGCGACCTGACCGACGTCCAGTGGTGGCGCGAGTTCCAGCTGCCCAACCGCACCGTGATCGGCCGCGACGGCCGGTTCCTGCGCGAGACCCCGGAGTGGGTCGCCGGCGGCCCCGGCGAGACGTTGTGGACCGAGCTGGCCGGCAAGACCGTGTTCTCGGCCCGCGAGCTCGTCGTGCAGGCGCTGCGCGACAGCGGCGACCTCGACGGCGAGCCGCAGCCCACCCAGCGCGTGGCCAACTTCTACGAGCGCGGCGACAAGCCGCTCGAGATCGTCTCGACCCGTCAGTGGTACATCCGCAACGGAGGCCGCGACGCCGACCTGCGCGCAGCGCTGATCGCCCGGGGTGACGAGATCGACTGGACGCCCGGCTACATGCAGTCGCGCCTCACCAACTGGATCGAGGGCCTCAACGGCGACTGGCTGGTGAGCCGTCAGCGGTTCTTCGGCATCCCGTTCCCCGTCTGGTACCGCCTCGACGCCGACGGCGAGCCCGACTACGACGACCCGATCTTCGCGGCTGAGGACACCTTGCCCGTCGACCCGGCGTCGCAGGCCCCTCCCGGCTTCGAGGAGTCGCAGCGCGGTGCGGCCGGCGGGTTCGTCGGCGACCCCGACGTGCTCGACACCTGGGCGACGTCGTCGCTGACCCCCCAGATCGCCTGCGGGTGGGAGCGCGACGCCGACCTGTTCGCGCGGACCTTCCCGATGGACCTGCGCCCCCAGGCCCACGACATCATCCGCACGTGGCTGTTCGCCACCGTCGTGCGCTCGCACCAGGAGTTCGGCTCCGTGCCGTGGACGCACACGGCGATCTCAGGCTTCGTGGTCGACCCCGACCGCAAGAAGATGAGCAAGTCCAAGGGCAACGTCGTCGTGCCTGACGAGATCCTCGACAAGTACGGCGCCGACGCCGTCCGCTGGCGTGCCGCGCTGGCGCGTCCCGGCTCGGACTCCCCCTTCGACGAGACCCAGATGAAGGTCGGCCGGCGGCTGGCCATGAAGGTGCTCAACGCGAGCAAGTTCGTCCTCGCCGCGCCCGAGGACTACGGCCTCGGTGCCACCGCGGCCGACCTCGACGCCGCGCGCGTGACCGAGCCCCTCGATCGCTCCGTGCTCGCCGGGCTCCGCGGCGTCGTGGAGCAGGCCACCGCCCACTTCGAGGTCTACGACTACTCCTCGGCCCTCGAGGTCGCCGAGAAGTTCTTCTGGGACTTCTGCGACGACTACCTCGAGCTGGTCAAGGAGCGCGCCCGCCAGGAGACGCCGGCCGGGGAGTCCGCCCGCGCCACGTTCGTGCTGGCGCTGTCGACGCAGCTGCGTCTCCTCGCGCCGTTCCTGCCCTACGTGACCGAGGAGGTCTGGAGCTGGTGGCAGGAGGGCTCGGTGCACCGCGCGGCGTGGCCGACCACCGACGACGTGACCGTCGACGGCGACCCGGCGCTGCTGCCGGCCGCCGCCCAGGCGCTGGCCGGCATCCGCGGGGCGAAGTCGACCGCGAAGGTCAGCCAGCGCACCGAGGTGACGGCCGTGACCGTCCGCGGGCCCCAGGCCTCGCTCGACCTGGTGCTGCAGGCCGTCGAGGACGTGAAGGCGGCCGGTCGGGTGACCGGCGAGCTCGCGATGGAGGCCGCCGACGGCACCACCGAGGTCGTGGCCGACGCCACGCTCGCCGAGACCGAGTAGCGCGCCGAGTCCGCTCCTTCCCTTCCCCGGGTGACCGGTGAGGGTGGGCGGGCGTGGGTCAGCGCGACTCGAGCGTCTCGAAGGCGATGCCGTTGCGCTGGAGGCGCTCGATGAGCGGGCGGCCCATCGCCACGGCGGTCGTGGTCTGGCCGGCGACCTTCGGCACGTCGTCGAAGGCCAGGCACAGCGCCGACTCGCTCAGCATCTTGGCGGTCTCGTCGTAGCCCGGGTCGCCGCCGCTCACCTGCGTGACGACGCGCTTGCCACCACCCTCGCCGACGAGGCGGAGCTTGAACCAGGACGAGGCGCGCTTCTCGGGGCTGGGGCCGTCACCCTGGGCACGCAGCTTCAGCAGCGCCTTGCGGGTGGGTGCCAGCTGCGCGCCGGCGAGCAGGACGCCCGCGCCGGCGACCGTGCCGGCCAGCATCGGCAGCCGCTTGAACTGGGCGAAGTGGGAGTAGGAGAACTCCGGGCCGTAGCGCTCCAGGGCTCGCGCCGAGCGCAGCACGACCTGCGGGTCGATGGTGGGCAGCGGCAGAGCCCAGCCCTTGCCGTCGGCCCCGCGGCCGATCTTCCCTCCGCCGCGGATCTTCCGGCCCTGGGGCCGGGCCTCCGCGGCCTTGCGCTGCTTGGCGGTGGCGCCGGCCTGGCGGATCCGCGCGAAGGCCCCGAGCGCCGAGTGGTAGGTGCCGCCCGACGCCGTGCCGCCGGCCCGGATGTAGCCCTTGACGTCGAGGGGGACGCCCTCGGGAAGCTGCTCGACCGTGAAGAGCACGCCGAGGTCGTACGGGATGGAGTCGAAGCCGCACGCGTGCACGAGCGTCGCGCCGGTCCTCACGGCGGTCTCGTGGTGCGCCAGCCAGGTGCGGTCGACGAACTCCGGCTCCCCGGTCAGGTCGACGTAGGCGATGCCCGCCTCGGCCGCGGCCTTCACCGCGGGGTCGCCGTGCTGCACGTAGGGGCCGACGGTCGAGATGAGCACGCGCGTGCCCTCGGCCATCGCCCGCATCGAGGCGGGGTCGGAGACGTCGGCCAGGACCACCTCGGGCGCGACACCACCCGCGGCCTCGACCTCGTCGACGACGTCCTGCAGCTTGGCGGCGCTGCGACCCGCCACGGCCCAGGTCCCACCCTCGGGCAGGTGCGTGCCGAGGTAGACGGCGGTGAGCGTGCCGGTGAACCCGGTCGCCCCGAACAGGGTGATGTCGACGGTCATGCCCCGACCCTAGCCACCGTCGCGTACCGGCGGTACGCGAGCGGTCAGGAGCGGACCGTCAAGAGGCCTTCTTCGCGACCTCGTCGCGGCTGAGGACCGTGGGGCCCTCCTCGCCGCGCACCGTGGCGCCGGTGACGACGACCTTGGCGACGTCGTCGCGGGAGGGGATGTCGTACATGACCGGCTGCAGCACGTGCTCGATGATCGAGCGCAGACCACGTGCGCCGGTGTCGCGGGCCAGCGCCAGGTCGGCCATGGCCTCGCACGCCTCCTCCGTGAACTCGAGCTCGACGTCGTCGATCTCGAACAGCCGGACGAACTGCTTGGTGAGCGCGTTGCGCGGCTCGGTGAGGATGGACACGAGGGCCGGCTTGTCGAGCTTGTCGACCGCGGCGATGACCGGCAGGCGGCCGATGAACTCGGGGATGAGGCCGAACTTGAGCAGGTCCTCGGGCAGCACCTGGGAGTAGACCTTCTCCGGCTCGGCCGGCGTCTTCTCGGGCATGCCGCCGACGTTGAAGCCCAGCCCGACCTTGCCGCTGCGCTGCTCGATGATCTCCTCGAGGCCCGCGAAGGCGCCGCCGACGATGAACAGCACGTTGGTGGTGTCGATCTGGATGAACTCCTGGTGCGGGTGCTTGCGACCGCCCTGCGGGGGCACCGAGGCCGTGGTCCCCTCGAGGATCTTGAGCAGCGCCTGCTGCACGCCCTCGCCCGACACGTCACGCGTGATGGACGGGTTCTCCGCCTTGCGCGAGATCTTGTCGACCTCGTCGATGTAGATGATCCCCGTCTCGGCCTTCTTGACGTCGTAGTCGGCGGCCTGGATGAGCTTGAGCAGGATGTTCTCGACGTCCTCGCCCACGTAGCCGGCCTCGGTGAGGGCGGTGGCGTCGGCGATGGCGAACGGGACGTTCAGCATGCGGGCGAGCGTCTGCGCGAGGTAGGTCTTGCCGCAGCCGGTGGGCCCGACCATGAGGATGTTGGACTTGGCCAGCTCGACGGCGTCGTCCTTGGGACGACCGGTCGCGGCCTGCGCCTGGACCCGCTTGTAGTGGTTGTACACCGCCACCGCGAGGTTCTTCTTGGCGTTGTCCTGGCCCACGACGTAGCCGTTGAGGAACTCGAAGATCTCCTGCGGCTTGGGCAGCTCGCCGAGGCTCAGCTCGGCACCCTCGGCCAGCTCCTCCTCGATGATCTCGTTGCAGAGGTCGATGCACTCGTCGCAGATGTACACGCCGGGTCCGGCGATGAGCTTCTTGACCTGCTTCTGGCTCTTGCCGCAGAACGAGCACTTCAACAGGTCAGCGGTCTCACCGATGCGTGCCACAGGTGCACTCCTCTTCCGTCACGACGTCGGGGACGAGCTGGTGTCGTCGCCCTCACACTACAAGCCCGGCGGACCGTCCACCGGGGGTTCGGCCGACGCCGCCGCGTGTCGTCCACGGGTGGCGGCGTCGGCCGGAGCCTCAGGCGGCGGGGACCTTGAGGGTCTCGAAGATCCCGTCGATGATGCCGTACTCCTTGGCCTGGTCGGCCGTGAGGATCTTGTCGCGCTCGACGTCCTTGCTGACCTCCTCGGGCGTCTTGCCCGTGGCGTCGGAGATCATCTTCTCCATCAGCTCACGCATGCGGAGGATCTCGTTGGCCTGGATCTCCAGGTCGGAGATCTGGCCGCCCGTGCCCTCGGTGTAGGGCTGGTGGATGAGGATGCGGCTGTTCGGCAGGGCGTAGCGCTTGCCGGGGGTGCCCGCGGCGAGCAGCACCGCGGCGGCCGAGGCGGCCTGGCCGAGGCAGACGGTCATCACGTCGGACTTGAGGTACTGCATCGTGTCGTAGATGGCCGTCATGGCCGTGAAGGAACCACCCGGGCTGTTGATGTACAGCTGGATGTCGCGGTCGGCGTCCATCTGCTGCAGGCACAGCAGCTGCGCCATGACGGCGTTGGCGACGTCGTCGCTGATGGGCGTGCCCACGAAGATGATGCGGTCCTCGAAGAGCTTGGCGTAGGGGTCGATGCGGCGGAACCCGTAGGACGTCCGCTCCTCCCACTGAGGGATGTAGTAGCTCATCGTGCGACCTCCTGGGCGCTCTTGATGACCTGGTCGATGAAGCCGTAGTCCTTGGCCTGGTCGGGGGTGAACCAACGGTCGCGGTCGGCGTCGGCCTCGATCTGCTCGATCGTCTGGCCGGTGTGGACCGACTGCAGCTCGTTGAGCTGCTTCTTGAGCAGGATCGACTGCTGGGCCTGGATCTTGATGTCCGAGGCCGAGCCGCCGATGCCGCCGGAGGGCTGGTGCATCATGATCCGCGCGTGCGGGAGCGCGTAGCGCTTGCCCGGTGCACCGGCCGCGAGCAGGAACTGCCCCATCGACGCGGCGAGGCCCATGGCCACGGTGGCGACGTCGTTGGAGATGAACTGCATCGTGTCGTAGATGGCCATGCCCGAGTCGACCGAGCCGCCCGGGCTGTTGATGTAGAGGAAGATGTCGGCGCCCGGGTCCTCGGCGTTGAGCAGCAGCATCTGCGCGCAGATCGCGTTGGCGTTCTGGTCGCGCACCTCCGAACCGAGGAAGATGATGCGCTCGCGCAGCAGGCGCTGGTAGATGTGGCCGTCGAGGTCGGACGGGCCGACGTCGGTGCCGGCCATGCCCTGCACCGACTGAGCCTGGCCCGTCGGGCCCTGGGTGGTGGCGTCTGGTGTGTTCACGTTGTCGACCCTAGAGGGCGAGCGGTCGCGAGACACGCGTGAACACGCCCTGTTCGCTGACAGCGTGACGCGTCCGGAGCCCGGGACCTCAGTCCGAGGCACCGGGCACGGTCTGGTCCCAGTCCACGACCGAGCCCGTGACGACGCCGCTCTCGTCGCTCAGCAGCAGCACCACGATGCCGGCCGCGTCCTCCGGCGACGCGAGCCGGCCGGCCGGCAGCCGCTCGGCGGCACGCTCCCGCCAGTCGTCGCCCGCGTCGTGGAACCGGCGCTGGATCGCGTCCTCGCCGTCGGAGTCGGTCCACCCGATGTTGACGCCGTTGACGCGCACGCGGTCGAAGCGGTGGGCGTGGGCGGCGTTCTTCGTCAGGCCCGCGAGCCCGGCCTTCGTGGCGGCGTAGGGCGCCAGGTACGGCTGGCCGCCGTGCGCGCTCATGGTGAGCACGTTGACCACGGCGCCGGGCTGCCCGCGTCGGACCATGTCGCCGATCGCGGCCTGCATGAGGAAGAAGGGACCACGCAGGTTCACCGCCACGTGCTGCTCGAACATCTCCGGCGTCGTGTCGAGCACGCTGCCGCGCTCGGTGAAGCCCGCCGCGTTCACGAGACCGTCCACCCGGCCGTGCAGGGCGACGGTCTCGGCCACCGCCGCGCGGCAGGCCTCGACGTCGGCGACGTCGCACGCCACGAAGCGCGCGTCACCGAGTGCCGACAGCTCCTCGGCGGCGCGGGCCCCGACGTCGGGACGACGCCCGGTCACGACCACCCGCGCGCCCTCGCGCAGGGCGAGTCGCGCGATGGCCAGCCCGACGCCCTGCGTGCCACCGGAGACGAGGACCACCCGATTGTCGAGGCGCCCCATGTCAGACACCCTCGATCGGCGCGGTCCTGCGGCGGTCGGCGTACGCACCGAGCGACGTCGCGACCTGGTCGGCGGACCACCGGGCCGCGAGCGCCTGCTCGAGCACCTCGGTCTGCGCGAGCGGAGTCATGCCGTCGACCGGCTGGTCGAGGTCGAGGTTGGTCGGGAACGGGTAGCCCTCCGCGACCGCCGCGACGACGTGGTGCAGCGCGTCGGTCGGCCAGCCGGCGTCCTGGCGCTCGAGCAGCGTCGGGTAGACGGCGGTGGCGGCCCTCGCCCGGTCGACCGCCTCCATCGCCCGGCCGAACGCCGACGAGACCTGCAGCAGGTTCGCGACCCGCTGCACGTCCGCGGACACGTTGGTCCCGGCTCCGTGGAACAGCGCCGGGTTGAAGAACACCGCGTCCCCCTTGGCCAGGGGCAGCTGCACGTGGTGCTCCTCGAAGTAGGCGCGGAACTCCGGACGTCGGTAGGCCAGGTAGCCGGGGCCGTACTTCTGCGAGTGCGGCAGGTAGAGGGTGGGGCCGCTCTCGACGGGCATGTCGACGTGGGCGACGGCGCCCTGCAGCGTCAGCACCGGCGACAGCAGGTGCACGTGCGCGGGGTAGCGCGCCGTGAGCTCGTCGGAGAGGAACCCCAGGTGGTAGTCGCGGTGCGGGTCCTGTGCCACGCCGCCGGGGCGCACGACGTTGACCTGCGAGGTCACCTGGTAGGCCGGTCCGAGCCACGCGGTGGAGACGAGGGCCAGGAGGTCGTTGGCGTAGTAGTCGACGAAGGTGCCCGGGTCGCTCACGGCGAGCTTCTCCAGCGCGTTCCAGATCCGGTCGTTGGCCCCGGGCTTGGCGAAGTGGTCGCCGGCGGCCCCGCCCGACGCCTTCTCCGCCGCGATGACGGACTCGAACGCGGCGGTGGCCCGGTCGACGACGGACAGGTCGTCCCAGGCCCCCTCGAGCACGACGATGCCCGGCCCGTCGGCGAGTGCGTGGACGATCTCGGCGCGGACGGCGTCCTCGCCGTCGGGGGTCGACGCCGCTGCACGCAGGTCGGCGGCGGCGTACACGACGACACCCTGCTCCACCCGGTCGGCGTGGCGGTAGGCGTGGGGATCGGTGGGCGCGGTGACGAGCGCGACGAAGTCGTCGAGGCTCACGTCGTCGGGCGTGAAGCGGGCTCGGCGGCCGGGCGGGGCGGGGTGCGTGGCGGTCATGGCGGACTCCTGGGTGCGGGGTGGGCGGCAGGTCTCGACGTCTCCGACGCTAGTCCTGGTACGCGTCCGCGCGGGGGCCTAGAGTCCCTCAAGAAACCCTCAGAACGATCGGTCCGACCCGCCCGGAGGAGCCGTGCCCCACCGCCACAAGGTGCGCGAGATCGCGCAGCAGAGCGGCCTCAGCGAGGCCACGGTCGACCGCGTCCTGCACCGACGCCCCGGCGTCCGCGCCGCGACGGTGGCGGAGGTCGAGCGGGCGATCGAGGAGCTGGACCGCCAGGCCACCCAGCTGCGCCTCGTCGGCCGGACCTTCCTGCTGGACCTCGTGATGCAGGCACCCACGCGGTTCAGCGCCGCCGTGCGGACCGCGCTCGAGGCCGAGCTGCCCGCCCTGCGCCCGGCGGCGGTCCGTGCGCGCTTCCACCTGGGCGAGGAGGCCGACGTGGCGACCATGGTCGAGACGCTGCGCGCGATCGGTCGCCGACGCTCGCACGGCGTGCTGCTCAAGGCGCCCGACCACCCCGACGTGGCCGCGGAGGTCGGGGCGCTCGCCGAGTCCGGGATCCCCGTGGTGACCCTGGTGACCGACCTGACCGGCAGCAGGCGCCTCGCGTACGTCGGGATCGACAACGCGGCAGCCGGACGCACCGCGGCCTACCTGGTCGCCCGGTCCGCACCCGGTGCCGGCGCGGTCCTCGTGACGCTCAGCGCCAGCGACTTCCGCGGCGAGGGACAGCGCGTGGAGTCCTTCACCGAGGCGCTCGCCGAGCTCGCTCCCAGCCGCCGGGTGCTGCGGGTCAGCGACACCGGCGGCCTGGACCCCTCCACCGGCACGGCCGTCGGCGCCACGCTCACGGAGCACCCCGACGTCGACGCCGTGTACTCCGTCGGTGGTGGCAACCGCGCCACGCTGGCGGCGTTCGCCGAGGTCGGTCGGGCGCCGCAGGTCTTCGTCGCGCACGACCTCGACGCCGACAACTCCGAGCTGCTGCGCACCCGGCGCGTGCACTTCGCGCTCCACCACGACCTGCGTGCCGACGCGCGGCACGCCTGCCGCCTCCTGCTCCGTCACCACGGAGCCGTCCCCGGGCCCCCGACGTCGGTACCGTCCCAGGTCCAGGTCGTGACGCCGTTCAACCTGCCCCGCGCGTTCGGACGGTGAGCCTGGCGCCCGGCAAAGCAGCGGACGGCCGAGGCGTCAGACCGTGAAGGCCTCGCGGAACGCGTCGAGGGCGCGGTCGCTGCCGTCGACCGCGGGGTCGCTCGCCCACGCCTCCATGGCCACCACGCCGTCGTAGCCGGCGTCGGCGAGGGCCTGGGCCACGAAGGACCAGCGGACCTCGCCCGTGCCGGGCTCGCAGCGGCCCGGAACGTCGGCCACCTGCACCTCGCCGAGGTACGGGGCGGCCCGACGCACGAGCTCCACGAGGTTCCCCTCGCCGATCTGGGCGTGGTAGAGGTCGAGGTTCATCCGCAGGTGCGGACTGCCGACCGCCTTCACCAGGGCCAGCGTGTCGGCGGCCCGCGCGAACGGCGTGCCGGGGTGGTCGACCTCGAGGTTGAGGTTCTCGATCACGTAGGTGACGTCGTGCTGCTCGGCGAGCTCGGCCACCCGCGAGAGCGTCCTCACCGCCGCGAGCCACATGTCGCCGGTGACGACCTCGACCGGCCGGACCGGGATGCCGCCCTCCCCCAGGCCCGTGCCGTGGATGTTCAGCGACGGGCAGCTGATCCGCCGGGCGAAACCGATGGACTCCTCCGCCGTCCGGAGGAGGTCGTCGGCCCCGTCCTCGGTGACGAGGTCGCCGGTCACGTAGCCCGTCATCGACGTGAACCGGGCGCCGGTCGCGACGAGGGCGTCGGCGTCCTTGGCCGTCCAGTCCCAGATCTCGGCGGCGAACCCGCGCTCGTGGATGCGTTCGACGCGCTCCAGGTGCGGCAGCTCGGTGTAGACCATCTCGGAGCAGATCGCGAGGGTGAACGTCATCTCAGGCCTCCTGCGGCACGGCGGTGGCGACGGCCGCACGGCCGCCGGTGGTGAACGAGTCGATGCAGGCCTGGGCGATCGCGAACGCGGCGAAGGCGTCGTCCGCGCCGACCGAGGGGGCACGGCCCTCCCGCACGGCGGCGACGAGCTCCTCGAGCTCGCCGGTGTACGCGTCCAGGAGCAGCTCCGTGTCGCTGTGGGCGGTGGTGGCGAGGCGGCCGGACCCGTCGTGCAGGCGCAGCGACGACTGGGCGCCCTCTCCCATCGTCACCATCGCCTCGGAGCCCAGCACCTCGGCGCGCACGTCGTAGCCGTAGGTCGCGGCGAAGCTCGCCTCGGCCGTGGCGATCGCGCCGTTGGAGTAGGTCACCACGACGGTGGCGTGGTCCAGCAACGTGGGGTGGCCCGGCGCCGTGAGCGAGCCGGCGGTGGCGACGACGTCGACGGCGTGAGCGCCCGGGTTCAGCCAGTTCAGCGTGTCGAAGTCGTGGATCAGGGTCTGCGTGAAGATCGTCCACGGCGGCACGCCGTCGGGGTCGGAGGGACCCCGGCCCGGGTCGCGGGTGAGCGAGCGGAGCTGGCGGACGTCCCCCAGACGCCCGGCCACGATCGCCTCGTGGGCCGCCGCGAACTCGCGGGCGAACCGCCGGTTGAAGCCGACCTGGAACGCGACCCCCGCCCTCGCCGTCGCCGTGCGCACGTCGTCGATCTCCGCGAGCGACATGCCGGCCGGCTTCTCGCAGAACACGTGCTTGCCGGCCTCGGCCGCGGCCACCACGAGGTCGCGGTGGGCGACCGACGACGCGGCCACGACCACGGCGTCGACGTCGTCGGCACGGAGGACGGCCTCCACCGACGTCTCGGCGCGTGCGTCGAGCGGCCCGGCCACCTCGGCCGCGGCGCCGGGACGGGGATCGGCGACGGCCACGAGGGACGCCCCGTGGACGCGTCGGGCGACGACTGCGGCGTGGGAGGCGCCGATGCGGCCGGCACCGATCAGGCCGATGCGGACGGGAGCGGACATGGTTCCTCCGAGTGCAGGTGAGGTGGGCGGGGCGGGGACGACGTGGGCTGCCGGGTCGGACGACCGGACGTGGCCGGGGCGGGGGCTGACTAGAACGTTCTAGTAGAACGATGCAGACCGAGGATATGATGCGGACGCCCCATCGTCAAAGCCCTCTCGTCCAAGCCCCGCCGTCGACGAGCCCCCAGGAGGACGCGTGACCCGCACGACGCTCGCCGACGTGGCCCGCGAGGCCGGGGTCTCGGTCGCCCTCGTGTCGATCGTGATGCGCGACGCCCCCGGGGCGAGCGCGGCGACCCGGGAGCGGGTCCGCGGCGTCGCCGAGCGTCTCGGCTACGTGCCCGACCAGCGCGCCCGCCAGCTGCGGCGCACGGACACGCGGCTGCTGGGCGTCACGTTCGACCTGCACCAGCCCTTCCACGGCGACCTCGTCGAGCACCTCTACGAAGCGGCCGCCGCACAGGGCTACGACGTCGCGATCAGCGCCGTGGCGCCCTCGCGCGACGAGGACGCGGCGGTCCAGGCCCTCCTGCGGGAACGGTGCGACGCCCTGGTGCTGCTCGGTCCCGACCTCTCCCCCGACGCCCTCGGCTCGCTCGGCACGCGGGTCCCGACGCTCGTCGTGGCCCGCCGGAGCGACGCCGACGGCGTGGCCTCGGTGCGGGGTGACGACGAGGCCGGCGTCGGACTCGCGGTCGACCACCTGGCCGACCTCGGCCACGTGCGGGTGGTGCACGTCGACGGCGGGTCCGCGCCCGGCGCCGAGGACCGCCGCCGGGGCTTCCACGCAGCGGCCGTGCGCCGCGGCATGCAGTCGTGGGTCGTCCCCGGCGGACCCACCGAGCAGGCGGGCGTCGAGGCGGCGCGACGCCTGCTCGACCAGCGCCCGACGCCGACGGCCGTGGTCGCCTTCAACGACCACTGCGCCTCAGGCGTGCTCGACGTCCTGCTGCGAGCCCACGTCGACGTCCCGGCCGACGTGTCGGTCGTGGGCTACGACGACTCCCGGCTCGCCGTCGCCCGGCAGGACCGGATGACGACGGTGGCGCAGAGCGCCCTCGAGATGGCGGAGCGAGCCGTGTGCGGAGCGCTCGACCTGCTCGCGGGACGGGACCCGACCGAGGTCGTGCTCACGCCACGACTCGTGGTGCGCAGCACCAGCGGGCCCGCCCCCCGCCTGGCCGACCCTGCCTGACCGACCCCGTCAGGCGTAGAGCGCCGGGCGCTCGGGGACGACGACGGGCTCGCGTGCGCCCGAGTCCAGGGCCGCGACGCCGGAGGCCGCGACCAGGTTGGCCGCGAAGCCGTCCCACGCCGATGCGCCCACGACCTCGCCGCGCAGCGACGCGTCGACCCAGGCGGAGAGCTCGAGCCGGTAGGACTCGATGAAGTGCTCCACGAAGTCGCTCCCGATCGTCGTGCTGCTCTGCCCCGCGAGGCGGCGAACCACCGGGGGCCGGGGCTCGAGAATCGCCGACCCGCCGTCGCCGACCACCTCGACGCGCACGTCGTACCCGTAGGCGGCGTTGCAGTAGACCTCGGCCGTGATCATCTGGCCGGCCGCCATCCAGATCGTGGCGACCTGCGGGTCCTTGAAGCCCTCGGCGATCGGCGACTCGACGCGGATGGCCGCGATCTCGTCGTCGAGCAACCACCGGAAGGTGTCGAACTCGTGGATCATCGAGCCGGTCACCAGCGTGGACGAGTCGGTGCTCGTCGCGTTCGTGGCGTTGCGGTGGATCCCGTGCACGAGCTTCACCTGGCCGAGCGACCCGTCGGCGACCGAACCCTTGAGGCTCACGAAGCCCGGGTCGAAGCGCCGGTTGAAGCCGACCTGCACGAATCGGCGCCCGGCCGCGACCTCGGCGTCCACGACGCGGCGCGCGTCGTCGGCGGTCACCGCGAGCGGCTTCTCGCACAGGACGTGCTTGCCGGCCTCGATGCCCGCGATCGCCAGGTCGGCGTGCGTGAAGTCGGGCGAGGCGATCACGAACGCGTCGACGTCGGCGACCAGCGCCTCGGGCGAGGCCGCGGCCTCACCGCCCACCTCGGCCGCGACGGCCTGGGCGCGCGCGGTGTCCATGTCGAAGACCCGTGTGACCTCGGCGCCGGGGACGCTCGTGGCGAGCGTGCGCACGTGCGCCGCGCCCATGGCACCGGCGCCGACGACGCCGACCTTCAGTCGCTTGCTCACAGCTGGACCCACTTTCGTTCGTCGGAGGACAGGATCATGGCGTCGAGCACCCGCGCCGCGGCGAGCGCGTCGTGGATGGTCGCGCCGACGGGCGTGCCGGTGGCGATCGACTCGACGAGACGTCGGGCCTCCACCACCTTCAGGTCGTCGAAGCCGACCGGGTTGTTCGTGCCGGGCTGGAAGGCACCGATCTCGCCGTCGCCCGGTCCGGCGTACTCGGTGGCGTAGAAGGTGTCGGTGTAGGCGTCGTCGCGCGCCGACGCGACGCGCAGCTCGTTCATGCGACGGAAGTCCCACGCTACGGCGCCGCGGGTGCCGTGGACCTCGAAGCCGTAGGTGTTCTGCTCCCCCACGGCCACGCGACTCGACTCCAGCACGGCCCGCGAGCCGTCGGCGAGGCGCAGCAGGGCGCTCACGTAGTCCTCGTTCTCGACGTCGCCGAGCGCGCCGGCACCCTTCTCGTAGTGCATCGCACCCGGCACGGCCTCGCGACGCTGCGCGATGAAGGTCGCGCGGTCCACGACGAGCTCGGCGACCGGCGCCACCACGTACCCGAGCAGGTCCGTCGCGTGGCTCACGAGGTCACCCAGCACGCCCGAGCCGGAGAACTCGGTCCGGAAACGCCAGGACAGTGCCGCGTCGGGATCGGCGGAGTAGTCGGCGAGGAACCGGACGGTGGAGTGCTCGATCTCGCCGATGGCCCCCGACGCGACGATGCGCCGGGCCCGTTCCACGGCCGGCACGTTGCGGTAGTTGAACCCCGCGGCGGCCTGCACGCCGGAGGCCTCGACCGCAGCCACGATCTCGGCGGTCTCCCCGGCGTCGCGGCCGGCGGGCTTCTCGACCCAGAGGTGCTTGCCGGCCCGCGCCGCGGCGACCGCGACGTCGCGGTGGATGAAGTTGGGACCGGTCACGCAGACGAGGTCGACCTCCGGGTGCTCGACCAGCTCGCGCCAGTCCGAGAGCAGGTGCTCGAACCCGTACGCGGCGGCGGCTCGCGCCGTCCGGTCGTCGGGGGCGTTGTCGGCCACCGCCACGAGGCGGGGGCGCAGCGCCGTGTCGGGGTAGTGCTGGACGAGCCGGGTCAGGGCTCGGGCGTGCACCTGACCCATCCAGCCGAAGCCGACGATGCCGACGCGCAGCTCGGGTGTGCTCACGGGGTCCTGCCTCTCCGCCGTCGCGACGGCGATCGTTCGTGGGGTGCCGGGTCGGGCCCGGCGTGGGGCGCACCGGGCGCGGACAGCGCAGCACGGTCGGCCGGGTCCCCCTGGCTCCCGGCCGACCGTGCGGTCGAGGGTCAGGCCTCGGCGGCCATCTCCTGGGCGATCTCGCTGTCGTCGCCCATCGTGCGGGCCAGCTCGTGCGCCAGGGACTCCAGCTCGGCACCACCGGCCATCATCGAGGTCAGCTCGTCGAGCGTGACCTCGGACTTGGCATAGTCGCCCATGCTCTTGCCGCGACGCAGCAGCATGAAGCGGTCGCCGACCGGGTAGGCGTGGTGCGGGTTGTGGGTGATGAACACGACGCCCAGGCCACGCTCGCGGGCCTTGGCGATGTACTTCAGCACCACACCGGACTGCTTGACGCCCAGGGCGGCCGTCGGCTCGTCGAGGATCAGGACCCGGGCGCCGAAGTACACCGCCCGGGCGATGGCGACGCACTGGCGCTCGCCGCCGGAGAGCGTGCCGATGGGCTGCTCCACGTCGCGCAGGTCGATGCCCATCGCCGCGAGCTCGTCGCGCGTGGTGCTCTTCATGAAGTCGACGTCGAGCTTCTTGAACGGCGCGACGCCCGTGCGGACCTCGCTGCCGAGGAAGAAGTTGCGCCACACCGGCATGAGCGGCACGACGGCGAGGTCCTGGTAGACCGTCGCGATGCCGGCGTCGAGCGCCTGGCGCGGGTTCGAGAACGACGTGGACTCGCCGTCGACCACCAGCGTCCCGTCGGTGTGCTGGTGCGCACCGGCCAGGATCTTGATGAACGTCGACTTGCCCGCGCCGTTGTCACCCAGCACGCAGGTGACCTCGCCGGCCTTGACCGTGGTGGAGACGTCGGACAGCGCGATGATGTTGCCGTAGCGCTTGCCGATGTCCTGGACCTCGACGATCGTCGTGCCGCGCGCGGGCGGCTCGCTGGTCGTGACGGTGGACTGCGTGGACTTCTTGCTCATCGGGACAGCTCCGCTCGCTTGCGTACCCATTCGTTGAGGAGGACCGCTCCCAGCAGCATGATGCCGAGGAACGCCCGGAGCCAGTTGTTGTCCCAGCCCGAGTAGACGATGCCCTGGTTCGCCATGCCGTAGATCAGGGCGCCGAAGGCCGCGCCGATCGCCGAGCCGTAGCCGCCCGTGAGCAGGCACCCGCCGACGACGGCACAGATGATGTAGATGAACTCCTGGCCGACGCCCGTGTTGGACTGCACGGTCGACGTCGTGAACAGCAGCAGCATGCCGACCAGCCAGCCGGCGCCGGCCGTGGTCATGAAGAGCCCGACCTTGGTCTTGAAGACCGGCACGCCGACCTGGCGTGCGGAGACCTGGGCGCCACCGACCGCGAAGATCCAGTTGCCGACGCGCGTGCGCAGCAGCACCCAGGTGGCCACGGCGGTGATGGCCAGCCACCACCAGACGGACGCGAAGACCGCACCGCCGGCGATGTCGACCGACGAGCCGAAGATCGCCTTCGGCTGGTCGTAGAACGGCACCTGGGCCATGCCCTGGATCGCCACCTGGCCCGTGAGGGCCTTCGTGAGGGCGAGGTTGATGCCCTGGAGCACGAAGAACGTGCCGAGCGTGACGATGAAGCTCGGCAGCCCCGTCCGCATGACGATCACGCCGTTGAAGAAGCCGACCGCCAGCGCGAGGGCCAGCGAGACGAGGATCGCGGCCCAGATGTTGAGGCCGTACTCCGTGCAGAGGATGCCGACCGCGAGCCCGGTGAACCCGGTCATCGCGCCGGCCGAGAGGTCGAACTCGCCGCCGATCATGAGCAGGGCCACGGCGACGGCCATGATGCCGATCGTGGAGGCCGAGCGCAGCCAGGTGCTGGCGCCGCTGGAGGTGGCGAAGGCGCTGGTGGTCAGCGCGAAGAAGCTGAAGATGACGATGACGGCGACCAGCGCGCCGATCTCGGGTCGCTTGAGGAGCTTGGTCAGCGTCGACGTCTTGGCGACGCGTTCATCGGCGACGGAGGCTGTCGTCATGGTGTGGGTGCCTTTCGTGGAGGGGGGCGGCGGGGACCCGGACATGGTCCGAGTCCCCGCCCGTGACCGCTGTGTCAGCGCGTGCCGTCCTCGGCGAACTTCGCGACGTCGGCCGCGTTGTCCTTCGTGACGAAGGCGGGGCCGGAGTTGATCGGCTGGCCGCCACCGACGTCGTTGCCGTTGATGCTCTTGAGGTAGAGCGTCGTGACGCCCAGGAAGCCCTGGACGTAGGGCTGCTGGTCGACGGCGAACAGGATCTTGCCGTCCTCGATGTTCTTCACGACGTCGGCCGAGAGGTCGAACGTCGCGACGGTGGCGTCGCTGCCGGCCGCGTCGACGGCCGAGACGGCGTCGATCGCGTACTGGCCACCGAGCGTCAGGACGACGTCGATGTCGGAGTCGGCCTGCAGCTTGGAGGTGATGGTCGAGGTGACCGCGTTGTCGTCGGTGCCGTCGACCTGGAGGTTCTCCATGTCGCCGCCGAAGGTGCCGGCAGCAGCCTTGCAGCGCTCCTCGAGACCGACGTTGCCGGCCTCCTGCACGACGCAGATGCCCTTCTTCAGGCCCTCGCTCTTGAGGCGCTCGCCGACGGCCTCGCCGGCGATGGCCTCGGACTGGCCGATGTGGGTGATGGCGCCGAACTCCTGCCAGCGGTCGATGCCGGAGTTGATCGAGACGACCGGGACCCCCGCGGCGACGGCCTTCTTGATGCTGCTCTCGAGACCGTCCGGGTTGGCCATGGAGACCACGATGCCGTCGACCTTGTCGGCGACCGCGCCGTCGATCAGCTGCGACTGCTTGGCCGGGTCGGGGTCGTTGCTGTAGTTGATCTCGACGCCGTAGTCCTTGCCGGCCTGCTCGGCACCGCTCTTCACCCGGTCCCAGAACGCGTCACCGGGGCTCGAGTGCGTGATGACCGCGTACGTGAGGTCCTTGGACTCGGCCGTGTCGTCCTCCTGGCCGGTGCCGCTGCACGCCGCCAGGAGGGCGCCGGCGACGATGACCGCGCCGGCGAGCTTGAGCTTCTTCATGCGGGGGTTCTCCTGTTCTCGGGGCCTGCGGGTCAGGCCCTTCGTGACCTCGCCAGGTGCGACGCGTCACAGTGTGCCCCACTTCACAGCAGGGACGGGTTCATTGTCAAGACATATTGACGAAACGTTTCACGCCGTGTTGCATGGCCTCACAAAGGAAGGACTTTGACGTGTCGGACACAGCCCAGCACATCCAGCTCGACCGCTCCAGCCCGGTTCCCCTGTACTTCCAGGTGGCCGCGCAGCTCGAGCGCGCCATCCTGGACGGCCACCTGGGCGCCGGCGCCAGGATCAGCGACGAGATCAGCCTCGCCGGCCACCTCGGCCTCTCGCGGCCCACCGTGCGCCAGGCGATCCAGGTGCTCGTCGACAAGGGCATGCTGGTGCGCAAGCGCGGCGTCGGCACCCAGGTCGTGCACGGCAAGATCAGCCGCTCCGTCGAGCTGACGAGCCTGCACGACGACCTGCGGGCCGCCGGCCAGGAGCCCTACACCAAGGTCGAGTCCTACGAGCGCATCCCGGCCACCGAGGAGCTCGCCAACGAGCTGCGGGTGGACGTCGGCGCCGAGATCTGGTCGCTCGAGAGGGTCCGGTTCGTCGGGTCCGCCCCGCTCGCCCTCATGCACAACTATCTGCCGGTCGACGTGCTCGACCTCGACACCGTCGACCTCGAGCGGGAGGGGCTGTACGAGTCCCTGCGCAACGCCGGCGTGCTCATGCGCGTGGCCAAGCAGCGCATCGGCGCGCGCAAGGGCGATGCTCGCGAGTGCCGCCTGCTCGAGGAGCGGCGCTCGGCGCCCCTGCTCACGATGCAGCGCACCTCCTACGACGACGCCGGCAACGCGGTGGAGTTCGGCACACACCTCTACCGGCCGGACCGCTACTCCTTCGAGATGACGTTGGTCGACCGCTGAACGACGCCGCACTCGCGGTGGATATATGTCCTGACATTTGTTTGTCATGACAAACAGTTGACATGGTCGTCGTGACGAACGTAACGTCGTCCACGTCGTACCCCGCCCGGCAGAGAGGCCGCCATGAGCACCATCCCCGAGGTCCTGACCTACGGCAGGGCAGGCGTCGACGTCTACCCGCTGCAGATCGGCGTGGGTCTCGAGGACGTCGAGAGCTTCGGCAAGTTCCTCGGCGGGACCACGGCCAACGTCGCGGTCGCCGCGGCGCGGCTGGGTCACCGGGTGGCTGCGCTGACCGGTGTCGGCGACGACCCCTTCGGACGGTTCGTCCGGCGGGCGTTCCGCGACCTGGGCGTCGACGACTCCCACGTCGTGGTCGTGCCGGAGCTGGCCACGCCCGTCACGTTCTGCGAGATCTTCCCGCCCGACGACTTCCCGCTGTACTTCTACCGCAAGCCCAGCGCCCCGGACATGAACCTGACCGTCGACCAGGTCGACCTCGACCTCGTGCGCGAGGTGGGCCTGCTCTGGGTGACCACGAGCGGCATGAGCGAGGAACCGAGCCGCTCGACGCAGCTCGCGATGCTCGAGGCACGTTCCTCGGCGGGGGTGCCGGGCCACGGGCGGCATGACGGCTCGGCACGTCAGGAGCGGCACCACACCGTGCTCGACCTCGACTACCGTCCCATGTTCTGGTCCGACCCCGCGGACGCCACGGTCCAGGTGCAGAAGATGCTGCCCCACGTGAGCGTCGCGGTCGGCAACCGCGAGGAGTGCGAGGTCGCCGTCGGCGAGACCGACCCCGACCGCGCCGCCGACGCCCTGCTCGACGCGGGCGTGGAGCTCGCCGTGGTCAAGCAGGGCCCGAAGGGCGTGCTCGCCAAGACCCGCCACGAGCGGGTCGAGTCCCCGCCGATCCTCATCGAGCCGGTCAACGGCCTCGGTGCCGGCGACAGCTTCGGCGGCTCGCTCGTGCACGGCCTGCTGACGGGCCTCCCGCTGGAGCAGCTGCTGCGCAACGCCAACGCCGCCGGCGCGATCGTCGCGTCGCGCCTCGAGTGCTCGACCGCCATGCCCACCCAGGACGAGATCGACGAGCTCGTCCGAGAGCGCTTCCCGCAGGAGTCGTGACCCGCATGTCCCCCACCCCCCAGGACCCGACGACCCCCTTCGTCGCCGACATCGCCGCGCTGCGCGAGGTCCGGGCGCACGACCCCCAACGCGTCACGAAGCTGCTGAGCTCGCGCCGTCGGCGGCCGCTGCTGCCGGCCGACGGACGCCTGATGATCGTCGCGTGCGACCACCCCGCCCGCGGTGCCCTCGCTGCGACGGGCAACCCGACGGCGATGGCCGACCGTCACGAGGTGCTCGCCCGTCTGGTCACCGCGCTCGGCCGCCCCGGCGTCGACGGCGTGCTCGCGACGGCCGACGTCCTCGAGGACCTGCTGCTGCTCGGCGCGCTCGAGGACAAGGTGGTCTTCACCTCCATGAACCGTGGGGGCCTCGCCGGCTCGTCCTACGAGATGGACGACCGCATGACGGGCTACGACGTGCGGGGCACGATCGACGCCGGGTTCGAGGGCGCCAAGATGCTGACCCGCATCGACCTGGACGACCCGGGCACCCTGCGCACGCTCGAGACGCAGGCGGCCGCGATCACCGAGCTCAACCGGGCCGAGGTCGTCGCCATGGTCGAGCCGTTCATGTCGAGCCGGCGCGACGGCAAGGTCGTGAACGACCTCTCCCCCGACGCCGTCATCAAGTCCGTGGCCATCGCCCAGGGGCTCGGTGCCGCGAGCGCCTTCACGTGGCTCAAGCTCCCCGTGGTGGAGGAGATGGAGCGCGTCATGCGGTCCACGACGCTGCCCACGCTGCTGCTGGGCGGCGACCCGACCGGCCACCCCGAGACGGTCTACCGCAGCTGGGAGCAGGCCCTGGCCCAGCCCGGGGTCCGTGGCCTGATGGTCGGCCGCACCATGCTCTTCCCGCACGACGACGACGTCGCCGGCGCCGTCGACACGGCCGTGGGACTCGTCCGGTGACCACCACTGAGCGCGGCGGGGGTGCCGGGCCGCGGGCGGCAACGGACTGGGTCGTCCCCGCCGGCGAGGGCGCCGAGGACGGCTTCGACCTCGCCGTCGTCGCGGGCGAGCGGGAGGGCTGGTCGCACACCAGCCTGTGGACCGTGACGCTGGCCGCCGGCGAGAGCCGCACCGTGGCCGCACCCGGCCAGGAGCTGCTGGTCGTGCCGCTGTCCGGCGGCACCGAGGTGGCCGTCGGCAGCACCGTCGGCAGCACCGTCGACAGGGAGACCTACACCCTCACCGGTCGCTCCGACGTGTTCGCCGGACCCACCGACGTGGTCTACGCACCGCTCGACGCCGCCGTCACGCTGACGTCGGCCGACGGTGGTCGCTTCGCGGTCTGCGGCGCCACGACCGACGTGGTCCTGCCCGCCCGGCACCTGCCGGCGGCCGAGGTCCCCGTCGAGCTGCGCGGGGCCGGGCAGAGCAGCCGCCAGGTGCGGAACTTCGGCACCGTGGGCGTCCTCGACGCCGGGTCGATCATCGCCTGCGAGGTCATCACCCCGGGCGGCAACTGGTCCAGCTACCCGGCGCACAAGCACGACGAGGAGTCCGAGCACGAGTCCGCCCTCGAGGAGATCTACTACTTCGAGGTGCAGGACGGGCCGCAGGGCCAGCCCGGGCTCGGCTTCCACCGCACCAGCTCGACGCCCGCGGGCGAGATCGACGTGCTGCACGAGGTGCGCGACCGCGACACCGTGCTCGTCCCCCACGGGTGGCACGGACCGTGCACCGCGGCCCCCGGCCACGACATGTACTACCTGAACGTCATGGCCGGACCGGGCGCCGAGCGTGCGTGGCTCATCAGCGACCACCCCGACCAGACCTGGGTCAGGTCCACCTGGGAGCACCAGGAGATCGACCCCCGACTCACCGAAGGCGACTGACATGACGCAGACCCGACGGCTCACCGTCGCGCAGGCCACCATCGCGTTCCTGGGCGCTCAGTACTCCGAGCGCGACGGCGTGGAGCACAAGCTGTTCGCCGGGGCGTTCGGCATCTTCGGCCACGGGAACGTGGCGGGCCTCGGTCAGGCGCTGCTCCAGGCCGAGCTCGAGGACCCCGACCTGCTCCCCTACGTGCTCGGCCGCAACGAGCAGGCCATGGTGCACTCGGCCGTGGCGTACGCCCGGCAGAAGGACCGGCTGCAGACCTGGGCCGTGACGACGAGCGTCGGGCCGGGCGCGACGAACATGGTCACCGGCGCCGCGCTGGCGACGATCAACCGGCTCCCCGTGCTGCTGCTCCCCGCCGACACGTTCGCCGACCGCAGCGCCTCGCCCCTGCTGCAGGAGCTCGAGCTCCCCCAGTCCGGCGACGTCACCGTCAACGACACCTTCCGCGCCGTGTCGCGCTACTTCGACCGTGTGTGGCGTCCCGAGCAGCTGCCGTCGGCGCTGCTGGCCGCCATGCGGGTGCTCACCGACCCGGCCGAGACCGGGGCCGTCACGATCTGCTTCCCGCAGGACGTGCAGGCACAGGCCCACGACTGGCCGGTCGAGCTGTTCGAGAAGCGCGTGTGGCACGTGGCGCGCCCCGTGCCCGAGCGCTCGCTGGTCGACGTCGCCGCCGAGGCGATCCGCTCGGCGCGGCGTCCGGTGCTCGTCGCCGGCGGTGGCGTGCACTACAGCCAGGCCACCGAGGCGCTGGCGGCCTTCAGCGAGGCCACCGGGATCCCCGTCGGCCAGAGCCAGGCCGGCAAGGGCACGCTCGTGTACGACCACCCGCAGTGCCTCGGCGCCATCGGCTCCACCGGCACGACGGCCGCGAACGCGATCGCCCGCGACGCCGACCTGGTCATCGGCGTCGGCACCCGCTACTCCGACTTCACGACGGCCAGCCGCACGGCGTTCCAGGCCGAGGGCGTGCGCTTCGTGAACGTCAACGTCGCGGCGATCGACTCGGTCAAGCAGTCGGGCCTCGCGATCACCGCCGACGCCCGCGAGACGCTCGACGCCCTGCGCGTGGCGCTCGACGGCCACCGCGTCGACGACGCCTACGTCGAGGAGTACCAGCGCCTCGCGGCCGACTGGGACGCCACCGTCGAGGCCACCTACGTGCCCGAGACGCCCGACCGCGGTGCGGGCGGCCTGCCCACGCAGGGCGAGGTGCTCGGCCTGGTGAACGAGCTGTCCGACCCGCGCGACGTGGTGCTCTGCGCCGCCGGCTCGATGCCCGGCGACCTGCACAAGCTGTGGCGCACGCGCGACAGCAAGGGCTACCACGTGGAGTACGGCTACTCCTGCATGGGCTACGAGGTGGCCGGCGGGATCGGCGCCGCGATGGCCGAGCGGGGTGACCGCGACGTCTTCGTCATGGTCGGCGACGGCTCGTACCTGATGATGGCCACCGAGCTCGTGACCGCGGTGCAGGAGGGCGTGAAGATCATCGTCGTGCTCGTGCAGAACCACGGCTACGCCTCGATCGGCTCGCTGTCGGAGAGCCTCGGCTCGCAACGCTTCGGCACCCGCTACCGCTACCGCGCGGAGGGATCCGGCCGGCTCGACGGGGAGAAGCTCCCCGTCGACCTCGCGGCGAACGCCGAGAGCCTCGGCGTCGAGGTCGTGCGCGTGGACTCGGCCGAGGCGTTCGGCAAGGCCGTCACCGCGGCCAAGGAGTCGCCGACGAGCACCGTCATCCACGTCGAGACCGACCCGCTCGTCCCTGCACCGAGCAGCGAGTCGTGGTGGGACGTCCCGGTCAGCGAGACCTCCACCCTCGAGTCCACCCAGCAGGCCTACGAGACCTACCGGTCCGCCAAGGCCGGCCAGCACCTGCACCTCACCCCGCCGCCCACGCCGGGCGCCTAGGCACGACGCCGCCCACAGCCCGGCACCCCCGCCGGAGGCGACCGCCCCACCCCACCAGCACCTGCACCACCGAGGAGAAGAGCCACCATGGCCACCACCGTCACCCACTGGATCAACGGCGCCCCCGTCGAGGGCACGAGCGGACGCTTCGGCGACGTCACGAACCCCGCCACGGGCGAGGTCACGTCGAGCGTGTCGTTCGCGTCCGAGGACGACGTCGCCGCAGCCGTCGCCGCAGCGAAGGCCGCGTTCCCGGCCTGGCGCGACACGTCGCTGGCCCGCCGCACCCAGGTCATGTTCGCGTTCCGCGAGCTGCTGAACGCCCGCGCCGACGAGCTGGCCGCGATCATCACCTCCGAGCACGGCAAGGTGCTCTCCGACGCCGCCGGCGAGGTCGCTCGCGGCCAGGAGGTCGTGGAGTTCGCGTGCGGCATGCCGCACCTGCTCAAGGGCGGCTTCACCGAGAACGCGTCCACCAACGTCGACGTGCACTCCGTGCGCCAGCCCCTGGGCCCGGTCGCGATCATCAGCCCGTTCAACTTCCCGGCGATGGTGCCGATGTGGTTCTTCCCCGTCGCGATCGCCGCCGGCAACACCGTCGTGCTGAAGCCGTCGGAGAAGGTCCCGACGGCCGCGGTCTGGATGGCGGAGCTGTGGAAGGAGGCCGGTCTGCCCGACGGCGTGTTCAACGTGCTGCACGGCGACAAGGTCGCCGTCGACGGACTGCTCACCAGCCCCGACATCAAGAGCGTCTCGTTCGTCGGCTCGACCCCCATCGCGCAGTACGTCTACGAGACCGGCACCGCGCACGGCAAGCGGGTCCAGGCCCTCGGCGGCGCGAAGAACCACATGATCGTGCTCCCCGACGCCGACCTCGACCTCGCCGCCGACCAGGCCATCAACGCCGGCTTCGGCTCCGCGGGCGAGCGTTGCATGGCGATCTCCGCCGCCGTGGTGGTCGGGGACGTCGCCGACACGTTCGTCGCGAAGGTCAAGGAGCGCGCCGAGGCGCTGCGCACCGGTGACGGCACCCGCGGCTGCGACATGGGCCCGCTCGTCACGTCGCAGTCGCGCGACCGCGTGGCCGGCTTCGTCGACGCGGGCGAGGCCGCCGGCGCGACGCTCGTGGTCGACGGCCGCAACCCCGAGGTCGACGCCGCCGGTGAGGGCTTCTTCGTCGGCCCCACCCTGTTCGACCACGTGAGCCGCGACATGAGCATCTACACCGAGGAGATCTTCGGCCCCGTGCTCTCGGTGCTGCGCGTCGACTCCTACGAGGAGGCCCTGGAGCTCATCAACAGCAACCCCTACGGCAACGGGACCGCGATCTTCACCAACGACGGCGGCGCCGCCCGGCGCTTCCAGAACGAGGTCGAGGTCGGCATGATCGGCATCAACGTGCCGGTCCCCGTGCCCATGGCGTACTACTCCTTCGGCGGCTGGAAGAACAGCCTGTTCGGCGACACCCACGCCCACGGCACCGAGGGCGTGCACTTCTTCACCCGCGGCAAGGTCGTCACCTCGCGCTGGCTCGACCCCAGCCACGGCGGCATCAACCTGGGCTTCCCCCAGAACGCGTGACGCTGAACGTGTGACACCGCGCGCCTGACGCTCCACCGACCTGCGGCTGCCACCGCACGGCGAAGGGCCCCGACCTCACGGTCGGGGCCCTTCGTCGGTGGTGGGCTGACTCGCGCCCTCGGTGTGGCGCCGCGCTGGCCCGGCTCCCGCCCGGAGTGGTGCTGCGCTGCCGCGGCTCCCGCTCGGGGTGGTGCTGCGCTGCCGCGGCTCCCGTCGAACCTGGTCTCCGAAAGGGCCTCGACGGAGCGGACGGGCCCGGGCCGCCCCGAGCTCGCCGGGTGCCGCCGGGAGACGCAAGATTCTGCGTTCGTGCACGGTTGGCTGGAGGATTCTGCGTTCGTGCACGGTTGGCTGGAGGATTCTGCGTTCGTGTCCGGATCCCGACACGAACGCAGCATCGTTCGGGCTCGCACCCACGAAGGCAGAATCCTGCGTCCGGCCGGCAGCGCCGACCGACTCGGCGCCCCTGTCCCACCACGACGGACGGGCCCCGCGCAGGTGCGCGGGGCCCGTCCGTCAGGGGGTCGGGGCGGTCAGGCCAGCAGGCCCTCCACGTAGGCGAGGCAGCGGCGCACGTCGGCGACCGGACCCTCGCCCTCGGGCTCGCCGTCGGTGAGCATGAGGTCCTGCTCGAGCACGTACCAGCCGGTGTAGCCGTGGCCCTCGAGGGCGCTCACCATGGCGGCGACGTCGACCGAGCCGCGGCCCAGGACCTGCCACATGCCGTCGGCGACCGCGTCGGAGAAGGTGACCTCGCCGGCCACGACGCGGGCGGCCTTCTCGGCATCGACGTCCTTGAGGTGGACGTGGCCCACGCGGTCGAGGTTGGCGAGCGTGATGGCGACGGGGTCGGCGCCGGCGGCGGCCAGGTGACCGGTGTCGACGCACAGGCCGATGTGCGAGCCGTCGAGGACCTGCTGCACGTCGGCGGCGTTCTCGACGATGGTGCCCATGTGCGGGTGGATCACGGCCACGACGCCGCGCGAGACGGCGTGGTCGGCGATGCGGTCGAGGTTCGCGTTCAGCGTCTTCCACTGCACGTCGTCGAGCACGGGACGTGCGTCGTAGCCCTCCTGGCCGGTGGCCGCGGCCAGCACCACGACGCCCGCACCGGACGCGAGACAGGCGTCGATGAAGCGGTCGACCTCGGGCAGCGGGTCGTGGTCGGCGTCGAACAGCACGACGGGCAGGAACCCGCCGACGGCGGCGAGGCCGTACTGCTCGAGGAAGGCCGCCTTCTCGACGGGCTCGTCCGGCAGGAAGCCGTCGGGACCGAACTCGGTGGCGGTCAGGCCCAGCTCGCGCATCTCGCCGAGGACTCGGTCGGCGGGCAGCTGCAGGCCCCAACCGGGAACCTCGCAGACGCCCCACGAGATGGGAGCGCCCGCGACACGCGTGCGGACGGAAGCGGTGGTCGACATCGGGCGATGTCCTTTCAACAGGGGCGTTATTTGTCGTGACAAAGAGGGACGTCCCTAGTGTGGGCGCGCTCACAGCCCCACGTCAAGCCCATGTCCTGACATACTGACGTGGATTTCTTCGCACGCCCATGCCACTGACACCGATCCGGGGCGGATCGGTGTCAGTGGGCCTCGATCAGCCCAGCGCCTCCGCGTCGCGACGCAGGGCCTCGAGGGTGCGGTGCATGCCGTCGAGCAGGTCGACGTCGTGGTTCTCGGCGCCGCCCATGAACCACTTCCCCGCCAGCCGCACGGTCAGGCCTGCGCGCGGCAGGGCCGTGCGACGCTCGACGACGCGCGTGCCGGCACCCTCGGGCGTCAGCTCGTAGGACCACTCCACGTCGGTCGGGCCGACGTGGAACGCCAGGGCTGCCGAGCCGTCGTGGGTCGGCGGCTTCCACCGGGTGATGCGGGTGGTCGTGGGCCAGACGACGGCACCCTTGCGGTTGACGTTCAGCCCGCGCGAGCCCACCTTCGGCGCAGCGGCGATGAACATCCGCACGGTCTCGGGGCTGCGCTCGCTCATCGAGCGCAGGTCCGAGAGCAGGGTCCACACCGTCTCGACCGGAGCGGCGACGACGACCTCCGCCTCGAGGGGCGGCAGGCCTTGGCTCGGGAACTCAGGCGGCACGGGAGGTCCGCTCGACCTCGGACTTGATCCGCTGCAGCGTGTGCGCGATGCCCTGCTCGAGCTCGGTCTCGAACGCGTCGGTGCCACCGAGGACGTGCTTGGTGAGCAGGTTCGAGAGGTTCGAGACACCGTTCGGGGCGGTGCGCGACTCCGTCAGCCGGGTGCGTCCACCGTCGAGCGCCTCCAGGCGGTACGTCCAGACGGTGCCGTTCTCGGCGACCTTGAGCGCCAGCTCACGCTCGGGCTCGAAGACCTTCACGTACGAGCGCGTCGGCCACACCTTCCAGCCCTGGCGGTTGACGTTGATCGTGCGGGCACCCTGCTTGACCTCGCCTCCGCGGATGATCATCTTCTTGCACTGAGGGCTCCACTCCCCCATGCGCTTGAGGTCGGACACGACGGCCCAGACGGCGGCGGGCGTCGCGTCGATCTCGACGGAGTCCTCGATCAGGCTGCGGTTCGGCACGGTGGTCCTCCAGAAGGTGGTGCGGGACGGGTGGGTCGTTCGGAGAGGGGACGAGGGGCCCGGGCCTAGGCGCGACCGGAGGCGGAGAGCGCACGCACGGGACGGTGACCGGCGCGCACCCACTCGACGATCCAGTCGCCGACCGTCGGGTGGTTCAGCAGGGCGAAGTGGTGGGCGCTCGGGACGTACTCGAAACGGGCGCCGTCGACGACCGGGCCGGTGCGTCCGACCCCGGTGGCCGAGGAGAAGTGCACCAGCAGGTCGCCGAGCACGGCGCTCACGGCGTGCCGCTGCGTGGCACCCAGCGTGCCGGCCACGAAGTGGTACTCGGCGTGCGGGAGCGGCGCCGCGGCGATGCGGTCGAGGCCCCAGGCGCGAGTGAGGTCCTGCCCCTCCCACTCGTCGGCGGAGATGTAGCCGTGGCGCAGGTCGACGATGCCGGCGGAGCGGGTGTCGAGGATGGTGCTGAACGGACGCGACTCCGGCAGGAACCGGAGCACGGACGACCCGAGGTGGGCGACCTTCTCGAGGTTGGCGCCGGCGTGCGGCGTGCCCAGGCAGACGACGTCTCGCACGAGGTGCTGCCACGTCTTGCCGCCCGCCGTGGCGTGGTTGGTCGCGGCCCGCACGACCAGGCCACCCATGGAGTGGCCGACCAGGGTGATGCGCGAGACGGCGGTGGGCCAGACGTCGACGAGCTGGGTGATCAGCGCGTCGAGGTGCTTGCCGTTCTCGGAGATGTGCAGGCCGGTGTTGTACCGGACCATGACCGGCGTCGCGTCGGTCTCGGTGGTGAGCCGCGACGCGTAGGTGGAGCCGCTGACCTTCGAGCCCAGGTCCCACGACTCGTCGTCCTCGCACAGACCGTGCAGGAACACCACCAGGTGGCTGGAGGCACCCCGGAAGGCCTCGGCGACCTGCCACTCGGTGACCGGGAGGTCCGCACCGTCGACGCGCACCGACATGACGATCGCCTGCGGGTCGTCGAGCATGCGCAGCTCGTCGCCGATGAGCCCGTTGACGGCGGCGACGACGCTGCGGCCGAACCGGCTGGACTCGACCGGCGACCCCACGCCCCGCGCGGAGAGCGCGCGCACCGTGCCGCTGCCGACCCTCAGCACGCCCGACACCGCGCCGTAGACCGAGGTCACGACCGCGTCGTGCAACGACTCCGGGACCCGTCCGCCCACGACCCGCGTGGCGCGGAACGCCCGCGCCGCAGCCGCCTGGTGCACCTCGCGGACCGTGCCCACGACCAACCGGTCGAGGTGGTCGAGCGCGAGCGCTGCCACGTCGGTGGTGCGTGCAGGTGTGCCGGGCATGTCTACATACTGCCGGTATCCGGACACGATGGGAACCGGGAGTGGTGAGGTTCTCAGCGATTTCCCGGCCGGCCCACCGGACCGGACCCCGACGCACGACGGCCCGGCACCCCCAGGGGGCGCCGGGCCGTCGTCGGACGACGTCGCGTCAGGCCTTGTCGGACTCCTCGGAGACCTCGGACTCGGCGGCGGCGTCGGCGGACTCGTCGGTCGTCTCGACCTCGTCGTCGGCGATCGAGCCGTCGGCGCGCAGCTTGCCGAGCTCGAGCACGGTGCCGGACGCGTCCTTGACCGTGGCCTGCTGCATGAGGGTGGCGAGCGCCTTGCCGCGCAGCACCTCGCTCACCATCTCGGGCACGTGGTTGTGCTCCATGATGTGCTGGATGTAGGAGTTCGGGTCCTCGCCCGACTCCTGGGCGCGACGCATGATGTGCTGCGTCAGCTCGTCGTTCTCGATGCCGATCTCGGAGTCGGCGACGACCTGGTCGAGCACGAACTGGGCGACGATCGAGTCGCGGACCCGACGCTCCAGCTCTGCCTCGAACTCCTCGGCCGTCTGGCCCTCGTCCTCGAGGTAGGTGTCGAAGGAGATGCCGGCGTACGAGAGCTGCTGCATGATCTGCTCGCGGCGGCCCTGGAGCTCCTCGGCGACGACGGTCTCGGGCAGCGGCGCCTCGACCGTGCCGACGACCTCCTCGAGCACGAGGTCGCGGGCCTCCGCGGCCTGCTCCATGCGCTTGCCGCGCACGAGACGCTCGCGGACGTCGGCCTTGAGCTCCTCGACGGTGTCGAACTCCGACGCCGTCTGGACGAACTCCTCGTCCAGGTCGGCGACCTGGCGCTCCTTGACGTCGTTGAGGGTGACGGTGACGTCGACCGGCGTGCCCTTCAGCTCACCGCCCACCAGCTCGGTGGAGAACGTCGTCGTCGCGCCCTTCTCGAGGCCGATGAGCGCCTCGTCGAGGCCGTCGAGCAGCGTGCCCGAGCCGATCGTGTAGGGCAGGCCCTTGGCGTCGGCGCCCTCGATGTCGGCACCGTCCTTGTCGCGTGCGACGAGGTCGATGGTCACGGCGTCGCCGTCGGCGGCCGCACGGTCGACGTCGAGCGTGACGGCGAAGCGGTCGCGCAGGGCGTCGATCTGCTCGTCGACGTCGGCGTCGGTGACCTCGGCGTCGGCGACCTGGACCTCGATGGCGGCGAGGTCGGGCAGCTCGATGGTCGGGCGCACGTCGAGCTCGGCGGTGATCTCGATGTCCTCACCGTCGGAGAACTTGGTGAGGTCGATCTCGGGCTGGCTCAGCGGCTGGATCTCGGCCTGCTGCAGCGCCTCGCTGTACCAGCCGGGCAGTGCGCCGTTGATGGCCTCGTCGAGGACGGCGCTGCGGCCGATCCGCTGGTCGACGATGGCCGCCGGCACCTTGCCCTTGCGGAAGCCGGGGATGGTGATCTGCGCGCCGATCGTCTTGTAGGCCTTGTCGAGGCTGGGCTGGAACTCCTCGAACGGCACCTCGATCGTGAGCTTGACGCGGGTGGGGCTCAGGGACTCGGTGGTGCTCTTCACGTCGTGCTGCTCCTGCGGTGATGGGGGTCGGGGTGCGTGCCGCATCCGCACGTGACGTGCTGCGGGCACGGGAGGTCGCGCTGGCTCTCCGAGCCTGCGGCAGGACCTCCGGCCAGTCTCTCACGGCCCACCAGTCCAGGGCGAACCCGCACTGCCCCCGGCCGCAGGGGATTCATGAGAGAGCCCTCATGACCGGCTCATCACCGCCTCATGGTGCGTCGCTGTGATGAGGGCAGTCGAGCGGCGACGCTCCCCACCCCATCCCACTCCTGGAGGACCACCATGAAGCGCACCACCCTCGCAGCAGCAGCGGCCGCCGTCATCGGCGTCGTCCCGGTCGCCCTCGTCGTCACCTCCCCCGCCCAGGCCGCGTCGTCGTACTCCTGCGGCGGCTACAAGGCCACCATCGTCGGCACGAACGGGGCCGACGAGATCGAGGGGACGCGCGGACGCGACGTGATCGTGTCCCTCGGTGGCAGCGACGAGATCGACGGCAACGGCGGCAACGACGTCATCTGCTCCGGCTACGGCAACGACGAGGTCGAGGGCGGCACGGGCGCCGACCTGGTCTACGCCGGCTACGGCAACGACGACGTGGACGGCGACTCCGGCAACGACCGCCTGCACGGTGGTCCCGGGCGCGACGAGCTCGACGGTGGCGCGAGCCGCGACAAGGTCTACGGCCAGGACGGCAACGACCTCGTCGAGGGCGGAGCGGCCAAGGACGTCGTGAGCGGCGGCAAGGGCGACGACCGCGCCTACCAGGGCAGCGAGCCCGACGACGACTGACCGCCACGCGGTGCGGAGGGGTCGGGCTCCCGAGGCCCGGCCCCTCCGTCCGACGGCGTGGGCGTGGCCCTGCCACGCTCGCCGTCAGACGGGGAGCACCCGCGCGGAGCCCGACCGGACGCACCGCGCGGCGAGCAGCCGCGAGGACGCGTCGGGATCTCGACGGTCGCTGACGGCGTGCCACTCCCACCTCGCCTCCGAGGGCGTCAGCTCGACCACGCTGTAGCCGTGGTCGTCGAGGTTGACGAAACGCACGTGCGGGTTGAGCGCGCCGATCGCCTCCTCCATCGCGAGGGAGACGGTGCGCGGCGCGGTGCCCATGAAGTCGTCGACGTTGTTGCTGGTGATCGAGCTGCACACGAGCTCCGTGGCCACCGGCCGGCCGTCGAGCTCCACCTCGTTGGCCCACGCCGTGTGCACGTCGCCGCTGAGGAACACCACGTCGTCGACGCCGGCGTCGGCCAGACCCTGCAGAAGCCGCCGCCGCTCGGCGGGATAGCCGTCCCACGTGTCGGTGTTCGGCTCCGGGGAGCCCCAGGTCATGGGGTCGGTCGTGTCGCGCAGCGCCAGCTCCTCCCCGCGCGGCCGCGGCGGCATGAGCATCGGCGCCACCATCACCGGGTTCCCGACGAGCTTCCACCGGGCGGTCGAGGCCGCGAGCCCCTGCGCCAGCCAGGACTCCTGGTCCGTGCCGGTGAGCGTGCGCCGCTCGTCGGCGAGGGCGACGTCGCGCGGCTCGACCCGCTCGTCTCGGCGACTGCGCAGGTCGAGCATCGTCAGCTCGACGAGGCTACCGAAGCGGAAGCGGCGCTGGATCGTCGTGCCGTCGCCGACCGTCGCCGTGCCCGACAGCCGAACCGGCATCCACTCGTCGTAGGCCCGCAGCGCGGCGTCGCGCCGGCGGGTCCAGGGGCCCTCGGTCGCGGGGTCGTGCTCGTACGCACCCTCGGGGAACCAGCCGTCCGCGACCTCGTGGTCGTCCCACGTGGCGATCATCGGCAGGGCGGCGTGCAGGCGGCTCAGGTCGGGATCGGTCTTGTACTGCGCGTGCCGGCGCCGGTAGTCCTCGAGCGTGACGGTCTCGTGCGGGGGGTCGTGGCGCCGGACGTCGGACCAGTCTGCTCCGTGGGAGTAGCGACCGGGCTCGTACTCGTAGAGGTAGTCGCCGAGGTGCACGACGGCGTCGAGGTCGTGGTCGAGCAGGTGGCGGTACGCGCCGAAGTGGCCGGCCTGCCAGTTGGCGCAGCACACCACGCCGAGCCGGAGCCGGTCCACGGCCGCGTCGACGGCCGGTGCGGTCCGGGTGCGACCGGTGACCGTGTCCGGTCCGTGGGAGAACCGGTACCAGTAGGTCGTGGCGGGTCGGAGAGCGCGGACGTCGAGCTTCACGGTGTGGTCGCGCCCCGCGTCGGTGCTCACCGTGCCCTCCGCCACCACGTCCGCGAAGACGTCGTCGAGCGCCACCTGCCAGGCCACGTCGACCGGGCCCCCGCGTCCCGAGCCGGGCGTGGCGTCGGGCGCGGGCGAGACGCGGGTCCACAGCACGAAGCCGTCGGGCAGCGGGTCCCCGGACGCCAGTCCGTGCTGGAAGTGCTGGTGCCGACTGGCCGGTGCGGCCGAGGGCCGCAGGGTGGAGGCGACGACCCCGGCGCCGACTGTGAGTCCGAGACCGCTGACCACGAGGTCACGGCGGCTCATCGGGGGTCGGCGGCGCGCGGGGGGCTGGCGGGGTGTCCCGGTCCTCACCCCTCCAGTCAGGCAGGGGCGGGGTACCGGACGGCGATGCCGCGGTGAACGGGGCGGGACGACCAGGAGACGGTCCGGCCGCGGAAGCCATCGGCCCCGTCCGGTGTTGACGACGACGTGAGGCTCTCGCTGCTCGACCGCTCCCGGACCCGCGTCGGCCGCCCCGACGGCGAGGGGCTGACGGGAAGCGTGGAACGTGCCGTCTGGGCCGAGCAGCTCGGCTACGAGCGCTTCTGGGTGGCCGAGCACCACGGCGTCCCGGGCATCGCCAGCGGGTCACCGCCCGTGCTCATGGCGGCGATCGGGGCGGCGACGTCACGCATCCGGATCGGGTCGGGCGGCATCATGCTCCCCCACCACCAGCCGTTCGTGGTGGCCGAGCAGCTGCGGATGCTCGAGGCGCTGAACCCGGGTCGCGTCGACGTCGGGCTCGGCCGGTCGTCGGGCTTCACCCCGCCCGTCCGTGCCGCCCTGCGGGAGGCCGCGGACGCCCCGGACCGCTTCGCCGACGACGTACGCGAGCTGCGCGACCACCTGTCCGGCGCGGGCCCGGTGACGGTGCGACCGGAAGGCGGTCCCGTCCCGATGTTCCTGCTGGCCACCGGTCGGGGCATCGCCCTGGCCGCCGAGCTGGGTCTGCCCGTGGTCGTCGGTGGACCGGTGCTGTGGTCCGACGAGCTCCCGAAGGCCCTGGCGGCCTATCGGCGCACCTTCGTGCCCTCGTCGGAGCACGACCGACCGTCGGTCGTGGTGTCGGCCGACGTGCACGTGGCCGACGACGTCGCGACGGCCCGCGAGCTGGCCCTGCCCGAGGCGTGGGCCATGGCGATCTCGCGCCGGACGGGCGAGTTCCCACCGCTGGAGTCACCCGCGTCGATCCGCGCCCAGGACTGGCCCGACCAGGTGCGCAGGCGGGTGGAGACGTCGCTGGACCGCGCGATCGCCGGGGACGCGGCCACCGTGCGGCGCACCCTCGAGCAGCTGGCCGACCGCACCGGAGCCGACGAGCTGCTCGCCTCCATCTCCACGTGGGACCGCGAGGCCCTGCGCGCCGCCGACACCGCCCTCCGCGCCCTCGTCTGACTCCCCCCATCGGTGGATCCGCAACATCAGCGCCCGCATCGGTGGATCGTCAACCGCAGACGTCCGCCTGCGGTTGAGGATCCACCGATGGGGGTCGGGCATGGGGGTGGAACACCCGGTCGGTCCGTCGTGTTGAACCGAGCATGACCACCATCGGACTCATCGGCAGCGGACACATCGGCAGCACGGTCGCACAGCTGGCCGTCGACGCGGGCTACGACGTCGTGCTCAGCAACCGTCGCGGCCCCGACACCTTGACCGAGCTCGTCGACCGCCTCGGGCCGCGTGCCCGCGCGGCCACACCCGTCGAGGCCGCGGAGGCCGCAGACATCGCCGTCGTCACGGTGCCGTTGAAGGCGCTCCCCGACGTCCCCGTCGAGCCGTTGCGGGGCAAGGTCGTCATCGACACCAACAACTACTACCCGCAGCGCGACGGCCAGGTGGCGCAGCTCGACGACGAGTCGACCACCACGAGCGAGCTCACGCAGGAGCACCTGCCCGAGTCGCACGTCGTGAAGGCGTTCAACAACATCTACTTCAAGCACCTCGGGACGCTGCAGCGGCCGAGCGGCGACGCCGAGCGTTCCGTCCTGGCCATCGCCGGCGACCACGACGACGCCAAGCGCACGGTCACGGAGGTGCTCGACGCCCTCGGCTACGACGCGTACGACGTCGGCCCGCTCTCGGAGGGCTGGCGCTACCAGCGCGACACCGCCGCCTACGCCGGGCTCTACATCGACCCCGAGACCGGCGACGTCGACGCGCCGCCGCGCCAGGTCACCGCGGACCTGCTCCGCGAGAAGCTCGACGCGGCGCAGCGCTACCGCGACATGTGAGACCGACTTCGGCGTTCGGCGGGCACAACCGAGGGGAACGTCCTAGATTTCGGTCATGAACCGCGCGTCCCACCTCGTCGCTGCCCTCCTGGCGACGGTCCTCGGCACCACGCTGCTGGCTGCCCCGGCCGACGCCACCGCGTCGGGGACGATCACCGTCGGACGAGCCTGGGCCGAGCGCACGCACCTGCGGTTCGAACGACTCGACGAAGGCACCTGGAGGACCGTCGACTGGACGCAGCACCCGGTCGTCGTGGGGGCCGAGACCGTGGACTTCCACCTTCCGGCGGGCGACTATCGGGTCGCCTGGTACCGCCAGCCCTACCCCACCTTCGGATCCGGCTTCGAGGACGTCTCCACCACCTACTTCCCCTCGACGGAGAGTCCCGACGATGCGAGCGTCCTCCAGGTGGAGCCCGACTCCTCAGTCGACCTCACCTCCTTCGTTCCGCGGCCGGGAGGCCACCTGACGGGACTCGTGTCGCGGGCCGACGGATCGCCGCTGCCCCGCGTCGCCTACGTCGAGGCCTTCCAGCCGAGAGGTGACGAAGGTTGGGTTCCGGTGAGCCGCAGCGACATCACCTCCCAAGGTGACTACGACCTGGGTGGTCTCGACTCCGGGCCTACTGTCGTGCGGGTCAGCGGACCGTCGGTGACCGGGGTCGGCTACGGGGCCCAGGGAGCCGACGCCCAGACCTTCTCCGGTGGCGCAACCAGCGAGGACGCGGCGCAGCGGGTCGACGTCTTCGCCGGCCGCATCACCGTGGCCGATCCGATCGTGATGGTGCCGAACGGCACGCTCTCCGGTGTGGTCCGTACCTCCGACGGGGTGCCGCTGAACGGTGTTCGAATCACCTCCGACGCGGCTCGGGTCGAAGTCACGACCGGCCCGGACGGCTCCTGGACCTTGGGCGGCCTGCGCGAGGGCACCTACGGGCTCTCCATCAGTGATCCGCTGCACCGCATCGAGCACGCCCGCCGCGACGCCTCGGTGCAGCCCCGACAAGCGACTGACGTCCGGACCGACCTCGCACACCGGGCGCCGTACTGGCGGGTCGCACCAACCCTCGATGTCGGCCCCCACGCCGTTGCCTGGGACCGGCCGATGACGGTCGACCCGGGTGTGCTGTACCAGGACGACGCGGTGATCACCGGCGTGCGATGGTACGAGGGCTCCGGGCCGGGACGGGTCCTGCTCGCGACCGGATCGAGCTTCACGGCACCGCGCACGCTCGACGGTAGCTTCGTCAGCGCCGAGGTGACGGCGCAGCGGAAGGGGATCGAGAGCAGGGTGTCGTCCCCGGCCGTCGAGGTGCGCGACCCCGAGTACTTCACCGGCCGACCGACCACGTCGACGACGGCGCCCGTCGCCCACGAGCTGCTGTCGGCCCGCACCGGCACGCTCTCCCCCACCCCGAGCACCACCAGCTGGCAGTGGCTCCGCGACGGGAAGGCGATCAAGGGCGCCACCGGAGCCCGGTACCGGCCCACCGCGTCCGACGTCGGGCGCAACGTCGTCGCGCAGGCGACGGTCCAGCGTCCGGGATACGCCCGTGCAGTCGTGCGGAGCACGTCGCGCGACGTCACGTCGGCCCGCAGCAGCGTGAAGGCCACGCTGACGCCGCGCGGTGGCCGTCGCGTCGCGGTGTCGGCGAGGGTGACCGTCGCGAAGGTCAGCGCCGCCTACGTCGACGGCTCACTGGACCTCTACCGGTCGAGGAAGGGCTCGGACCGCATCGGGACGATCCGCGTCGTGGACGGTCGGGCGACCACGACCCTCGCCCGCCAGCCGAAGGGGAAGCGGACGTACTGGGTCCGCTTCCGACCCTCGCGGGACGGGATGACGACGTCACAGGGTGCACGGACGAGCACACGGGTGCGCTGACCGCCACGCCCACGGTCGAGCAGGGTCGGGATGACAGGATTTGAACCTGCGACCCTCCGCTCCCAAAGCGGATGCGCTACCAAGCTGCGCTACATCCCGGTGCCGTCGGACCCGCACCAGCGGCGACGGCGGACGTCAGCCTACGCCAGCGGGTGAGACCCCCCACAGTCGCCGCGATTCGGAATGCGTCGTCGGGCAGATGGTTGAACAGTGAAGGAGATGGGCCGTCCGCGGCCCCGCCCGGACAGCGTCCGGGACACCCGAGCTGAAGGAGAGACATGACCACCGTCTTCGACCCGATCACCGTTGGCGCCTGGGAGCTGCCCCAGCGCTTCGTCATGGCGCCGCTGACCCGCAACCGCGCCGAGGCCGGAGGCGTGCCCGGAGCCCTCGCCGCCGAGTACTACGGCCAGCGCGCCGGTGCCGGGCTGGTCGTCACGGAGGGCACGCAGCCGTCGGCCGTGGGCCAGGGATACCTCGCCACGCCGGGCCTGCACTCCCCCGAGCAGGTCGACGGATGGCGCGGCGTCGCCGAGGCCGTGCACGCCGGAGGCGGCCGCGTCGTCGCCCAGCTGATGCACGCCGGACGCATCGCCCACCCGGACAACAAGGACGGCCTCGACACGGTCGCCCCGAGCGCCATCGCGGCCCCGGGCGAGATGGTGACCGCTGACGGCCAGAAGCCGCACCCGGTCCCCCGCGCGCTCGAGACGGCGGAGATCCCCGGCGTCGTCGAGGAGTTCGCGCAGGCGTCCCGCAACGCCGTCGCGGCCGGGCTCGACGGCGTGGAGGTGCACGGCGCCAACGGCTACCTGCTGCACCAGTTCCTCGCGCCGTCCACGAACGAGCGCACCGACGAGTACGGCGGCAGCCCCGAGAACCGGGCCCGCCTCACGATCGAGGCCGTGCGCGCCGCCGTCGAGGCCATCGGTGCCGACAAGGTCGGGCTGCGCATCTCGCCTGCGCACAACATCCAGGGCGTGCTCGAGGAGGACGCCGCCGACACGCGGGCCACCTACCTCGCGCTCGTCGACGGCATCGCCGACCTCGGCCTGGCCTACCTGAGCATCCTCGGCGACCCCGCGAGCGACCTGTTCCGCGAGCTGCGCAGCCGCTTCGGCGGCGTCGTGATCGCGAACACCGGGTTCACCGAGGTCACGGACCTCGACGAGGTCAAGCACATCGTCGACGGCGGCCTCGCCGACCTCGTGGCCGTGGGCCGCCCGTTCCTGGCCAACCCCGACCTCGCCGACCGCTGGCGCGACGGCGCCGAGCTCAACGAGCCCGATCCGTCGACGTTCTACGGTGGCGGCGCCGAGGGGTACACCGACTACCCCACGCGCGACGCGGCCTGAGCCGACGCGCTCCGACGAGCCCCCGACCCGTCCGGGTCGGGGGCTCGTCTCGTCCTGCCGGGTGCGCCGGTGGGTGCGACGATCGGGGCATGGCAGACGTCGTGGTGGTGGGAGCCGGCGTGTCCGGCGTCGCGTGCGCTCGTGAGCTGGAGGCCGCAGGACACACGGTGGTGCTGCGCGACACCGGCCGTCGACCCGGCGGCCGCATGGCACTGCGCCGCCACGGCGACCGTGTGGTCGACATCGGTGCCAGCTACTTCACGGTTCGCGACGACGCCTTCGCCGCCGTCGTGGACGACTGGGAGCGCCGAGGGCTCGCGCGACCGTGGACCGACACGTTCACGGCGTGGTCCGACGGCGAGCGGGAGCCGAAGCCCGGCCCCGTCCGGTGGTCCGCGCCCCACGGGCTCCGTTCCCTCGTCCAGGACCTGGCGGAGGGTCTCGACATCCGCAGCGCGGACCCCGTGGAGCACGTGACCGTCGGGGAGCGGCCGAGCGTCGACGGGCAGCAGACCGACGCCGTCGTGCTCGCCATGCCTGACCCCCAGGCCCGCAGGCTCGTGGCGCCCGGCACCGCCGCCCACGACGCCCTCGACGATCCCTACGAGCCGGCCCTCGCCCTCACCGTCGGCTGGCAACGGCGCACCTGGCCCGAGGAGGACGGCGTCTTCGTCGGTGACCACCCCGACCTGACGTGGGTCGCCGACGACGGGCTGCGTCGTGGCGACCGGGCCCCGGTCCTCGTCGCGCACAGCACCGCCGAGCGCGCCCGCCGGCACCTGTCCGACCCCGCCTCGGCCGCCGACCCGATGCTCGCCGCGCTGCGCGAGGTGGTCGACGTGCCGGGCGACGAGCCCTGGCTCGTCCACGTGCAGCGGTGGACCTTCGCCCGCCCCGCACAGGAGCGCGAGGCGCCCTTCCACCTCGACGACGACGGCATCGGCGCGTGCGGCGACTCCTGGGGGCCGTCGTCGTCGGTCGAGGCGGCCTTCGTGTCGGGCCGCGCCCTCGGTCGCGCGCTCGTCGAGCGACTCGCCTGACCGAACCGACCGCCGGACGATCTCTGCGCCGCGCACGAACCTACGCTGGCCGCATGGACGCCGTGGTCGAGCTGGTGCGCGGACGACTACCGGCGTGCGGCTCCACCACGGTGGTGGCGATCGACGGGCCGAGCGGGTCCGGCAAGTCGTCGCTCGCGGACGAGCTGGCGCGACGGACGGACGCGGTGGTGCTGCGGACCGACACCTTCGTGCCGGGATGGCGAGGGCTGTCGCAGATGCCCCCTGCTCTGGCCCGCGAGCTGCTGGACCCCCTCGCACGTGACGAGGTCGCGCGGCCCCGACGGTGGAGCTGGGTGCGCGACACCTGGCTGCCCGGCCTGCCCGTCGAGCCCGCACCGCTGCTCGTGCTCGACGGCTGCGGCAGCGGCTCGCGACCGCTCCGCCCCTTCCTGAGCGCGCTCGTCTGGGTCGAGGCCGACGTCGAGACCCGCAGGACCCGCGCCACGGCACGCGACGGTGAGGCGTACGTGCCGTGGTGGGACGTGTGGGCCGCGCAGGAGCGCGCCTTGTTCGCCGCCGAAGGGACCCGCAACGCCGCCGATCTGGTGCTCCGGACCGATCGCCCCTGATGACTCGGGACCTTGGTCACGTATTCGAACGTGTGCTTGTTTCTTGTCTGATCCTGTCTCTAGAATGGGGGTAGATCCGCAGGAGGAAGCATGAGCGTCGCCGCACTCGACACCCACCCGGTGCCGGCGTGCGTGCGTTCGGCTCGTGAGGGATTCTCCGCGGTCCCCACCAGTGCGTGGGACGGGCTGGAGACCGGTGAGGTCCGGCGGCTGATCGGTGAGCTGAGCCGCCTGGAGTCCCAGGTCGCCGCCCACAAGATGGCCGCCGCTCGCGTGCTGGAGAAGGCCCGCAAGGCGGCAGCCAACGGTGACGGTCCGCGACCGGGAACGGGTACCTCGACCGGCGCGACGATCTCGTTCGACTTCGGGGGTGACCGCGGGGGTGCGGATGCACTCGTGAACACTGCGCAGCGGATCGAGGAGCAGACCACCCTCATCGAGAACGCGCTCGCCGCCGGAGTGATCAGCACCAAGCAGGCCGACCTCATCTCCCGCGCCCTGGCCAATCTGCCCGAGGACGTGACCGCAGAGCAGCGCGAGCGGTGCGAAGAGACTTTGCTGAAGGACGCGCAGAAGCTGACGCTCAAGGACCTGCGCCGCAGGGCGGCGCGGATCACCGAGACCTACCGCAAGAAGACCGAGGAGGTCGACGCCGACGAGGACGAGATCCTGCGTCGCCGCGAAGAGGAAGCCCGCAAGAAGACGTCGTTCTCGATGTGGGACAACAACGACGGCACCGTCACCGGCAGGTTCACCCTCCCCGAAGCCCAGGGCGCGATGCTCAAGACCGCCCTCGACGCGCTCGCAGCCCCGCACCAGAAGGTCGGGACCGTCAACGCCGCCACAGGCGAGATGGACGAGGTCGGATTCGGCCAGTCCTACCCGCAGCGCCTCGGGCACGCGTTCGCCACCCTCGTCGAGCACCTCCCGGCCGATTCCCTGCCGTCCAACGGTGGCGTGAGCGCCGTCGTCACCGTGAACCTGGACCTCGACACCCTCCTCGGCGGCGTCAAGGCCGCCGGGCTGTCCGACGGCACCCGCATCAGCGCCGGCGAAGCACGCCGGCTCGCCTGCTCCGCGCAGATTGTGCCCATGGTGTTGAACGGGAAGCCTCTCCCCCTCGACCTCGGCTCGGCCAACCGCTACTTCAACCGCAGCTCACGCCGGGCCATGGAGAAGCGAGACATGGGCTGCACCACTCCCGGATGTGACCGCGACGCCCGGTGGACCGAGGCCCACCACCTGAACCCCTACGCCATCTCCAAGACCACCGACATCAGAGACGGCGCACTGCTCTGCCCGTTCCACCACCACCGAGCACACGACCAAGGCTGGATCGGACGCATCAACCCAGACGACGGACACGTCGAGTGGAAGCTCCCCGGCTCCGACACCTGGCAACGCAACACCCGCTGGCGACCCTGACCACGACACCCCGACCCATCGGCCGGGGCACACGTGCTGCCCGACCAGCACTGACCCGTGATGCTCGACCACGCCTCGCGGCTGGGAACAGGCTTCGGCCCCGAGAGCGGACGACGAGACTCGAACTCGCAACATTCTGCTTGGAAGGCAGAGACTCTAACCAATTGAGCTACGTCCGCTCTCGGGGCCGAAGCGACTCCAGGATGCCACATGCGCGTGGCCGGTGATGCTGCGGCCCGCGGGTCAGTCGCGACGTGCGAGCAGGAGCACCGCTCGGTCGTCGTCCTTGGTCTTCACCCGTCCGATGATGCGGCCGGCGGCGCCCTCGAAGCCGGGTCGCACGGCACGCGCGGCCACGGACCGGAGCCACTCGACGCCTTCCTCCACGCCCTGTTCACGGGACTCCACCACGCCGTCGGTGAAGAACAGCAGGGCCTCCCCCGACGCGAGGGTCCCTCGGGTCTCGTGGAAGTCGGGGTGCTGCAGGATGCCGAGCGCCGTGCCGCGGGCGTGGTCGGTCTTCCAGTCCGATGCGCCGGGGTGCCAGTGCAGCGCCGGCGGGTGGCCGGCGTTGATGATCCCGTAGTCCCCGCTGCGCAGGTCGATCGTCACGTGCACCGCCGTGGCGAAGCCCTCGTCCCAGTCCTGCCGCATGAGGAAGTCGTTGGCGGCCGCGAACAGGGCCAGCGGCGGCAGCGCCCCGATCAGACCACCGAGGGCCCCGGCGAGCTGCAACGACTGGGTCCCCGCGGCCACGCCCTTCCCGCAGACGTCGACGAGCACCATCTCGAGCTTCCGCTCGTCCTCGCTCAGGTTGGCGACCATGAAGTCACCGGAGAAGTGCACCCCGCCCGCGGTCAGCATCGCGGACTCCGCGTGCCACGGAGCCGGCAGGGGCGGGACCTTGCCCTGAGCCTGCAGCCGGTCTCGGAGGTCGACCAGCATGGCCTCGCCCAGCGGACCGGGAAGTCCGCTCCGCCGACGTCGCGCCTCCCACAGCTGGATGCCGGCCACGACGGTCATCATCACGAGCGAGCTCACCCGATTGGTCGTCATGCCCGTCTCGAGCGACTCGACGGTGACCGTGACGGCCACGAACAGCGCGATCGTGCCCACCAGCACGAGCAACGGCTTGAAGCGCAGGGTGATGCTGCCGAGCAGCAGCGGGATCACGAACGTGAAGGCCGGGAACACCGGGTACGACACGATGGAGAGGGCGAGGATCACCGCGCTGAGGACCGCCAGCACCCCGAGGACCGCGACCTGACCCTCCTGGGTGCCGGTCTGCCAGCGCACGACCCGGTCGTCGACGTAGCGCCCCACGGTGTGCCGGGCGCGGCGAAGACGTGATCTCACCGGCCGAGCGTACCCGCGGCCTGGCACGTGGGGCACCAGAACAGGTTCCTTGCCGCGAGGACCTGGGTGCGCACCTCGTCGCCGCAGACGTAGCACTCCCGCCCGTCGCGACGGTAGACGTAGACCTCGCCGCCGTGGTCGTCGCGTCGCGGGAGCCGACCCATGACGGCCGGGCCGTGCGCCACGTGGACGGTGTCGATCCGACCCTTGCGCACGCCCTCTCGCATCAGGGCGACGAGGTCGGCCCAGAGGGCGTCCCAGATCGGCTCGGGCAGGTCCCGGCCGGGCAGGAACGGGTCGATGCGGTGCCGGAACAGTGCCTCCGCCCGGTACACGTTGCCGATGCCGGCGACGACCGACTGGTCCATGAGCAAGGTCGCGATCGGTGCCCTCGAGCGGTGGATCCGCCGCCAGGCACGGTCGGGCTCGGCGTCCGCCCGCAACGGGTCGGGACCGAGCCGCGCGACGAGCGCCTCCACCTCGCCGGGCAGCAGCAGCTCGCACGCCGTGGGACCCCGTAGGTCCGCCGTGCGCGTGGGCCACTCAGCCGGCCCCTCGAGCCGCCAGCGCACCTGGCCCTTCACCTCGGGGACCTCGCCCTCGGCGTGCTTCGAGATCCGGAACGCCCCGTAGAGGCCGAGGTGGACGTGCACCTGCTCGTCGAGGCCCTCGAACCGCACCAGCAGGTGCTTTCCCCACGCGTCGGCACCGGCGAGCACCAGCCCGTCGAGCCGGCCGGCTCCGTCGACGAAACGGCCCTGCGGGCTGCTCGAGCGCACCCGGTCCGCCGCGAACGCCTTCGTGAGCCGCCCTGCCAACCGATGGAGGGTGTGGCCCTCAGGCACGACGATCTCGAGGGCCGGTCACGACGGGAGAGGAAGCCACCCGACGAGCCTAGTCAGCGCGCTGCGTACCGCACGACGACCCGTCGGGGCCGGCGACGAGGATCAGGCGAAGCCGCCGGTCCTCTCGTACGTGGCGAGCAGGTCGATCCGGCGCTGGTGACGCTCGGCTCCGCTGAACGGCGTGGTCAGGAAGGTCTCGACGATCTCGACGGCCTGCTCGAACGTGTGCATGCGCCCGCCGATGGCCATCACCTGGGCGTCGTTGTGCTCACGGGCGAGTGCGGCCGTCTCCGTGCTCCAGGCGAGCGCCGCTCGAGCGCCGCGCACCTTGTTGGCGGCGATCTGCTCACCGTTGCCCGACCCGCCGATCACGATCGCCAGCGACCCCGGCTCGTCGACCGCGGCCTGGGCCGCCGCGACGCAGAACGGCGGGTAGTCGTCGTCGGCGTCGTACTCGTGCGCGCCGTGGTCGACGGGCTCGTACCCGTGGTCGGTGAGCCACGCCGCGAGGGCGTCCTTGAGCTCGAGGCCGGCATGGTCGGTTCCGAGGTGCACGCGCATGCGGACAGTGTCCCAGAGCGGTCGGTTGCCGGTTCAGCGGCCTTCGCGCACCACGCGCCGCACGAACCCCGCGAAGGCGTCGGCGGACTCCTCGCCCCGGAACTCCCCCAGCACGTAGCGCTTGCGAGCCGACCGGGCCTCGGCCAGCGGGTCGTCCACGAGCAGGTCGTCGAGGACCTCGTCGAGGTTCTCGAGATCACCGCGCAGCACGTACGCGGTCTGGGCGATGGGGTACTCGTCGCGGAACTCCTCGACGCTCGACCGCATCGCCGTCATGCTGTACGGCTTCTCGGACTGCAGCCAGTCGGACACGACGCTGGACACGTCGGAGATGAGGGCGTCGGAGGCGTTGGTGCAGTCGGCCACGCTCCACTCGACGTCGGCGCGCCGTCCCCACACGTGCGCGGGACCGCCGGCGGCCCGGTCGGCCTCGAGCAGCCCGTGGATCTCGTGCACCACGGCCCGTCGGATGCGCCAGCGGTAGCTGAGCGGGTGTGGCCGGAAGACCACGCGCACCCCGCGTCGCAGGAGGGCGGCGACGATCTTCGGTCCCTGCTCGAGCGAGGAGAAGTTGACCGCGGGATCGAGGCCGTGCCACGTCGGCGCGTAGAGCACGGTCGGCTGCTCGAGGGACCCGATGGCACCGCGAGCGGGCTCGATGTCCCACGCCTGGGGGCGGCCGAGCACCTCGAACTTGTCGGCGTCCACGTGGATGCCGTGGTTGGCGTACCGGTCGATGCCCGCCTGGCCGCACACGACGAGGACGTCGTAGTCCGCGTGCCGGGGGTTGTAGTTGGCCGGCTTGTCGGAGTCGCCGTGGTTGAGCCACACGTGCGTGATGTCCCGGCGCGCCATGAACCGGGCGTTCGTCTGGGCGTTCTGCACGTAGAAGAAGGCGCGGAGGCTGGGGACCAGCGCGTCGTCGAGGTCCTTCATCCCCCGTGACCCCAGCTGCACGAAGGGCGATCGCAGCGGGGTGTCGCCCTCGGTCAGGATCCGCTCGACGTACTTGGCGTGCAGGTTGATGATGACGTTCGGCTCACCGGAGCGCAGCAGGTAGGGCTCCCACATGCGCAGCTGCCACGGACCGCCCGACCTGCCGGCGTAGGCCATCGCCGTGGTCGGGGCGTGACGGACCAGGGCGCGACGCAGACGTCTGCGGTGCCGCCAGTGCCGCAGCGTCCCCTCCGACGCGCCGACCGCGAGCGCGACGGCCACCACGACCCCGGGCACCGCCACGAGGGGCGTCGGGCGGGTGAGGGCGAGCACCACCAGGACGGCGAAGGCCGCACCCAGCAGCGCGGTGCGCAGCAGCGGCACCAGGCGGTGCGGGGCCGGAGGTCCGTCCGCGACGCCTCGCAGGCCGTAGGCGTGGGTGGGGACGACCACCAGGGGTTCGCGGCTGAGCTGCCGGTCGAGAAAGCGGCGCCAGGCTGGGCGCTCGGTCTGCCCCGGCTCGGCCTGCTCCACCACGCGCGACAGTATGCCAGCCGCGATCACGCCTCCCGTGCCGCGGACCGCGCCGTGTCGAGCCATCCGCCGACCGCGACCACGAGGGCTCGAGACGCGTCGAAGACGGCCGGCTGCCGCCAGAAGGAGTGGATCATCCCGAGGGCCCGGTGCGCGGTGACCTGCACGCCGGCGTCGGCGAGCGCTGCCGCATACGCCTCGCCCTGGTCACGGAGCACGTCGTGCTCGCACGTGACGACGACGGCGGGCGGGTGCTCGGCCAGGTCGGCTACGCGGAGCACGCTCACCTCGGGCTCGTCGGCCCGCTCCCCCGGCGCGTACGCCTCCCACATCCAGGTCATGTCGTCGATGCCGAGGGCGGCGTTCCCGAGCGACGGGTCGAGCTCGGCCCGGCGGTCGGTGACGGGGTACAGCAGGACCTGGTGGTCGAGGAGTGCCGGGTCGCGCACGCACAGCCCCGCGACGAGGTTGGCGCCGGCGGAGTCGCCGATCGCGGGGACCCAGTCGGTGTCGACCCGGTGGCCGCGGCCGTTCGCGCGGAGCCATCGGGCGGCGCGCTCCACGTCGTCGAGGCCCGCCGGGAACGGGTGCTCCGGAGCCAGTCGGTAGTCGACCGACAGCAGGGCCCAGCCGGTGATGTGCGCGAGGTACCGGCAGAAGACGTCGTGCGTCTCGACGTCGTGCATGACCCAGCCGCCCCCGTGGACGTAGAGGGCCACGGGTGCACCGAGCCTCGGACGGTAGAGCCGGCACGGCACGCCGTCGGCGTCCACGTCGGCCACGTGGTCGAGGCCGATGCGGTCCTGCTCCAGGGCGGCCGCCCGCGACTGCGCACGGATGTCCCTGACGGCATCGAGGTCCAGCGGCGGCCCGCCGTCGTGGGACCCGAGGGCCTCCAGGTAGGCCCGGGCCTGGGGGTGCAGCGTCATGAGGTCAGCGTAGGCCGGACGGGCCTGCCCACGTGTCCGCCGAGAGCGGGTGGGACGCGGTGTCGCGGCGGCAGAGGTCAGGCGGGACGCGCCCTCGCAGCCGCCCAGACGGCCGCCACGGCGCGCGCCGTCGCCTCCAGGTTCGCCGCAGCGCGACCCATCGCCTCGTCGTGGTCGACGACGCCCGGGACCACGCTGAGGACCGCGGTCATCCCGGCGTCGAGCAGCTCGTCGGCGCCTTCCCCGAGCGAGCCGGCGAGGGCCACGACCGGGATGCCGCGGGCGCGCGCACGCCGCATCACACCCACCGGCGTCTTCCCCGCGAGCGACTGCCGGTCCAGGCGTCCCTCACCGGTCAGGACCAGGTCGGCTCGGTCGAGCAGGTCGTCGAGCCCGACGGCCTCGGCCACCAGGTCGAAACCGGGTCGGAGCCGCCCGTGGAGGAGGGCGAGGACCGCGAACCCGATGCCGCCGGCGGCCCCGGCTCCGGGCGTCGTGGCGTCGGCACCGAGGCCCGCCCCCGCCAGCACGTCGGCGAGGTGCGCGAGGTTCCCGTCGAGCAGCGCGACCGACGTGGGGTCGGCTCCCTTCTGCGGCCCGTAGACCGCAGCCGCACCGTCGGGACCGGTCAGCGGGTTGTCGACGTCGCAGGCCGCGAGCACCTCGCAGTCGGCGAGGCCTCGGTGGCGACCGTCGGTGTCGACGCGGACGATGCGCCCCAGGTCGTCCCCACCGCCGACGACGTCCTGCCCGTCGGCGTCGATGAACCGCACGCCCAGCGCCCGGGCGAGGCCGGTGCCACCGTCGGTGGTGGCGCTCCCCCCGAGACCCAGGACGATCCGACGTGCCCCGAGGTCGAGCGCGGCAGCGATCAGCTCACCTGTGCCGTACGACGTGGCCCGCCCTGCGTCACGCTCGTCCGGAGGCACGAGGGCGAGCCCGCTCGCCGCCGCCACCTCGACAACGGCCGTCGGCGGTCCGGGCCCACCCAGCACCCCGAGCTCGGCGTCGACCGGGTCGCCGAGCGGCCCCTGCACACGTCGACGCTCGAGACGTCCACCCGTCGCCTGGACGAGCGCCCTCACCGTGCCCTCGCCACCGTCGGCGAGCGGCACCAGGTCGCAGGTGCTGCCGGGTGCGCCGAGCAGCCACCCGCGCTCCAACGCGGTGGCCACCTCGGGGCTGGACAGGCTCTCCTTGAAGGAGTCGGGTGCGATCACGACGTGCACGGCCGTCTCCTCAGACGAAGAGGGACAGGACGGAGACGACCGCGATGGCCGACACGCCCATGACACCGGTGGCGGCCGTCTGGGCCGCGTAGGCCTGCTTGACGCTCATCCGGCTGAACTGGCTGACCACCCAGAAGTAGCTGTCGTTGGCGTGCGACACGACCATCGCGCCGGCGCCGATGGCCATGACGACCAGCACCCGCCCGTAGTCGGAGTCGAAGCCGAGATCCCCCACCAGCGGCGCCATCAGCGCCGAGGTCGTGACCAGCGCGACGGTCGAGGAGCCCTGTGCGGTCTTCAGCGCCGCCGCCACGAGGAAGGGCACGAGGATGCCGATGCCGAGGTCCGACAGCTGGTTGCCGAGGTAGGAGCCGACCGGCGTGGCCTGGATGACCGCGCCGAAGGCACCTCCCGCTCCCGTGATCAGCAGGATGGGTGCCGCCTCGGTGATGCCGAGCGTGATGCGGGCGTTCAGCTGCTCGACGAAGCCGGAGCGCGGCAGCAGCGGCAGGGCGCAGACCACACCGACGAGCAGGGCGACGACCGGCAGGCCGATGAAGCGCAGCGCCGTGGCGACAGGGCCGTCGCCCAGCGGGGAGGTCGGGTAGGCGGCGACGGATCCGAGCATGATGAGGATCAGCGGCACGAAGATCGGGGCGAACGACGCCAGGGGGCTGGGGAGCGTCCCGAGGTCCTCGCGCAGACGCCCGAACTCGGCGATCCGCGCCTCGACCTCCTCCGCGGGCACACCGTCGGGCAGCACGTCGCGGAAGCGCCTGGACCACAGGTTGCCGGCCACGGCCGCGACGAGGGCCACCGGGAGACCGACGAGGATGACCAGCCCGAGCTGGTTCCCGAGGCCGAGGCTTCCCGCTGCGGCGATCGGTCCCGGCGTCGGCGGGACGAGCGTGTGCGTGGCGAAGAGTCCCGTGGCGAGCGCGACCGACATCGCGACCGGCGAGATGCGCTGCCGGGCGGCCATCGACTCCTTGAGCGAGTTGAGGATGACGTACCCGGAGTCGCAGAAGACGGGGATGGAGACGATGTAGCCGATGACGGACATGGTCACGGTCGGGAAGCGCTGACCGATCTTCTTCACGATCCAGTCGGCCATCGTGATGGCCGCACCGGACTTGTCCAGGATCACCCCGATCACGGTGCCCAGGACGATCACGAGTCCGATGTTGCCGAGGGTCGAGCCGAACCCTGACGTGATCACGCCGACCAGCCCCAGGTCCTCCCCCTCGTCGAGCAGCGGGAGGCCGAAGACCAGGCCGCCCACCAGCGCCGTAATCAGCAGCGCCGCGAACGGGTGCAGCCTGACCACGCTCGCGAGCACGACCAGACCGAGCACCAGACCTACCAGCACGAGGACGTCCGCCATCTGTCTCTCCTTCTCGAGGTGACGGCCGTCACAGAGCCGCCCCTCCATCGTGGGGACAGGACCTCACCGGGCGCTACGGGCAGGTGACCAGACGTGGAGCAGTCGTCGACGATCATCCAGGGCATCTGCACAGCCGACGTCCGATACTGGGCTCATGAGCTCCCTCAGCGAGGACGTCGCCCAGCGCATCGTCGACCGCACGAGTGCCGTGATCGGCCACAACGTGAACGTCATGGACGCGCGCGGCACGATCCTCGCGAGCGGGCACCCGTCCCGGCGCGGAGAGCAGCACGAAGGCGCGCTCCTGGCCGCCCAGGGCGACCGGGCCGTCGTGATCGACGCGGACCAGGCCCGGGGCCTGCGCGGGGCACACCCCGGGGTGAACCTGCCGCTGCGGCACCACGGCGAGGTGGTCGGGGTGGTCGGCATCTCGGGCGACCCCGCAACGGTCCAGCCGCTCGCGGACCTGATCCGGGTCACGGCCGAGCTGATCGTGGAGCAAGCCGGGGCGCTCGAGAGCGGTCAGCGTCTGCAGCAGGAGCGGGAGGACCACCTCTGCGCCGTGGTCGAGGGCCGGGTCGACCCGCTCCACGCCGCCCGGCGGGCCGAGGAGCTGGGCATCACCGACCTGCTGCGCTGCTGCACCGTGGTGCGCGCCGAGGGCACCGCCGGTGCGGGCGCGTTGCGCACGCTGCAGCGCCACCTGGTCCGCCGACCGGACCTGCTCGTCGCCCGCACCCGGTCCGACGAGCTGGCGGTGTGGTGGCCGACTCGTGTCCCCGACGCCGACGCCGACGTGCACCGCGCCGTCGACGCCCACCCGGGCCGGCTGGTGGCCGCGTCCGGACGGGGGTTCGAGGGGCCGCAGGGACTACGACGAGCCTGGGTCGCCGCGCAGGACGCGCTGGCCGTCTCCGGCCTCGAGGCGGACCTGTACGACCCGCGCGACCTGCCCCTGGTCGCGCTGCTGCGCGGCCTGGCCGACGACTGGCGGGCCGACGCCCTGTCGGAGCCGTGGCGTGCCCTCGTGGCCGCGGACCGTCACGGCGACCTCCGGGCGACCCTGCGGGCCTGGTTCCAGCACGACCTGAGTCCGCACCGGTGCGCGGAGGCCCTGCATGTGCACCGCAACACCCTGCGCGGACGCCTCGACCGCATCCAGGTCGTGACCGGCCTGGACCTGCGACGGGTGCCGAGCCTGGTCCAGCTCTACCTGGGCCCGATCCTCGCGCAGGAGGCGTCCTCGGGACGTCCCCTCGATGGTGCCGCCGCACCGACGGTCGCAGCGGCCGACTGACCCCGCCGCCGCGCCGTCACGCTCAGTCGAAGATCGGGTCGCGGTCGCGGGTGCGCTTCAGCTCGTAGAACCCGTCGTACCCGGCGAGCAGCCGCGCGCCGTCGAACACCCTGCCGGCGTCCTCGCCCTTGGGTGCGGGCGACAGCACGGGGCCGAAGAAGGCGGTGCCGGCGACGGAGATCACGGGGGTGCCGACCTCCTGGCCGACCCGGTCGATGCCGTCGGCGTGCGAGGCGCGGACGGCGTCGTCGAGCGACGTGTCCTCCGCGGCGTCGGCGAGCTCGGCGGGCAGGCCGACCTCGGCCAGGACCTCCTCGTAGAGCTCACGCGTGAAGTCGCGTCCGCCGGGGTGACGGGCCGTGCCGATGGCGGTGTAGAAGGCGCGCAGCTTCTCCTGCCCGTGCTGCTGCTCGATCGCGATGGCCAGCCGGACGGGACCCCATCCGGCCTGGATCATCTCCTTGTACTCGTCGGGGACGTCCTTGTCCTCGTTGAGCACCGACAGGCTCATCACGTGGAACACGGTGTGCACGTCGCGCACCTGCTCCACCTCGAGCATCCAGCGCGAGGTCATCCACGCCCACGGGCAGAGCGGGTCGAACCAGAAGTCGACGGTCTCGGTGGTGGCGGTGGCGTCGGTCGAAGTCATGCCCCGATCCTTCCACGCGAGCCCCAGCGCGCTCGGCGACCCGGCGATCTCACAGTGCCACCCCCGACCGTGTGCGGACAGTGTTACCGAGCCCTGACGTCGGGCGGTGCGCCGCGAAACACGTCGTCCCTAGCGTTCGAGACGTCCTGGGGCCCCTCGGCCCCTCCCGGATCGAACGAGGAAGTCCATGACGATCGAGCTCGACACGCCCCGCTCCGCTCCGTCGGCACCGACCCGGGCCGCGACCCCGCCACCGCAGCGTCGCACCGGACGGTGGATCGACCACTGGGACCCGGAGGACCCCGCGTTCTGGGAGTCGCGGGGACGTCGGGTCGCGCGGCGCAACCTCGCCTGGTCGATCTTCGCCGAGCACCTCGGCTTCTCCGTCTGGCTGTTGTGGAGCGTCACGGCCACCTTCCTCGCCTCGGCCGGCTTCGCGTTCACCCCCCAGCAGCTGTTCTGGCTGGTCGCGGCTCCCAACCTCGTCGGCGCCCTCATCCGGCTGCCCTACACGTTCGCCGTGCCCCGGTTCGGCGCCCGCAACTGGACGGGCGTGAGCGCCCTGCTCCTGCTCGTGCCGACCGGGCTCTTCGCCTGGTTCGTGCAACGGCCGGACACGCCGTACTGGGTCTTCATCGTCATCGCGGCGACGGCCGGCGTCGGAGGCGGGAACTTCGCCTCCTCGATGGCCAGCATCAACTTCTTCTACCCGGCGAGCCGCAAGGGCGCGGCACTCGGTCTCAACGCCGCCGGCGGCAACCTCGGTGTCTCCCTGGTCCAGCTGTTCCTGCCCGTCGTGGTCGGCGGTGCCGGTCTCTTCGGACTCGTGCAGGCCAGCGGCTCCGGGATCGCGCTGGAGCGGGCGGCCTACGTGTGGGGAGGTCTGGCCGTCCTGGCCGCGGCCGGCGCGTTCTTCTTCATGAACAACCTGTCGGTGGCGGCGTCACGACCCCGCGAGCAGCTGCGCGTGGTGACCTACCGACACACCTGGATCATGGCGCTGCTCTACATCGGCACCTTCGGCTCCTTCATCGGCTTCTCCGCGGCGATGCCCCTGCTCATCAAGATCAACTTCTGGAACCAGCCCGTGCCCGACGTCGTCGGCATCGGCGTCAACGTGGCCTCCTTCGCCTTCCTCGGCGCCCTCGTCGGCTCGATCACCCGACCGTTCGGCGGCTGGCTGGCCGACCGGTTCGGCGGAGCACGGATCACCGTCGTGTCCTTCGCCCTCATGACCGTGGGCACGCTCGCGGTGCTGCTCACCCTCACCCGGCTGACCCCCGTGCCCAAGATCGACCCGACCACCGTCGACCCGGAGACCTTCACCTACCCGACCGCCGTGACGAGCGCGGTGGAGGCCAACGAGCAGGTGTTCTGGTTCTTCCTGGCCGCCTTCCTCTTCGTCTTCGCGGCCTCCGGCGTCGGCAACGGGTCGACCTACCGGATGATCCCCATCATCTGGAAGGTGCAGGCCGAGCAGGCGGGGCCGGAAGGCTCGTCCGAGCGTCGCGACGCCCTCCTGCGCTCCACGCGCGAGGCGTCGGCCGTGCTGGGCATCGTCGGAGCCATCGGTGCGATCGGTGGCTTCCTCATCCCGATGACGTTCGGTGCACCGTGGATCACCGACCCGGTCTCCGCGGTGAAGACGGCCTTCGCCCTGTTCGCGGCGTTCTACGTGGTCTGCCTGGTGGTCACCTGGGCCGTCTACCTGCGGCCTCGGTCCGCGATGGCCCGCGCGAAGGTCTGACGTGCACGACAGCCCCAGCCCCATCACCGACACCGACACGCACTGCCCCTACTGCGCCCTGCAGTGCGCGCAGCGGCTCGGCGGCCACCCTCTGGCCGCCGAGCCCCGCGACTTCCCGACGAACCGCGGCGGCATGTGCCAGAAGGGGTGGACGTCGGCGGAGCTGCTGCGCACCCCTGACCGGCTGGTGGAGCCGCTGCGGCGCACGCCCCGGGGGCTTCGACCGGTGAGCTGGGAGGAGGCGCTCGACGACATCGCCGACCGTTCACTCAGCCTCGCCGAGCAGCACGGACCCGATGCGCTCGCGGTGTTCGGCGGGGGCGGTCTCACCAACGAGAAGGCGTACCAGCTCGGCAAGTTCGCACGGCTGGCGCTCCGCACACGGATGGTCGACTACAACGGGCGGTTCTGCATGTCGTCCGCCGCGGCGGCGGCCAACCGGTCGCTGGGCGTCGACCGCGGCCTACCGTTCCCGCTCACCGACCTTCGGGACGCCGACGCCGTGCTGCTGCTCGGCAGCAACCTCGCCGACACCATGCCACCGGCCGTCCAGCACCTCGCCGGCGCTCGGGAGCAGGGCGGGCTGGTCGTCGTCGACCCGCGGCGGTCCGCCACGGCTCGCCTGTGCGACGACGGCGCGGGGACCCATCTGCAGCTCGTTCCCGGCACCGACCTGGTGCTCCTGCTCGGCCTGCTGCACGTCGTCCTCGGTGAGGGCCTGGCCGACACCGCCTACCTGCACGAACGCGTGGACGGGGTGGAGGAGGTCCGCCGTTCCGTGGCCTCCTGGTGGCCCGAGCGCGTGGCCTCCGTGACCGGCGTCCCGGAGCCGCAGCTCCGCGCCGTCGCCCGGCGGCTGGCCGACGCCTCCCCGCACCGTGGCGGACGGGGCGCCTTCGTGCTCACCGGCCGCGGGGCGGAGCAGCACACCGACGGCACCGCGACGGTGTCGGCCGCGATCTCCCTGGCACTGGCCCTCGGGCTGCCCGGCGCCGAGCGTGGTGGCTACGGCGCCCTCACCGGCCAGGGCAACGGGCAGGGTGGCCGCGAGCACGGGCAGAAGGCGGACCAGCTCCCCGGCTACCGGTCGATCGAGGACCCCGCCGCCCGGGCCCACGTCGCGGGGGTGTGGGGTGTCGACCCCGACGCCATCCCCCGGTCGGGGGTCCCCGCCGTCGAGCTGCTGGCCCGGCTGGGCACCGCGGACGGTCCGCGCGGACTCTTCGTGCACGGGAGCAACCTGGTGGTGAGCGCTCCCCGCGCCGGTGCCGTGCGCGAGCGGCTCGCCTCGCTCGACCTGCTCGTCGTGTGCGACGTGGTGCCCTCCGAGACGGCACTGATGGCCGACTACGTCCTGCCGGTCACGCAGTGGGCCGAGGAGGAGGGGACGATGACGAGCCTCGAGGGTCGCGTGCTGCGGCGCCGACGCGCGGTCACGGCACCGCCCCAGGTCCGCGACGAGCTCTGGATCTGGGCCGAGCTGGCCCGGCGGCTCGACGCCCCCGGCACGTGGTCCACCGAGTCCCGGGAGGTCTTCGACGAGCTCGCCCGTGCCAGTGCCGGCGGACGGGCCGACTACGCGGGCATCACCCACGACCGGCTGGACACGGGCGAGGCCCTGTACTGGCCGTGCCCCGATCCGACGCACCCCGGGACCCCTCGCCTGTTCACCGAGCGCTTCCCCACGGCCTCGGGACGGGCCACGATGGTGCCGGTCTCGTCCGACGGACCCGACGACGCCGTCCGCGAGGACGCACCCATCCACCTGGTCACCGGTCGCCTGCTGCAGCACTACCAGTCCGGGGCCCAGACCCGGCGGGTCCCGGCGCTGCGCGAGGCCGCCGGCGAGGCCCACGTCGAGATGCACCCGGCGCTGGCGGCGCGGCTCGGCGTGGACGCCGCGGAGCTGGTCCGGGTGACCTCGACCCGTGGCTCGATGGTCGCCCCGGCACGCCTGACCCGCGACATCCGCCCCGACACCGTCTTCGCGCCCTTCCACTTCTCCGGCGACGGACTCGTGAACGCCGTCACCAACGACGCCACCGACCCGGTCTCGGGGATGCCGGAGTTCAAGGTCTGCGCCGTGACCGTCGAACGGGTCGAGCCGGGAGCGGGCGTCCGCCGACCGACCGACGCACCCGCCACGCTGCTGGAGGTCGAGTCATGAGGATCGTCGTGGTGGGGGCCGGGATGGTGGGCCACCGGTTCGCCTCCGAGGCGGTACGCCTGCGCCCGGACGCCGACGTGGTCCTCGTCGGCGAGGAGCCCTACGAGCCGTACAACCGCGTGCTGCTGTCGGAGCTGGTGGCGGGTCGGACCGACCTGGCCGCCCTCACCCTCCCGGCCACTCCCGGCGTCGAGGCGCTGCGGGGCGTGCGCGCGGTCGGTCTCGACCGCGCCGCTCGACGCCTCGCCCTCGACGACGGCACCACGCTGGCGTGGGACCACCTCGTGCTGGCCACCGGCGCACGGGCGCGCACGCTCCCCCTGCCGGGCCTGGACACCACCGACGGGCCGCCAGTCCCCGGCGTGCACGTGCTGCGGAGCATCGACGACGCCCGCGCCGTCGTCGCGGGTGCCCTGAACGCCGACCGCGCCTGCGTGGTGGGAGCCGGCGCCATCGGGACCGAGGTGGCCTGCGGCCTGCGCCGTCGCGGCCTCGAGGTGACGGTGCTCGCCTCCCGCGACGGCATCCTCGACCGCGACCTCGACGAGCACGTCGCGCAGGTGGCCGGGCGCACGCTCGCCGACCTCGGGGTGCGGCTCGTGCCGCGGGCCGGGATCCGCGGCATCGAGGTGCAGGACGGGCACGTGGCCGCGGCCGTCCTCGGCGACGGCACCCACGTCGGCACCGACCTGCTGGTGCTGGCCACCGGGTCCGTCCCCCGCACCGAGCTCGCGGCGCAGGCCGGCCTCACGGTCCGCCACGGCATCGTCGTGGACGAGGACCTGCGCACGAGCGACCCGAACGTCAGCGCGATCGGCGACTGCGCCGAGACGGCGGACGGCGTCAGCGGCCTGGTTGCTCCCGGCTGGGCCCAGGCCGACGCCCTGGCGGCCCACCTCGTGAGGTCGACGCCTGTGCCGATGCTGGCGGTGACCGGGGCGGCGATGCGGCTCAAGGCCGTGGGCCTGGACGTGGTCACGGCCGGCGTGCGGGCCTCGACGGCCCGGCCCACCGACCGCGTGGTGGCACTCGACGACGGCGGTGCGCGACGGTTCGTGGAGGTGGTCGTGCGCCAGGGCACGCTCGTCGGCATGACGTGCGTGGGCGCGCCCGACCTCGCCGCTCGACTCTCCGTGCAGCTCGATCGCCCGGGCATCGCCCCGCCCGACCCGCTGCAGCTGCTCGTGGGCGCACCGGAGGAGCAGGCGGGCTCCCCCACGGCGATGCCGTCGAGCACGACGGTGTGCCGGTGCAACGGCGTGACCAAGGCCGACGTCGTCTCGTCGTGGGACGACGGCTGCTGCACCCTCGACGAGGTCGTCGCGGCCACACGCGCCACGACCGGGTGCGGAGGATGCCGCAGCCTCGTGTGCGGCCTGGTCGACTGGCTGCAGGAGGTCGACCCTCCTGCGCGACCCGCACCGGCACCCACCCCGACGGCGATCTCACGCCCCGCACCTCAGGAGCGTGAGACAGGTGTTGCAGCCCGGTAACCGTGGACGTCGTGCGTCGACACACGTCGTTCGTAGCGTCCACGACATGGAACGCAGCACCCTGGTCGTGGCCGGAGCGGGCATGGTCGCCCGTCGTCTCGTGGAGGCCCTCGTCGAGCGGGGCGCCACCGACACGTGGGACGTGGAGGTGTTCGGCGACGAGCCGCACGCCCCCTACGACCGGGTCGCGCTCACCAGCTACTTCGACCTCGAGCGACCCGAGGACCTGCTGCTCGGGGACCAGGCCCTCTGGAGCACGCCGGGCGTCACCCTGCACACCGGCGCCCCGGTGCAGTCCGTCGACACCGCGACCCGGACCGTCGTGGCCGGTGGCGAACGGCGTCGCTACGACGCACTGGTGCTGGCGACCGGGTCGTACGCCGCGGTCCCCCCGGTCGAGGGAGCCGACCTGGCCGGCTGCTTCGTCTACCGCACGATCGAGGACCTCGACTCCCTGCGCACGTGGATCGACGGGCGGTCGTCCGCGCTCCGGCGACCGGTGCGAGGCGCCGTGGTCGGTGGTGGCCTGCTGGGGCTCGAGGCCGCGGGCGCCCTCACGTCGCTCGGCGCCGAGACCACGGTCGTGGAGTTCGCGGACCGCCTCATGCCGGTGCAGGTCGACCCCGGTGGCGGCGAGGCGCTGCGCCGGCTGATCGAGGGTCTCGGCGTCCACGTGCGCACCTCGACCGCGACCTCCCGCGTGGAGGCCGACGACGAGGGTCGTGTCCGCGGCATGGAGTTCGCGTCGGGCGACCGGCTCGACGTCGACGTCGTGGTGTTCGCCACCGGCGTGCGACCCCGCGACGAGCTCGCCCGGGGCGCCGGGCTCGACGTGCACCCACGCGGTGGTGTGCTCGCCGACGCCGGCTGCCGCACCAGCGATCCCGCCGTGTTCGCGATCGGCGAGGTCGCCTGCGTCGCCGACCGTGTGTGGGGCCTCGTCGGGCCCGGCTACACCATGGCCGAGGTGGTCGCCGACCGGCTGCTCGGCGGGGAGGCCGCGTTCACCGACGCCGACCTGTCCACCAAGCTCAAGCTGCTCGGGGTCGACGTGGCCAGCTTCGGCGACGCGTTCGGCGCGACGCCCGGCAGCCTGGAGGTCGTCTACGCCGACCCCGTCCAGGGCCTCTACAAGAAGCTCGTGCTCAGCGACGACGCGTCCACGCTGCTCGGCGGGGTCCTGGTGGGCGACGCCTCGGCCTACGGCAGCCTGCGGCCGCTCGTGGGGCACGCCCTCGGCACCGACCCCACGGGCTGGTTGCTGCCCGAGTCCGCCGAGCGACCCACGGGCGGCGCGCTGCCCGACGAGGCGACCGTGTGCTCGTGCAACAACGTGACGGCCGGTGCCGTGCGCTGCGCCGTCACCGAGCAGGGCTGCACCGACCTGGCCGGGGTGAAGGCCTGCACCAAGGCCGGCACCAGCTGCGGCTCGTGCGTGCCGATGGTCAAGCAGCTGCTCCAGGCCCAGCTGGCCGAGGCCGGGATGGAGGTCAGCGACGACCTCTGCGAGCACTTCTCCCTCAGCCGCGCGCAGCTGTTCGACGTCGTGCGCGTCAGCGGGATCCGTACCTTCAGCGAGCTGGTGGCCCGCCACGGCCGTGGTCGCGGCTGCGACGTGTGCCGGCCGGTCGCGGCCTCGATCCTGGCCTCGCTCTACCAGGAGCACGTCCTCGACGGCGAGGGTGCGGCGCTGCAGGACACGAACGACCACGTGATGGCCAACATGCAGAAGGACGGCACCTACTCGGTGGTCCCGCGCATCCCCGGCGGCGAGGTGACCCCCGAGGGACTGATCGTCATCGGCGAGGTCGCGAAGGACTTCGGCCTGTACACCAAGATCACCGGCGGCCAGCGGATCGACCTGTTCGGGGCGCGCATCGAGCAGCTGCCCGCCATCTGGTCGCGTCTGGTCGACGCCGGGTTCGAGTCCGGGCACGCCTACGGCAAGTCGCTGCGCACCGTGAAGTCGTGCGTCGGGTCCACGTGGTGCCGCTTCGGCGTGCAGGACTCCGTCGGCCTCGCGATCGCCCTCGAGCTGCGGTACCGCGGGCTCCGCTCGCCCCACAAGATCAAGCTCGGCGTGTCCGGCTGCGCGCGCGAGTGCGCCGAGGCGCGCGGCAAGGACGTCGGCGTGATCGCCACCGACCAGGGCTGGAACATGTACGTCGGCGGCAACGGCGGGTTCACGCCCCGGCACGCCCGGCTCTTCGCCGAGGACCTCTCGACCGAGCAGCTGGTCCGTGCCATCGACCGGTTCCTCATGTACTACGTGCGCACGGCCGACCGGCTCCAGCGCACCGCGCCCTGGGTCGAGTCGGTCGAGGGCGGCCTCGACGCCGTGCGTGCCGTCGTGATGGACGACGCCCTCGGCATCGCCGCCGACCTCGACGCGGCCATGGACGCCCACGTCGGGGGCTACCGCGACGAGTGGGCGGCCACGCTCGAGGACCCGGAGAAGCTCCGCAAGTTCGCCTCGTTCGTCAACGCGCCCGACGTCGCCGACCCCGACCTGGCCTACGTGCCCGAGCGCGGCCAGAAGCGACCCGCGTCGCCGGCCGAGCGCGGCGTCGTCATCGCCGGCGACACCTTGCCCGTCCGCACCGCAGGAGGCCCACTGTGACCACGTCCCTCGTCCCGACGCAGACCACGACGGCCCACGCCGTGTGCCGCGTCGACGACCTGCACCCCGACCGCGGAGCCGCAGCGCTGGTCGACGGCCACCAGGTCGCGCTCTTCCTGCTCGCCGACACCGGTGAGGTGCTGGCGGTCTCCCACCGCGACCCGTTCACCGGCGCGAACGTGATGGCCCGTGGGCTCGTCGGGTCGCGGGGCGAGGCCGCCACCGTCGCCTCGCCCCTGCACAAGCAGACCTTCGACCTGCGCACCGGCCGGTGCCTCGACGACCCCGACGTGTCCATCGCCACCTGGCCCGTCTCGGTCGTCGAGGGCGTCGTGCACGTGCTGATCGACCAGACTGGGTGACCGTGAACGTCCTTCGACCCGTCCTCGCCGGCACCGCGGTGCTCGTCACCGCCCAGCGCCGGGCCGAGGAGCTCGCCGGCGCCCTGCAACGACGCGGGGCCGAGGTCACGACGGCGTCGTCGCTCGGGGTGGAGTCGCACATCGACGAGGCCGGTCTGCTCGCCGAGACCCGCCGACTGCTCGCGGACCCGCCGGACGTCCTGGTCGTCACGACCGGCATCGGCTTCCGTGGCTGGCTGGACACCGCAGAGGCTTCCGGCGTGGGGCACGACCTGGTCGAGGCGCTGGGCCGGACCCGCATCGTGGCCCGGGGGCCGAAGGCCCGGGGTGCCCTCCAGGCCGCGGGACTCACCCCGGACTGGGTCGCGGAGTCCGAGACGTCCGCCGAGATCGTCACGCTGCTCCTCACCGAGGGCGTGTCGGGTCTTCACGTGGCGGTGCAGCACCACGGGGCCGGTGACGACGGCATCGAGTGGGCGTTGCAGGACGCGGGCGCGACCACCACCACGCTCGTCGTCTACCGGTGGGGCCCACCCCCCGACCCCGAGGCCGTCGAGCGCTCCGTCCGCATCGCCACCTGCGGCGGGTTCGACGCCGTCGTGTTCACCTCGGCGCCGGGCGCCTCGGCGTGGTTCGAGGTGGTCGAGCGGCAGGACGGCCTCGACGCCTTGCAGCACCTGGTCGCGGCGCGGCGGCTGACGCTCGCCGCGGTCGGACCCGTCACGGCCGAGCCCCTGGTGACGCGCGGCTTCCGCCCGCTCGTGCCGGAGCGCTCGCGCCTCGGCGCCCTCGTCCGTGAGCTGATCGTGCACCTCGGTGAGGACGCCGCCGCGATCGAGGTGCCGGACGGACAGCTCCGCCTGCACGCCACGACCGCCACCCTGGACCACACGATCCTGCCCGTCTCGCCGAGCGGGCTCGCCGTGCTGCGGCTCCTGGCCGAGAAGCCCGGCAGCGTCTGCACGCGCGAGCAGCTGCTCGACGTGCTGCCCGGGGACTCGCGCGACCCCCACACCGCCGAGATGGCCGTGGCCCGGCTTCGCGACGCGGTCGGCCGGTCGACCATCCGCACCGTCGTCAAGCGCGGCTACCGCCTCGCGGTCGAGGAGGAGACATGAGACCTGCGCTCGTCGCCACGTCCCACGGGACGTCGAGCCCCCAGGGCCGCAGGGCCGTGGCCGCCCTCGTCGAGGCGGTCCGGCAGCGGCTGCCGCACGTGGAGGTCCTCGACGCGTTCGTCGACGTGCAGGAGCCGTCCCCGGACGCGGTGATGGCGCGGCTGCGACGGCCGGCCGTGGTCGTGCCGCTGCTCCTCGCGCCGGGGTTCCACGCGCGGGTGGACATCGCCCGCGCGGCGAGCGTTCCCGGCGCCTCGGCGGCTCCCACCCTGGCCCCGGACGGCCGTGTCGTCACCGTGCTCGTCCGGCGGCTCCTCGAGGCCGGGACGTGCGACGACGACGTCGTCGTCATGGCGTCGGCCGGCTCGAGCGACGACGACGCCCGGGCCTGCTTCGAGGAGGTGGCCCGCGACCTCAGTGCCGCCATCGGCCAGATCGTGCCGGTCGGCTACGTGGGCGGCACCGGACGACCGCTCGACGACGTGGTCGCCGACGCACGCGCCGACGGGGTCGACCGACGCGTCGTCGTCTCCTCGTTGCTCATGGCGCCGGGCTTCTTCCACGACCGCATCGCCCACGCCGACGTCGACGTGGTGGCCCGGCCGCTGCTCGACGACGGTCCGGTCGACACCCGGCTCGTTGACCTCGTGCTGGAGCGGTACTCCGATGCCGTGGCTCAGGGGGCGTGGAGCGGCACGGGCTGACCGGCTCGCATCTCCTCCACGAGCGACGCGACGACCGCGTCGAGGCGACCGTCGTGCGCGGCGGCGACCCTGCGCTGACGTTCGTACGACGGCCCGCGCCGGACGATGTCGTCGATGCCGGCCAGCTCGTCGGTGCAGCCGAGCCGCTCGGCGACGGGCTCGAGCGTGACGAGCAGCCGGGCGAGGTCGGCCGTGACGAGGTCCTCGTGGGCGTGCTGGTCGAGGATGAGCCAGGAGTCCATGCCGTACCGCGCGGACCTCCACTTGTTCTCCTGGGCGAACCAGGGAGGCAGGTCGGGGAGCTCGTGACCGGCGTCGAGCTCGCTCGAGAAGTGCTCGACCAGGCAGTGGGTGAGCGCGGAGACGCTCATCAGCTCGCTCATCGTGGGGATGCCGTCGCACACGCGGACCTCGAGCGTCCCGAACTTCGGGGACGGACGCAGGTCCCACCGGATCTCGTCGAAGACGTCGATCACGCCGGTCGTGGTCAGGTCCTGCACGTAGTGCTCCAGCTCGGACCACTCCTGGAAGTGGAACGGCAGCCCCGCCGTCGGGAGCTGCTGGAACATGAGGGCGCGGTTGGAGGCGTACCCCGTGGCCTTGCCGCCCCAGAACGGCGAGGACGCGCTGAGTGCCTGCAGGTGTCCGTAGTACGCGAGCATCGCGTTGCTGATGGGCAGCACCTTGTCGCGGTCCTCGATGCCCACGTGCACGTGCACGCCGTAGATCAGCATCTGGCGGCCCCACCACTGCGTGCGGTCGATGAGCGTCGCGTAGCGCTCCTGGTCGGTGACCTTCTGGTTGTCCCAGCGGGCGAACGGGTGGGTGCCGGCGCACATCAGCTCGACCCGGAGGGGGTCGGTCACGGTGCGGATCTCGTCGATCGCCTCCTGCAGGTCGGCACCGGCCTCGGCCACGGTCCGTCGCGGCCTGGACACCACCTCGACCGTGTTGAGGAGCAGCTCCTGGCGGATGAGCGGGTGCTGGCCCCCTCCCTCGGGGGCGACGGCGTCGAGCACCGTCTGCGCGACCTGGCGCAGGTCGCCGGAGTCGGCGTCCACGAGGGCGAGCTCCCACTCGATCCCGACGGACGAGCGCTCGGAGCGCGCGAAGGGAAGATCCACCCCCTCATCCTGCCCCAGGACGGCGGCCGAGGCCTTATCGTCCCAGCATGCGCGACGTGAGCGGGGCCTGGCGGTCCGACCACCCGTGGGCCGTCGTGTACGACAAGGTCAGCGGTGACCCGCGGCTCGGTGCGCTCCTGTGGCGCGTGGGTGTCGGCTCGAGCATCGACGAGCTGCACCGGCGGGCCCGCCGCGAGCTGACCGCCCTCCCGCCCGGGTCCACGGTCCTCGACGTGCCCTGCGGCGGGGGCGTGGCCCTGCGCGACGTCCCACCGGACGCGGCGCTGCAGTACGTCGCCGCCGACATCTCCCCCGCCATGCTCGACCGCACGCGTCGCGAGGCCGAGCGCCTCGGCCTGCCCGACGCGGGCCCGCTCGCCGTGCGGACCCGCGAGGCCGACGTGCAGGACCTCGAGGACGCGGACGACACCTACGACCTCGTGCTCGCCTTCACGAGCCTGCACTGCTTCCCCGACCCGGAGGCCGCCGTGCACGAGCTGGCCCGGGTGCTCAAGCCCGGCGGACGCATCGTCGTCAGCGTGTTCTGCTCCGACGCCGGCCTGCGGTTCGTCCCGGTCCACCTCGCCGGTCGCGCGGTCGGGGTGCTCGGCCCCGGGGTCCGGCGCGGCGACGTCCGACGGTGGCTCGTGGAGGCCGGCTTCGTGGACCTGCGGCTGGACCAGGCCGGTGGACTCACGTACGCCGACGCCACCCTCGCCTGATCCCGGACGGTCGGCCGCCGACCGCGCACCACGGTGTCCTCCGCGGTGCATAGAGTGGGCGGCATGCCCGGAACCAACTTGACCCGTGAAGAAGCGACCGAGCGCGCAGGCCTCGTCTCCACCGACCACTACGTCGTCGAGCTCGACCTCACCACGGGCGAGGAGCGCTTCGGCTCCACCACGACCCTGCGGTTCGGCGCGGTCCCGGGCTCGTCGACCTTCGTCGACCTGGTCGGCGCCGAGATCGGCGCCATCACGCTCAACGGCACCCCGCTCGACCCGGCCACCTACGCCGACAGCCGCATCCCGCTGCCCGACCTGCAGGCCGAGAACGAGCTGGTCGTCGAGGCCACGTGCGCCTACTCCCACTCCGGCGAGGGCCTGCACCGCTTCGTCGACCCCGTCGACGACCGCGTGTACCTGTACACCCAGTTCGAGGTCCCGGACGCGCGCCGGGTCTTCGCCACCTTCGAGCAGCCCGACCTCAAGGCCACCTTCGACTTCCGCGTCACGGCCCCGTCGCACTGGGCGGTCGTGTCCAACTCCCCCGTCGCCGAGACCATCGAGGTCTCCGACGGCGCCAGCACCCGGGTGTTCGAGACCACCAAGACCATGTCGACCTACATCACCGCCCTCGTGGCCGGTGAGTACCACGGCGTCGAGGACGTCTACGTCGGCGAGTACGGCGAGATCCCGCTGGGCGTCTGGTGCCGCCAGTCCCTCGTCGAGCACCTCGACGCCGACGACATCCTGCTCGTCACCAAGCAGGGCTTCGCGTTCTTCGAGGACGCGTTCCAGATGGCGTACCCCTTCGGCAAGTACGACCAGCTCTTCGTGCCGGAGTACAACATGGGCGCGATGGAGAACGCGGGATGCGTGACCTTCCGCGACGAGATGATCTTCCGCAGCCGGCAGACCGTCGCCGCCTACGAGCAGCGGGCCAACACGATCCTGCACGAGATGGCGCACATGTGGTTCGGCGACCTCGTGACCATGAAGTGGTGGGACGACCTGTGGCTGAACGAGTCGTTCGCCGAGTTCGCCGCGCACCACTCGTCGGTCGAGGCCACCCGCTTCACCGACGCGTGGACCGGCTTCACCAACAACCGCAAGAACTGGGCCTACCGCCAGGACCAGCTGCCGTCGACGCACCCCATCGCCGCCGACAACTACGACCTGCACGCGGTCGAGGCCAACTTCGACGGCATCACCTACGCCAAGGGCGCCTCGAGCCTCAAGCAGCTCGTGGCCTGGGTGGGGGTCGACGACTTCTTCGCCGGCCTGCGCTCGTACTTCACCAAGCACGCCTACGGCAACACCACGCTGCAGGACCTCCTCGTCGAGCTGCAGGAGGCCTCGGGCCGCGAGCTCGACTCGTGGGCGGCGGAATGGCTGCAGACGTCGGGCGTCAACACGCTGCGCGCACGCTTCGAGACCGGCGACGACGGCACGTTCACCTCCTTCGCCGTCGAGCAGACCGCGATCGAGGAGTACCCCACGCTGCGCCGCCACCGCATCGCCATCGGCCTCTACGACGTCGTCGACGGCCGGTTCGTGCGCACCGAGCGCATCGAGACCGACGTGCGGGGCGAGCTCACCGAGGTCCCCGAGCTCGTCGGCCTGCGTCGGCCGGCCCTGGTGCTCCTCAACGACGACGACCTCACGTACGCCAAGATCCGCCTCGACGAGCAGTCGTTCGGCCAGCTGGTCGAGCACGACATGGCCTTCACGGAGTCGCTGCCACGGGCCCTCTGCTGGGGCTCGGCGTGGGACATGACGCGCGACGCCGAGCTGCCGTCGGCCGACTTCGTGTCGCTCGTGCTGGCCGGCGTCGGCTCCGAGACCGACCTGACGGCCGTCGCCTCGCTGCTGCGCCAGGGCCAGTCCGCGGTCAACCTGTACACCTCCGACGAGGACCGACCGCCGCTCGCCGAGCGCTGGGAGGCCGGGGTGCGCGCCCTGCTCGAGGCGGCGGAGCCGGGCAGCGACCACCAGCTGGCGTTCGTGCGCGGCTACGCCGCCGCGACCACGTCGGCCGAGCAGGTGCGTGCCCTGCTGGACGACGGCCTGCCGGGGCTCGACGTCGACACCGACCTGCGCTGGACGTTCGTGACCGCTCTCGCCCGCCTGGGCGCGGCCGACGAGGCCGACATCGCTGCCGAGCTGGAGCGCGACAACACCATCTCCGGCCGTGAGCGCGCCGCTGCCGCGCGCGCCATCCGTCCCACGGCCGAGGCCAAGGAGGCGGCCTGGCAGGCCGCGGTGGTCGACGAGTCGACCCCCAACGAGACCCGTCGCCAGACGGCGTCGGCGTTCCAGGTCTCGGGGCAGGGCGACGTGCTGGAGCCCTACGTGCAGCGCTACCTCGAGATGGCCGAGTCGGTCATCGAGGACAAGGGCGTCTGGATCGGGCAGGTGGCGCTGGTCTACCTGTTCCCGCTCGCCAACCCCGCGCCGTCCACCCTCGACGCGGTCGACGCGTGGCTCGGCTCCACCGAGGCCTCGGCCGCGGCCAAGCGCTACGTGAGCGAGGGTCGCGACGACCTCGCCCGCGCCCTGCGCGCCCGCGCCCCCCGCTGACCGCGGCCGGGAGATTCCCAGGACGACCTGGGAATCTCCCACCACGCACGGAGAACTCAGCCGCGCACGGGAAGCAAGCCGTGCGTCCCTGCGATTCCCAGGACGACCTGGGAATCTGCGCGACGCGTCGGAGCGGGTGCCCCCGCTCCGCGATTCCCATCAGCTGATGGGAACGCCACACTCCCCATGGCGTACGCCATGGGGAGTGGGTGAGAACGCAGGTGGGTCCGTGATTCCCATCAGCTGATGGGAATCACCGAGCCGGCCGGGCTCAGTGGTGAGCGGCCTCGTTGCCCGGAGCCACCTCGAGGTCGGTGGACGGCGCCGGGGGCACGTAGTTGTTGCGCGCCGTGAGGAGACCGAAGAGCGACACGACCACGAACAGGCCGACGGTGCCGCCGCCGAACAGCAGCAGCCACTCGAGCCAGCTGCGCTCGGGGGCCGCAGGCCAGGCCTCGGAGGCCGGCGAGTCGGCCCAGGCGGTGGCAGAGGTCGTGCCGAGCACCACGAGCGTGGAGACGACGACGGCGAGGATGCGCGCGGGAGCCTTCATGGCCACCATCGTATCGCCCGTAGGCTGGAGGCATGCTCGGCCTCGACGTGAACCTTCCCCAGTCCTGGACGTGGGAGTCCCTCACCACCAGCGGGACCCGCATCGTCGCGATCACCGCCCTGGCGCTGCTGCTGCGCTGGGTCGCCCGCCGGGCCATCGGTCGCATCGTCAAGAAGACCGGTGAGGGGCAGGTCCCCGGCGCGATCGCGAACACCCGCGCCGGCGCCATCCTGTCGGACATGCGCCCCGGCGCGGGCGAGCGGCGCAAGCAGCGGGCCCAGGCGATGGGAGACCTGCTCGGCTCCATCGTCGGCCTGGTCATCGCCGGTGTCGCGTTCGTCATGATCCTCGACGTCGTGGGCGTCCCCATCGCGCCGCTGCTCACCAGCGCCGGCATCGTGGGCATCGCGCTCGGCTTCGGCGCCCAGACGCTGGTGAAGGACTACCTCGCCGGCGTCTCGATGATCCTGGAGGACCAGTACGGCGTGGGCGACTCCGTCGACCTCGGCGAGGCCAGCGGGATCGTCGAGGCGGTGGGCCTGCGCATCACGCGGCTGCGCGACGTGAACGGCACCGTCTGGTACGTCCGCAACGGCGAGATCCTGCGGGTCGGCAACCAGAGCCAGAACTGGGCCCGCACGGTCCTCGACGTGACCGTCGCCTACGACTCCGACCTCGACGTCGTGCAGGCGATCCTGGCCGAGGAGGCGGAGGCGATGTACCACGAGGAGCGCTTCGCCGGGGTGATCATCGAGGAGCCCGAGGTGTGGGGCGTCGAGCGCTTCGACAAGGACGGCGTGGTCGTCCGCGTCGTGCTCAAGACCGCGCCGCTGCAGCAGTGGCTGGTGGCCCGCACCCTGCGTCAGCGCGTGAAGCGACGCTTCGACCAGTCCGGCATCCGCATCCCGTCCACGGCGGCCGTCCCGTTCGAGAGGACCACCGAGTGAGCTCGTTCTACGACGAGATCGGCGGCCACGCCACGATCGAACGCATCGTCGACGTGTTCTACGCGGGCGTGGCCACCGACGAGCTGCTGCGCCCGATGTACCCCGAGGAGGACCTCGGCCCCGCGGCGGAGCGGTTCACGCTGTTCCTCGAGCAGTACTGGGGCGGGCCCACCACCTACAGCAACACCCGCGGACACCCGCGCCTACGGATGCGACACGCCCCGTTCGCCGTCACCATGGCCGCGCGCGACCGGTGGCTGCACCACTTCCGGGCCGGGCTCGACGCCGTGCAGCTCACGCCCGAGCAGGACGCCCAGTTCTGGGCCTACGTGCAGCACGCGGCGACGTTCATGTTGAACACCGCCGACGAGCCCTCCCCCGACCAGGCCTCACCCGGGCTCACGCCCACCGTTCGACGCGGCGCAGGACCGGTCAGCGAGGGCTGAGCTGCTCGGTCAGCACGGCGCGCTCGTCGTCGTCGAGGACGCGTGAGCGCTGCGCCTGGAGGTCGAAGCCGACCAGCACGGCCTCGGCCCGTCCGCGCCGCCCCTCGTCGAAGAGCGTCGTGACCGTGAAGGACGAGCGGCCCACCCGCGTGACGACCGTCCGGGCCGGGTAGGGCTCGCGCTGCCACCCGAAGGGCTCACCGAGCGTGAGGTCGACCTGGGCGACCACGAAGCGTGCGGCGCCACCGGCGCCACCGGCGCCCCGCACCCGTGCCACCGAGGCGATGCGCGCCTCCTGGGCGAACTCGAACACCGCGATCGGCGTGGCCACGTCGCCCGACCCGAGGTCGCTGCGCCGGACCGCCACGTCGTAGCCCTCTCCCCCGCCCGGCACGTCGCCCTCAGGCGCCGGGGCGTCCGACCACGTGACCCGCGCGAAGGGCGACGCGCTGGTGGCGGGGGCGATCTCCTGCACCAGCCGGCTGCCGTCGTCGGTGGACGTCACGCGCAGCGGCGTGCGGCTGAGCAGCAGGGGGCGCAGGAACTCCACGGAGATCGAGCGGGCCGAGCGGTCGGCCAGCTCACCGGCGGCCACGTGCACGGCGCGCGCCTCGGAGGCGTAGTCGAGGTACACGACGTTGTTGACGTGGCTCAGCTCGTCGAGATCGGCCCAGCGCATGGGCAGCTCGTGCTCGAGCCGGGTCGGGTCATGAAGCGGGTTCGACACCCGTCGATGCTCTCAGACCGTGCTCTCAGGCTGGGGTGGGGACGCCCTGGTCGGTCGTCTCGATGACGACGAGGGTGTCGCCCTCCTGGACGATCTGGCCCTCGGTCACGAGCACCTCGGAGACCGTGCCGGTGGCCGGCGCGTGCACCGGCAGCTCCATCTTCATGGACTCCAGGACCGCCAGCACGTCGCCCTCGACCACCTGGGCTCCCACCTCGGTGACGAGCTTCCAGACGTTGGAGACGATGTCGGCCTTCGCGGCGGACGTGCCGGGGGCGCTCACGCCTGAGCCCCCTGGGCGCGCGGTGCCAGGACGCCGAGCGCCTGGACCATGCGGTCGCGGGTCTCCTCGGCGACGATCACGTCGTCGAGGATGCCGGCCTCGGCCGCGAGGTAGGGCCGGGCGACGTTCTCGCGGTACTCGGCGGCGAGCTCGTCGCGGAGGGCGTCGGGGTCCTCGGCGTCCTTGAGGGCGCGACGGTGCAGCAGCGCCACGGCGCCACCGGGGCCCATGACGGCGATCTCCGAGCCCGACCACGCCCAGGTGAAGTCGGCGCCGAGCGACCGCGAGCCCATGGCGATGTAGGCGCCGCCGTAGGCCTTGCGCACCACCACGGTGAGCACGGGCGACTGCGCCTCGACGTAGGCGCGCAGCATCGTGGCGCCCTGGGTGATCACGCCGCGACCCTCCTCGACCGTGCCGGGCAGGAAGCCGGGGACGTCGACGAAGGTCAGGACGGGCAGGCCGTAGCGGGCGCAGAAGTCGACGAAGCGCGACGCCTTGACCGACGCCTTCGCGTCGAGGATGCCGCCACGGGCCTTCGGCTGGTTGGCGATGATGCCGACCGGGCGTCCGTCGAGGTGGGCCAGCACGGTGAGCACGCTCGGGGCGTGCTCCGGGCTGAGCTCGAGCCGGGGACGGTCGTCGAGGACGCCGTCGAGGACCTCGTGCATGTCGAAGACGATGCTCGACTTGTCCGGCACCACGTGCGGCAGGCGCGCGACGGCCTCGGGCCGAGCGGGCACCGGCTCGACGAGGGCCTGCTGGCCGCCGACGTGCGACGGCAGGAACGAGAGGATGCCGCGGGCCGCGTCGAGCGCGGCCTGCTCGTCGTCGACCTCGAGGTGGGCGACACCGCTGGTCCGGGTGTGCATGCCGGAGCCACCGATCTCGTCGGCGGTGGCGTCCTCACCCGTCGCGGCCCGCACGATCTCCGGACCGGTGAGGAACATCTGGCCCTGCTCCTTGACCATGATCGTCCAGTCGGTGAGCGCCGGCGAGTAGGCGGCGGCACCGGCGCAGGGGCCGAGGATGAGGGAGATCTGCGGGATCTTGCGGCTGGCCTCGACGTTGTTGGCGAAGATGCCGCCGCAGCCGTGGAGGGCGTGGATGCCGTCGTGGATCCGCGCTCCGCCGGAGTCGTTGATGTAGACGATCGGGTGGCCACGGTCGATCGCGATGCGCTGGGCGCGCTGGACCGTCTCGGCGAACACCGCTCCGATGGCCCCGGAGGCGACCGCCGCGTCATGGCTCGCGACGACGACGGGTCGACCGCCGACGAGCCCCCACCCGATGACGACACCGCTGCCGCTGGAGGGTCCCGCCGTGCGCAACGGCGAGATCTCCACGAACGTGCCCTCGTCGACCAGGAGGTGCGCGCGTTCGCGCGCGGTGTTCACGCGTCGGCCACGGGGCTCGACGCGGGCGGTCCGCTCCTGACGTCGCTGCGCGAGGACGTCACGGTGGTGCGGTCGGCCGGCGTCCAGCCCGCTGTCGACTGCTGCGTCGGCTCCCGCGTCGAGGGCGGTGGGCACGTCGAGCTGCGTCATGCGATCTCCTGAAAACGTGAGGGTTTCCTCAACTGTACCGCAAAGCCGAGGAATCCCTCATCTTTGTGACCCACCTCGCCCCGCCGGTCGCGAGCGCGCCGAGGGGTCTGGCCGCGACTGCGCCCGTGCGCTACCGTGAGCCCAGACCTAAGCAAGCGCTTACCTCAGGAGAATCTGCATGAGCGAGAACCGCCGCACCGCCCTCGTCACCGGAGCCGCCCAGGGCATCGGCGCCGCCGTGGCCCAGCGCCTGGCCGCCGACGGCCTCGCCGTCGCCGTCGTCGACCTCGACGAGGGAGCCTGCGCCGGCACCGTCGACGCCATCACCGCCGCGGGCGGGTCCGCCATCGCCGTCGGCGCCGACGTCTCCGACGCCGCCGCCGTCGACGCCGCGGTCGAGCGCATCGCCGCCGAGCTCGGCGGACCGACGGTGGTCGTCAACAACGCCGGCATCATCCGCGACAACCTGCTGTTCAAGATGACCGTCGAGGACTGGGACGCCGTCATGGCGGTGCACCTGCGCGGCTCCTTCAACACGGTCAAGGCCGCCCAGAAGCACATGGTCGAGGCGAAGTTCGGCCGCATCGTGAACCTCTCGAGCACCTCGGCGCTCGGCAACCGCGGCCAGGCCAACTACTCCGCCGCCAAGGCCGGCCTCCAGGGCTACACCAAGACCCTCGCCATCGAGCTGGGCAAGTTCGGCGTCACCGCCAACGCGATCGCCCCCGGCTTCATCCAGACCGACATGACCGCGGCCACCGCCGAGCGCATCGGCGTCCCGTTCGACGACTTCATCAAGTTCAGCGCCGAGCAGATCCCCGTCCAGCGCGTGGGCCAGCCCGACGACATCGCCCACACCGCGTCGTTCCTCGTGAGCGAGGGTGCCGGGTTCGTCTCGGGCCAGGTCATCTACGTCGCCGGCGGACCGAAGGACTGATCGCACGTGACCGGACCCGAGGGGCTCGACCTCGACGCGCTCCGACGCTGGCTCGACGACCAGGCCCCCGGCCTGCTCGCCGGACCGCTCGAGGCGACGCTCATCACCGGCGGCAAGTCGAACCTGACGTACGCCGTCTCCGACGGTGAGCGCGACGTCGTCGTGCGTCGCCCGCCCCTCGGGCACGTGCTCGCCACGGCGCACGACATGACGCGGGAGCACCGGGTCATCGACGCGCTGGCGGGCACCGCCGTGCCGGTCCCCGCGACCTACGGCCTCTGCCAGGACGACACGGTCATCGGCGCGCCGTTCTACGTGATGGAACGGGTCGTCGGCACCCCCTTCGCCCGCGCCGCCCAGCTGGTCGAGATCGGCGAGGAGCGAACCCGCACCATCACCGGGCGCATGGTCGACGTGCTCGCCGACCTGCACGCCGTCTCCCCCGACGACGTCGGCCTGGGTGACTTCGGTCGCCCCGACGGCTACCTCGAGCGGCAGGTGCGTCGCTGGAAGAAGCAGCTCGACGCCTCCCGCAGCCGCGACCTGCCCGGCATGGACGACCTCATCGCCCGGCTCGACTCGTCGATCCCGCAGACCAGCGAGGGCACGATCGTGCACGGCGACTACCGCCTCGACAACGTGCTCGTCGACACCGGCCCCGAGGGCGGCGACCGTCTGACGGCCGTCCTCGACTGGGAGATGAGCACGCTGGGCGACCCGCTCACCGACGTCGCGATCCTGCTGGCCTACCAGCAGCTCGCCGAGAGCGCGGCCGACGGCCCGGGTGCCGCCATGGTCACCGACGCCGCGAAGGCGCCGGGCTACCTCCCACGCGAGGAGGTGCTGCGCCGGTACGCCGAACGGTCCGGACGCGACGTCTCCGACATCGACTTCCACCTGGCGCTCGCGTTCTTCAAGCTGGCCGTGATCCTCGAGGGGATCCACTACCGGCACGCGCACGGACAGACGCTCGGCGCAGGCTTCGACGGCATCGGCGACCTGATCGAGCCGCTCATCCAGGCCGGCCTGCGCGCCTGACCCCCTCGCGGAACGGCGACGGTCCATCGTCCCCGTGAGGTGACCCACCAGTAGGTCGAGCCCCGAAGTGGCGTGCCGGGCGGCGCCCGTCCCCTAGGGTGGGCCGCGTGACCGCGGAGATCCTCGAGCCCCGACGTCGCCCGACGCAGGACCGCAGCCGGGCGAAGTTCGAGCTGCTGCTGCGCACGTCGCGCGACCTCCTGCTCGACGTCGGCTTCGAGTCGTTCACCTGCGAGGAGGTCTCGCAGCGGGCCGGGCTCCCCACCGGGACCCTCTACCAGTACTTCGCGAACAAGTACGTGATCGTGTGCGAGCTCGACCGGCAGGACGCCGTGGCCGTGCACGAGGAGCTGACCAGCTTCTCGGAGATGATCCCGTCGCTGGACTGGTTGCGCTTCCTCGACCGGATGATCGACCACGTGGCCCGGCTGTGGGCCGACGACCCGTCGCGGCGGGCCGTGTGGCTCGCCGTGCAGTCGACCCCGGCCACCCGGGCGACCGCTGCCGTCACCGAGCGCGAGCTCGCTGCCGCCGTGGCCCGCTTCCTCGCCCCCCTGACGCCCGGCACCCCGCGCGAGCGTCGCCGGATCATGGCCGAGGTGCTCCTCCACGTCAGCTACTCGATGCTCAACTTCTCGGTGCGCGACGGCCAGAGCCACGCCGAGGCGGTCATCGAGCTCAAGCGTCTGCTCGCCGCGTACCTGCTGTCGTCGGAGCCCGACGCCCGCTGAGCGCGGCTCAGGACCAGGCCAGCAGCACGACGACCGCCGCGACCGCGAGCGCCAGCGCGGCCACGCTCGCCGGCACCCGGCCGTCGCCGACGAGCTCGATCGACACCTCGCCGCCGCTCGACGACGTTCCTCGACCCCGGAGCACCAGGGCGCCGACCCACCCGACCATCGCGAGCACCAGCACGGCCGAGACCACGGTCACGGCCGTCCCCTCGATCCAGGCGACCCGTGCCACCAGCAGGCCCAGCACCACGCACGACGCGGCCGTGCGCCGCCAGGCGAGCCAGGTCCGCTCCTGCGGAACCGCCGGCGGAGGACTCACCCGGGCACCGCCAGCACGACCAGGACGACGCAGGCCACGACCACCGCGCCGACGAGCAGGACCCCGACCCCGTTGGAGGGCAGCGGCCGACCCTGGCGCATCGCGCGCTCGGTGCGCGCCCAGCTCCGCCAGGCGTGCGTGGCGCACAGCGCACCGGCGAGCGCGAGCCCGGTCGACGTCAGGGCCACCACGAGGTCGGGCAGCTCGAGATCGAGCACGTGCACGGCCACCGCCCCGGCCAGCAGGGCCAACGAGGTGCGAACCCAGGCGAGGAACGTGCGCTCGTTCGCGAGCGAGAAGCGCGGATCGGGCTCGTCGCCGACGCCGTACACGCTGCGTGGCCAACGACGGTCGCCACGGTCCTCGGTGGTCATGGGACGACCCTAGCGACGCGCACCCTCTGCCAGCACGACGTAGGCGAGGGCGTGGTCACCGTCGTGGCTGAGGCTCACGTGCGCCTCCACACCGGGCAGGTGCTCCGCGACCTCCCCGTGCAGACGCAGGCGGGGGCGGCCCCACGCGTCGCACACCACCTCGACGAGCCCCAGCACCTCGTCGCCCATGACCGGCGGCTCGCCGAAGATCGAGGCCGACCAGGCCTTCACGAAGGCCTCCTTGGCCGCCCAGCGCGCCGCGAGGTGGCGGCCCTCGCCACCACCGTGCTGCCCACGACCGACCTGCGCCGCGCGCTCGGCCGCGTCGCGCCGCTCCCCCGGGGTGAACACCCTCGCGAAGCGCGTGCCGGGCAGGTCGAGCTGGTCGACGAACGACGGCACGTGGACCAGGTCGACGCCAACTCCCAGCACGGTCCCCTCGACCGTCCCGGGAGACGGCGCGCCGGCACCCCCGACGGCGTCAGCCGCCGCCCGCGGCCCGGCACCCCCGCCGGGGGTCACGAGCAGGCCGTGGCGACGTACACGTCGTCGTCGCCCAGGCGCGCCTGCGAGTCGAGCAGCATCGACGCCTCCCGGCCCCGCACGCCCTCCTTGCCGAGCCGACGTCCCGCGGGACGCTCGTACGCGGTGGCCGCACCGACCATCACCTGCGCCAGGCGCATCCGGCCGGCCACGACCCGCTCGCGCGACCGTGCGAGGTAGTCCTCGCGCTCGGCCTCGGGCAGCGCCTGCACGAACGCCTCCGGGTGCGCCAGGGCGATGAGCCCCGCCACGTGGCCGAAGCCGAGGCTCGTGACCAGGCCGGCCTTGAGCGTCGCACCGGCGAGCGGCTCGCGCAGCCAGACCAGGTGCTCGTGCTCGGCGAGCACGTCGTCGACGCAGTCGAGGCTGCGGTTCGGCGGCAGCATCCCGCCGGCCAGCACCTGGGTGAGACCGATCAGCTGGAACGCCGCGGCACCACCCTTCGCGTGGCCCGTGAGCGTCTTCTGCGACACCACGAACAGCGGGTTGCCGGCGCTGCGACCGATCGCCGCCGCGAGCCGCTCGTGCAGCTCGGACTCGTTCGGGTCGTTGGCGTCCGTCGACGTGTCGTGCTTGCTCACGACACCGATGTCGTCGGCGTCGAGGCCGAGCACCGTCAGCGAGCGGGCCAGCTGCGACTCGCGCCCACCGATGGCTGCGGCCAGGGCACCGATCCCGGGCGCCGGGATCGACGTGTGCACGCCGTCCGCGAACGACCCGGCGTAGGCGACCACGCCGTGGACCGGCAGGCCCATGCGGGCCGCGACGTCACCGCGGGCCAGCAGCAGCGTGCCGCCGCCCTGGGACTCCACGAACCCGCCGCGACGACGGTCGTTGGCCCGGCTCACCCGACGCGGGTCGATGCCCTTGGCGAGCATCGCACCCGAGTCGGCCGTCGCGGACATGTCCGCGAAGCCGATGATGCCCTCGGTGCTCAGGTCGTCGAAGCCACCGGCCACCACGAACTCGGCCTTGCCGACCTTGATCTTGTCGACGCCCTCCTCGACGGAGACCGCCGTGGTGGCGCACGCGGCGACCGGGTGGATCATCGCGCCGTAGCTGCCGACGTACGACTGCACGACGTGCGCGGCGATGACGTTGGGCAGCGCCTCCTGCAGGATGTCGTTGGGGTTGTTCTCCCCCAGCAGGGTGTTGATGTACAGCGCGTGCATAGAGGCCATGCCACCCATGCCGGTGCCCTGCGTGTTGGCGACGAACGCCGGGTGCACCCAGCGCATCAGCTCGGCCGGCGTGAAGCCGCTCGAGAGGAACGCGTCGACGGTGCACACGAGGTTCCAGATCGCGACGCGGTCGATGGACTCCAGCATCTCCGCCGGGACGCCCCAGGCGGAGGGGTCGAAGCCGGTCGGGATCTGGCCGCCGATGGTGCGGCTCAGCTCCATGCGGCGCGGCACGCGGATCTCGGTGCCGGCCTTGCGGGTGACGGTCCACTCGCCGTCGGGCGACGACGTGATGCTGGTGCGCTCGGGATCGGCGGTCACCATGGCGCGGGCCTCGGACTCGCTGCCGACCGAGAACGTCAGGTCGTCGTCGAGGTACACCGACGTGAGCAGCGGCGCCGTGTTGTCGACCATCGAGCCGTCGTCGCCGTAGGTGCGGATGCCGCACCGTGCGACCACGGCGTCGTGGTAGCGCTCGTGCACGTCGGCCTCGTCGACCGGCTCGTTCGACTCGACGTCGTACCAGCCCTGGTTGACGTCGTCCCACGTGATCAGGCCGGTGTTCCAGGCCAGCTCGAGCACGCCGGCCGCGGACAGCTCGTCGTGCACCTCCATCTCGAAGCGCGTGCGGGCCGAGCCGTACGGACCCAGCTCGCCGGTGCCGACGATGACGACCATGTCCTCGGGGCGCGCGGTGACCTCGCCCCACGCCGGGGTGGCGGCGTCGGGCAGCTGCGCCGGCGACGGTGCGAGGGCCGCCACGGTGGGCGTCTCGTCGTCCTCCTCGACCGTCGGGCGCTCCACGCGCTCGGCGAGGGCGCGCAGGTCGAGGTCGGCCTCGCCGAGTCCGCCGGTCAGGTCCAGCTCGACCGGGGCGACGGACGCCTGCTCGCGCAGCGCGGTCGTGCAGCCCTGGGTGAGCAGCGCGTCGGCCATCTCGTCGGGGCTCCAGGTGCGGACACCGGCGGACTCGACGGCCTGCACGAGCGGGTCGTTGCCGCCCATGAGGCCCGTGCCCCGGACCCAGCCGATGATGGCGTGGGTCAGCGTGACGCGGTCGGACCAGCTCTTCTCCGCACCCCACTTGGTGACGACGGCGTCGAGCGCGGCCTTGGCCTCGCCGTACGCGCCGTCGCCGCCGAACATGCCGCGGTTGGGCGAGCCCGGCAGCAGCACGTGCAGGCGCGACGCGAGGTCGTGGTCGCGGCCCGTGGTGGCGAGGGCACCGACGAGGCGCTCCACCGACCACAGCAGGATGCGAGCCTCGACCTCGGTGCGGCTGCCTGCGTCGGACAGGTCGCCCATCACGCGGCCGGCCGCGAACGGCACGAGCAGCGTGGGCACGAGGGCCGGCTTGGTCACGGTCTTGGTGCTGCCGACCGTACGGGCCTGCTCGGTGACGATCCACGACGAGAGCGCGTCGACGTCGGCGAACGAGGCCATGTTGGCCGGGACCACCCAGAGGCGGGCACCGGCACGGGCGTGCGTGCGGTAGAGCTCGCGGTAGAACCCGACCTTGCGGCTGTCGAGGCTCGACGTGGTGGCCACGACCGTCGCGCCACCGGCGAGCAGCTCACCGACCACCGACGCCGCGATGGAGCCACGGCTCGCACCGGTGACGACGGCGATGTCGTCGGCCCACGCGCCGGGTGTGGTGTCGAGGGCGTCCTCCACGATCCGCTCGAGGCGGACCTTCAGTGCGGCGTCGTCGGTGCGTCCGGCCCACCAGCGGGCCTGGGACGCGAGCACCTCGCCGGCTCCGGTGAACACGACGTCGTCGGCATCGAGGGAGCCGAGCGCGATGCGGGCGAGGTCCTCGCGGGCGCTGGCCCAGCGGTCGTCGACCAGCACGGCACGGCGCTCGTCGAACGCGGGGGCGACGGCGTCGACCCAGTCGGAGCCGAGCTCGGCCTCGACCCGGTCGAGCACGCGCTGCGCGTCCTCGTCGGTCTCGGTGCCGTCTGCCGCCCACGGCCCGGCACCCCCGCCGAGGTTGTCGAGCTGCGCGAGCAGGTGACGGGCGGTGCTGGCGAGCACGCCGTCGGGTCCGGTGATCTCGCCGGTGATCTCGGCGAGCGCGGCGGCGTCGACGGTGGCGTCGGAGCCACCGGCGGACGGCAGGTCCACGCTCACGCCGTGGCGCGCGGCCACGGCCTGGACGGCGGCGTCGACGGCCGCGTCGACCTCGGCGCCGTTGGACGGCACCGGGATCGTGGCGAGGTCTCCCCCGCGCACGCTGGCACCGTCACGCGTCGAGAGCGCCAGCTCGGCCAGCACGTGGCTCGCCCAGCCCGCGCCGAGCTGCCAGACGTCGGTGACGCGGTCGGCGACGGCCGACTGCTTGCGACCCGTGGGGCCGAGCACCTTCTTGAGGTGGTCGGCGAAGGTCGCGGAGAGCACCGGACCGAACGGCTTGTAGCTGCGGGCCAGGCCCTTGACCTGGGCCGAGAGCGTGGGCACGTCGGCATCGGCAGCGCCGTCGATGGCACCGAGCGAGAGCTCGCCGCCGAGGTCGACCAGCAGCTGGTTGCGGCGCGACGACGCACCGTCGCAGAGCGACTCGATGGAGTCGGCAGCACCGATCTGCTCGGGGCGCAGCTTGGTCCACCAGGCGATCAGCGTGCGGGTTCCGTCGGCGGCGTCGAAGCCGAGGTCGGCCGGACGTGGACCACCGGAGGACACCGGGGCCGCAGGCGCCGGCGCGGCGGCCTGGTCGGCCGGGGCCGACGCACTGGGAGCCTCCTCGGCGGGAGCGTCGTCCTCGACGGGCGCCGGGTCCTCGTCGGTGGCGAACACCGCGGCGGCGTCGCGCTCGACGTTGACGACCTCGACCCCACGCTCACCGAGCGTGGACTGCACGGCCGGGAGCTTGAGCGTCGACGACGCGAGGTTCGCGACGGTGGGCGACTGGCCCACGCCGATCTCGACGAAGCGCTCGACCCCGAGGCCGCCGTTCTCGACCGACGCGAACATCAGGTCCTGCGTCTCGATCCAGCGCACCGGGCTGGCGAACTGCCAGGCCAGCAGCTCCACCAGGAGCGTGCGGCACAGCGCCTGCGGGCGGGCAGCCCAGGCGTCGAAGTCGGACAGCACGGCGTCCAACGGGGACTCACCGACGAGGTCGGCGATCTCCTGCACGAAGCCCTGGTCGAGCGAGAACGGCCGCGGCACGAGGTTCGGCACGTACCGACCCTCGAGGATCGTCGGGTCGATCTCGGCCGGCAGCAGCTCCTCCAGGCGGGCCCGGAAGTCCGGCACGCCGCCGTGCAGCACGCGCGAGTGGAACGGCACGTCGATGCCGGGCACCAGGATGAACGCGGCCTTGCCGCCGAAGCGCGCACGACGCTCGGCGACGTCCTCCTCGAGGACCTCCAGGCCGCGGACGGTGCCGGCGATCGCGTACTGCGAGCCGCGCAGGTTGTAGTTGACGATCTGCAGGAACTGGCCGCTGCGCTCGGCGACGCCGTCGACGTACGCCGTCACCTCGTCGTCGGCCAGGCCGATCTGCGACGGACGGATGGCGGCGAGGCGGTAGTCGCTGCGGCCGTGCTCGTCACGGGGGACGAGCGTGTGCATGACCGAGCCGCGCTGGAACACGACCTCCACGACGGCCTCGAACGGGATGACGCCGGACACGGCGGCGAGCGCGTTGTACTCACCGACCGAGTGGCCGGCCAGCACGGAGCCCTCGACGAACGCGCCGGACTCGCGCAGCTCGGCCATCTGGGCGGCGCCGAGCACCGCCATGGCCACCTGCGTGAACTGGGTCAGGAACAGCACGCCGTCGGGGTGCTTGTGGGTGGTGCCGTGGGCGACGAGCACGGTCGGGTTGTCGCGCACGACCGTGAGGATCGAGAAGCCGAGCGCGCTGCGGGTGTGCGCGTCGGCACGGTCCCACACGGCGCGGGCGGCCTTGGACCGCTGGTAGCCGGCCATGCCCATGCCCGGGTGCTGGATGCCCTGACCGGGGAAGGCGTAGGCCGTGCGCGGGGCGGCCACCCGGGCCGTGGCGGCCATGACGAGCTCACCACCGGCGCGGCAGGTGACCTCGACGACCTCGTCGCCGTCGACCAGGGCGGTGCGCTCGGCCTTCACCGAGACGGTCGCGCCGGGGGCCAGAGGGCTGAGCCAGCGAGTGGTCCAGCCGAGCAGCGTGCGACCGGTGGCGTCGGCCACCACGCGCTGCGCCGCGGCGGACAGCCACATGCCGTGGGCGATCGGCTCGCCGAGACCCGCCAGACGGGCTGCGGCCACGCTCGTGTGGATGGGGTTGTGGTCGCCCGAGACGGAGGCGAACGCGCGCAGGTCGGTGGGGGTGACCACCGTGCCCTCGGCGCGGGTGCGGCGCGGCGTCGGGTGCACCTCGGCGTCGCCCAGACGGCCACCGGCACGGACCGGCTCGCCGGCGTCGGCGGAGCCGGGACGGCCCCGCACGCAGAAACGCTCGACCAGCGTGGCCACGGTGCCGTCGGCGTCCGTGGCGGTGACGTCGACGGTCACGACGCGACCGAGGTCGGTGGCCCGCACGGAGCGGACGGCGGCACGAAGGCTCAGCTCGACACCGTCGACCGGCGTGCGGGCGACGTCGACCGCGTGGTCGAGGTGCACCAGGTCGAGCATGCCCTCGACGACGGGGTCGCCCGCCTCGGTACGGCTGGCGCCGATGACCGCGAACACGGCCGGCCAGGCGAGGCCGACGAGGGCGTCGGGCACGAAGGCCGCGGTCTCGCCGGCGGTGACGCCGGCGTGGTCGGCGACGAGGTCGTCGCTCCAGGGAGCACTGAGCGTCGCGGCTCCCTCGGAGACCGACGGGAGCGAGCCGCCCGCGGCGGCGGTGAGGAGGTCGAGCATCGCGGCGGCGGCGGTGCTCGTGGAGATCACGGGCGCGCCACCGGTGGCCACGCCGTCGGTGACGTCGAAGGTGAGCGTGAGCGTCCGGCCGCCACGGTCCAGCGGCACGACGAGCTCGGCGGTGTGGCCCGAACCGGTCAGGACGGCACCCGTCTCGGGGTGCTCGGCGCGCTCGGGGGCGACGCTGACCCAGCCCGTCGACGACGAGGCCGGGGTCCCGAGGCGGTGCACGGGGTTGCGCACGGCGCGCCCGGCCCAGACGGCGTCGGGCGAGGCGAGCACGAGGGACACGGCGCCGGTGGCGCCGTCGGCGCGGCGCAGGCCGACGACCTCGAGCGGTGCGGCACCCGAGGCGAGCACCGCGTCGACCGCGGCGTCCTCGAAGCGGCGCAGCAGGTCGGCCACCGGCTCGTCCACACGGGTGATGCCCGCGACCGAGACGGTGCCGGGGATGACGCAGACCTCGTCGGCGGCGAAGCGCGGGTCGTGGGCCTGCCACAGGGAGTCCGAGCGCCACCAGCGGCGCACGTCGGCGTCGACCACGGGCACGAACGGCACGGGCTTGCCCGGACGACGGCACACCTGCACGAAGAACGGGACGTCGGCCGGGTGCAGCACGACGTCGTCGGCGGCCGGGTGGGCCTCGCGGAGCGCGGTGAGTGCGGCGGTGGCGTCCTCCACGTCGGCGGGCGTCGCGAACAGGGTGGCGACGGGGCCGTGGTCGACGTCGACCAGGCGCGCCTCGGCGCGCTGCAGCATCGCGTGGAAGCGGTCGCGGAGCGTCACGTCGAGCCAGGCGGAGCCGCCCTCGTCGTCGTGTCCGGTGGGTGCCGCATGATCGGTGGTGAGCGCGGCGAAGCGGTCGAGCCACGCACCGTACGTCATGGTCGCGACGTCGCCGAAGTACGGCTTGGCGGTGCGGTCGAGGGCCTCGACGATCTCGTCGCGGCGGGCTGCGACGGCGTCGGCGTCGCCGGCGACCTCGTCGAGCAGCCGTCCGGTGCGCGACGCGGTGTTGTCGATCTCGTGGATGTCGGCGCCGAGCTGGCTGCGGCCCGAGGACATGCCCCCGTCAGCCGCACCCGCCCCGACCCACGCGGGCGTCCCGGGGGTGTCGACGAGGAGCTGCTTGACCGCGGGCGAGGTGGTGGCCTCGAGGGTCGCCATCGCCGCGGTGCCGACGAGCACGCCGTCGAGCGGCATGACGGGGTGGCCGTGGGCACGGGCCCACTCACCGGTCAGGTAGGCCGCAGCCACCTCGGGGGTGCCGATGCCGCCGCCGACGCAGACGACCACGTTGTCGTGGGCGCGGAGCTGGGCGTAGGTGGCGACGAGCAGGTCGTCGAGGTCCTCCCACGAGTGGTGACCGCCGGCCTTGCCGCCCTCGATCTGCACGATGATCGAGCGGGGCGCGACCTTGTCGGCGATGGCGAGCACCTGGCGGATCTGCGCCACGGTGCCCGGCTTGAACACCACGTACTCGATGCCGACCTCGGCCAGCTCCTCGACGAGCGCGACGGCCTCGTCGAGCTCGGGGATGCCGGCGGTGACGATCACGGAGTCGATGGGCGACCCGGCAGCCCGGGCCTTCTGGACCAGACGCTGACCACCGAGCTGCAGCTTCCACAGGTAGGGGTCGAGGAAGAGGGAGTTGAACTGGAACGTGCGGCCCTCGTCGAGGAGGTCGTCGAGCTCGGCCATCCGCTCGGTGAAGATCTGCTCGCTCACCTGGCCGCCGCCGGCGAGCTCGGCCCAGTAGCCGGCGTTCGCGGCCGCGGCGACGATGGCGGCGTCGACGGTCGTGGGCGTCATGCCGGCCAGCAGCACGGGCGAGCGACCGGTCAGACGCGTGAACGCGGTCTCGACGCGCAGGCTGCCGTCGGGCAGCGTGGCGGCGGTGGGCGCGTAGGACGACCACGGACGGCTGCGACGGGGCGCCGCGCCGGGCACCGTCAGCTCGCGGTGGCCGCGACGCGTGGCGACGGACACCACGCCGGCGCCCCGGACCTTCGCCTCGGCGGCGCTCAGGCGCGCGGCCAGGTCGCCGGGACCGACGTCGAGCAGCCACTCGGCACCGGCGTCGAGCACGCGCTCGACCTCGGCGACCCAGTCGACCGGGTCGACGACGGCACGCCGCGTGAGCGTGCGAGCCTGCTCGGGGTCGAGTCCGCAGGCGGCCGCCCAGGTGGCGGCGAGGTCGGCGGCCTCGGAGAGCGCAGGGTGGTGGAAGGCGAGCTGCGCGGCCACGGGCTCGACGACGGGCTTGAACGCCGCGCCTCCGGTGACCTTGCGTGCACGCTCGTCCTTCTGGGCGGCGGCCACCTCGTCCATGAGCGTCACGGCACGGCGCAGACCCTCCTCAGGACCCGACAGCACCACGGAACGACGTCCGTTGCGCAGGTGCGTGACCACGTCGGCCGAGGCGGGGAGCGACGAGAGCGCCTCCGCCACGCGCGCGGGGCTCTCCCCCGTGACGCTGAGCATCGTGGCTCCGAGCAGGCCGCGGCGGCGACCCACGACGTGGGCGGCCGCACCGGCCAGACGGGCGTACGCGTAGAGCTCGGCCGGGTCGGCGCCTGCCAACGCCTCCAGCGCGAGGGAACCCTGCGAGTGCCCGGCGGACGCGACCGGCGGGGTCGCGGTGACGTCCAGCCCCTGGCGGCGCAGGGCCGCCAGCCCGGCGAGCTGGGTGAGCAGGATGCCGGGGACGGACACGGCCGGGATCTGCTGGTCGACGGCCGAGGGAAGGCTGGGCGCCTCGTCGTCCTCGGCGGACTCGCCGACGGCCAGGGCGTCGACCCACGCGAGCGGCGTGACCGTGGCCCCGGTGCGCAGGAGCTCACCGGCCACCGGCTCGAGGGTGCGCTCGGCGCGGTCGACGACGGACGTCAGGTCCGCCTCGAGGGCGAAGTCGCGGACCAGGGTGGCGAGCGCGTCGAGCCAGGCCTCGCCCTGTCCCCCGGCGACGACGGCGTAGCGCTGCCCACCCCGCAGACGGTCGACCAGCGCCTCGCGGCGGCCTCCGGTGGTGGCGGTGCTCGTGGTCGTCGGCGTCGTGGGGGTGGTGGTCACGTCGAATTACCTCGCTGCGGCAGATGAGTGGAAGCACCATCGTCGCAAAACGTGAGAGGAACCTCAAGTTTATTCCGAGGGTTTCCTCATGTTCTGTTGGTCACACGTCCGTCCGCCTGCGGCTGCGCTGCCTCCACTCCGACCCTGCCTGGCCTCCGAAAGAGCCTCGACCGGACAGCCCCCAGCGCGGTCGCCCCCTGCTTGCGGGCCCACCATCGGTGGATCCGCAACCGCAGAGTGCGGATTGCGGTTGAGGATCCACCGAGAGGCGCGTCGGGACCGCGTCATCGGTGGATTCCCAACCACAGCGGCACTCCTGCGGTTGAGGATCCACCGATGCCCCAGGAGTGCCCGCAGTCCCGGCCGCGGCGCACCCCACCGCCCGGTCGAGGCCTTTCGGAGACCGAGCCGAGACCCGGCCGGAGCAGCGCGCCCGCAGGTCGACGCCCGCCGAGAGCGACGCAGCCGCAGGGTGGACGACGAACGACCCCGCAGCCGTCGAAGCAGCCACGGGGTCGATCGAGGAAGCAGAGGTCAGACCCCGCCACCCAGGAGCAGTCCACCGTCGGCGGTGATGGTCTGGCCGGTGAGCCAGGCGGCGTCCTCGGAGAGCAGGAAGCCCACGACGCCGGCGATGTCCTCGGGCAGCCCGAGGCGCTTGAGCGGGTACGGCGCGGAGACCTCGTCCTCACGGCCCTCGTAGAGCGCCTTGGCGAACTTCGTCTTGACCACGGCCGGGGCGACCGCGTTGACGCGGATGTCGGGGCCCAGCTCGACCGCCAGCTCCTCGGTCACGTGGATGAGCGCGGCCTTCGAGGCGCCGTACATGCCGATCATGGGCGCCGGCTTGAGACCGGCCACGGACGCGACGTTGACGATCGCGCCGCCGTGCTCACCCATCCACTGGCCGTAGGCCTGCTGCGCCCACGCCACGGCGGAGAGGACGTTGACGGCGAAGATCTTCGCCGCGGCCTCGAGGTCGATGTCGATCATCCGGCCGTACACCGGGTTGATGCCGGTGTTGTTCACCAGGAAGTCGAGGCGCCCGAAGGTCTCGATCGCGGTGCGCACCGCCTCCTCCTGGTGACCGGCGTCGTCACCGGAGCCCGCCACGAACACGGCGCGGCCGTCTCCGAGCGTCGCGGCAGCCTCGGCGAGCGCGTCGGGCTTGCGCGCCGTGATGAGCACCTGCGCGCCGTCGTCGACGAGCCGCTGCGCGATGCCGAGACCGATGCCTCGGCTGGCGCCGGTGACGATCGCGACCTTGCCGTCGAAGCGGCCCATCAGGAGAGCCGCTCGATGACCATGGCCATGCCCATGCCGCCGCCGACGCACATCGACTCGACACCGAACTGCTTGTCGTGCCACTGCAGCGAGTTGATCAGGGTGCTCGTGATGCGGGCGCCGGTCATGCCGAACGGGTGGCCCACGGCGATCGCGCCGCCGTTGACGTTCAGCTTGTCCATCGGGATGCCGAGGACCTTGGCCGAGCCCCACGACTGCACCGCGAAGGCCTCGTTGATCTCGTACAGGTCGATGTCGTCGATGCCCATGCCGGCGTTGCGCAGGGCGGCCGGGATGGCCTCCACCGGACCGAGGCCCATGATCTCCGGCGAGAGGCCGGTGACCGCGGTCGAGACGATGCGCGCGAGCGGCGTGAGGCCGAGGGCCTTGGCCTTCTCGTCGCTCATGATCACCACGGCGGCGGCACCGTCGTTGAGCGGGCACGCGTTGCCTGCGGTCACGGTCCCGTCGGGACGGAAGACCGGCTTGAGCTGGCTGACCGACTCCATCGTCACGCCTGCGCGGGGTCCGTCGTCCTTGGAGACGACGGTGCCGTCGGGCAGCGTGACCGGGGTGATGTCCTTGGCCCAGAAGCCGGACTCGATCGCGGCCTCGGCGAGGTTCTGGCTGCGCACGCCGAACTCGTCCTGCTCCTCGCGGCTCATGCCCAGGTGCTGGGCGACGTTCTCGGCCGTCTGGCCCATCGCGATGTAGAGGTCGGGCAGCTCGCCGCTCTCCCGCGGGTCGGTCCAGGTGTCGGCACCACCTTCGGCACGCTTGGCGGTGCGGGCGATCGCGTCGGCGAACAGCGGGTTCTCCGAGCCGGGCAGGTCGGAGAACCCGTTCTGGAAGCGGCTCACCGTCTCCACGCCGGCGGAGATGTAGGCGTCACCCTCGCCGGCCTTGATGGCGTGGAACGCCATGCGGGTGGTCTGCAGCGACGACGAGCAGTAGCGGTTCACGGTCACGCCGGGCAGGTGGTCCATGCCCGAGAGCACGGCCACGGCGCGGGCCAGGTTGTGGCCCGCCTCGCCGGCCGGCTGGCCCACGCCCAGGTGCAGGTCGGTGATGTCCTTCGGGTCGAGCCCGGGGACCTTCCCCAGCGCGGCCTGCACCATCTGCACGGTGAGGTCGTCCGGACGCATGTCCTTGAGCGAGCCCTTGACGGCACGCCCGATGGGCGAGCGGGCGGTCGAGACGATGACGGCTTCGGTCATGGTGCTGCCTTCCGGTGGTGGGAGTCGTGCGGCGGGGTGGTGCGGCCCTCTACGGGCTCGAGGACGGTCGGCTCAGAACCCGAGGTCGCGGCCGATGAGCTCCTTCATGATCTCGTTCGAGCCGGCCCAGATGCGGGTCACGCGAGCGTCGCGCCAGGCGCGGGCGACGCGGTACTCGTTCATGAACCCGTACCCGCCGTGGATCTGGACGCAGTGGTCGAGGACGGAGTTCTGCAGGTCCGACGTGTACCACTTGGCCTTGGCGGCGTCGACGGCCGTGAACCGACCCTCGGCGTGCGCGGCGACGGCCTGGTCGAGGTAGGCCTCGGCCACCTCGACCTTCGTGACCAGCTCGGCGATGAGGAACTTGTTCCACTGGAACGCGCCGATGGACTGGCCGAAGGCCTTGCGGTCCTTCGCGTACTGGATGGTCTCGAGCAGGATCTGCTTGGCGTGCGCGACGTTGGAGATGGCGCAGCTGAGTCGCTCCTGCGGGAGCTTCTGCATCATGTGGATGAACCCGCGGTCGATCTCGCCGATGATGCGGTCGTCGCCCACGCGGACGTTCTCGAAGAACAGCTCGGCGGTGTCGGACTCGGTCTGGCCGACCTTGTCGAGCTTGCGGCCGCGGCTGAAGCCCTCGTCGCCGGCCTCGATGGCGAACAAGGTGATGCCCTTGGCGCCCTTCTCGGGCGAGGTGCGCACGGCGGTGACCACCAGGTCGGCGCTGTAGCCGTTCGTGATGAAGGTCTTGGAGCCGTTGATGACCCACTCGTCGCCATCGCGGACGGCGGTCGTCTTGAGCGCGGCGAGGTCGGAGCCGCCGCCCGGCTCGGTCATGCCGATGGCCAGGAGGCACTCGCCCGTGGCGATCTTGGGGAGCCAGCGCTCCTTCTGCTCCTGGGTGCCCAGCTCCACGATGTAGGGGGCGGTGATGTCGGAGTGGATGCCCACGCACGACGCCAGGGCGGCACTGACCTTGCTCAGCTCCTCGGCCCAGACGGCGTTGAAGCGGAAGTCCTCCGCGCCGGCGCCGCCGAACTCGTCGGGGATCTCCAGGCCCAGGAGACCGAGCTCGCCCGCGGCGAGCCAGAAGTCGCGCGGGATGGCCTTGTCCTCGATGTACTGCTCGATGTTCGGCGCGACCTTCTTCGCCAGGAACGTCGCGCAGGTGTCGCGGAAGTCGTCGTGGTCAGCGGTGTAGACGGTGCGGTCCATCGGGTCCCTCGTGCTCGGGTGCGGGCCTGGTTCACTACGCGCGGGTAGGTAAGCGCTTGCTTAGCGTGCCCGGCATGGGCCATGCTGTCAACCGACGAAAGGGACCTGTGATGACAGCCACGGCACGCGAGCGTCTGCTCGAGGCCGCCGTCGAGGCCTTCGCCGAGAAGGGCTTCACGGCGACCACGACCCGCGACATCGCGGCACGCGCCGGCATGAGCCCTGCAGCGGTGTACGTGCACCACGACACCAAGGAGAGCCTGCTCTTCACGGTCAGCATCGACGGGCACCGCTCGGCGCTCCACGTGGTGGAGTCCGGCGACGATCCCGCCGCCACGCCACCGGAGCGCCTGCGACGGCTCGTGCACGACTTCAGTGCCTGGCACGCCTCGCACAGCCGGGTCGGCCGGATCGTCCAGTACGAGTTCGACGCACTGACCCCCGAGCACCGCGCCGAGGTCGCCGCGCTGCGCCGCGCGATCGAGCGCAGCCTGCAGCAGGTGCTCGAGGCCGGCGTGGCCTCGGGCGACTTCGCCGTGGACGACCTGGTGGGCACGGCACGCGCCATCCTGAGCCTCAGCATCGACCTGGTGCGCTGGTTCTCCCCCACCGGGCCGCAGACGCCTGCCGACGTCGCCGAGCTGCACGCGCGGCTCGCCCTCCGCATGGTCCTGTCCCACGACGACTGACGGCGCCCACCCCGAGGGGTGAGCGCCGTCGGGCGCGCTGGTGCGAGGCTCAGGCCTGCAGCACGGCCTCCGCGTTGATCGTCAGCGTGATCTTGTCGCCGATCATGACCTTGTCACCCTCGAGCGGGATGTTGAAGTCGATGCCGAACTCCTTGCGGCTGATCTCGCCGGTGGCCTCGACGCCGACGCGGGTGCCGCCCCACGGGTCGCCGCCCTCGCCGAGGAAGTCGACGTTCAGCTCGAGCGGCTTGGTGACGCCCTTGATCGTCAGGTCGCCCTGCACGACGAAGGTCTCGTCGGACTTCTGCACGACGCCGTTCGTCGTGAAGGTCATCTTCGGGTGCGCCTCGGTGTCGAAGAAGTCGCTCGAGCGCAGGTGCGCGTCGCGGTCCGCGGTGCCCGTGTTGATCGAGGAGAGGTCGACCTCGACGGTGACGGTGGAGTCCGTGACCGGGTCGGCGGTCACGAGGGTGCCCTCGAAGGTCTCGAACTTGCCGCGCACCTTGCTCATGATGTGGCGGACGGCGAAGCCGATCTCGGTGTGCGTGGGGTCGAGGTTCCACGTGCCGGTGGTGATGGTGCTCATGGTGTCTCCTGAAGATGGGGAGTGAGGTTCGTGGTTGAACCTTCAACGTTCGAGACGGTAGCATATAGTTGAAGACTCAATCAACCCTCTCGACCGGGATCCCTCCCGCACTAGGATGTGCCCATGACCACAGCGCCCACCGACACCCCGTGGCTCGACGCGGACCAGCAGCAGTGGTGGCGCTCCTACATGGGTGGCACGACCGTCCTGATCGACCAGCTCGACCGCGACCTCCGCGCCGCCCATGACCTCTCCATGGCCGAGTACGAGATCCTCGTCCGCCTCTCCGAGGCCGACGACCGCTCGATCCGCATGGCCGAGCTCGCCGCCGCCGTGTCGCACTCGCGCAGCCGCATCACCCACACCATCGCCCGGCTCGAGCGCGACGGCATCGTGCGACGCACGGCCAGCTGCACCGACGGGCGCGGCGTGAGCGCCGTGCTCACCGACCACGGGTACGAGGTCCTCGGCCAGGCTGCCCACACCCACGTGCGCGGCGTCCACGAGTACCTGGTCTCGCACTGCAGCCGCGAGGACCTCGAGGCCGTGGGCCGCGTGTTCGAGGCCGTCCGCGATGGCCTGGAAGGTCGTCGCTTCTAGTCGAGCCATTGCACGCGTGCTATGGACACCCATAGCACGCGTGCAATAGTGTCGGTGTCGTGAAGGACATCCGGGACGAGGCGCTCTACGCGGGCGTCGTGGCACAGGTCGTCGCGCGCCGGACGGAGCTCGGGCTGTCGCAGCGCGAGCTCGCCGACCTCTGCGGCACCACCCAGTCGGCCATCGCCCGGTTCGAGTCGGCCACCCGGCCACCGAAGCTCGACACGCTCGCCGCCGTCGCCGAGGCCCTCGACTGCACGCTCGAGGTCACCTTCCGCGCCCGCACCCGACCAGCACGCGCCCGATCGACCGAGGAGACACCATGAGCACACGCGTCGACACCGAGGACATCGCCTCCACCAGGAGCGAGCGGGTGCTCGCCGTCGTCCTGGTCGTCTTCCTGCTGATCGGCTCCGGCTGGTTCTACGTCAAGATCGACGACTGGGTCGGCGGGTCCCGCGCCTGGGAGTACACCGCCGCCGAGCAGCGCTCGATCGACGCCGCCGAGACCGCCGAGGACCGGGCCTGGCGGGCCGAGGAGGAGCGAGACACGGCCCTGACCGACCTCGAGCTCGCGCGGGAGAACCTCAGCCTCGCGATCGAGCAGGACCAGCCCACCGAGTCGCTGTCCGAGACGTTCGAGGAGGCGCAGACCGAGTACGCGCAGGCGCGCGCCGAAGCCACGACGGCACGCAGTCGAGCCGACGCCGCCCAGCAGGCCGCCGACGACGCACGCGAGACCTACGACGACCGCGCCCGCGGCAAGGACGGCCGGTACTGGATCGTCGCCCTGCTGCGCCTGCTGTTCGTCGGGGCGCTCGTCGGCGGGTCCCTGCGCCTCATCACCGTGCAGCGCGCCCGCGAGTCCCGCTACCTCACGCTCGGGCTCTCGGCGGTCGCTGCCTCCACCCTCACCGCCGTCTGGTTCGCCGGCGACTACATCACCGACTACATCGACGTCCTCGAGCTCGGACCGCTGGTGCTGTCGGTGCTCGGTGCCGGCGCGACCGTCGTGGCGTTCGTCGCCCTGCAGCGGTACCTCGCCCGCCGAGTGCCCCGCAGCCGGGTCCGCAAGGGCGAGTGCCCGTTCTGCGGCTTCCCGGTCAGGGGCGACGGCCCGCACTGCGAGGGGTGCGGCCGCGAGGTCGTCGGTGAGTGCGGCGCCTGCTCCAGCCCTCGTCGGGTCGGCTCGCCGCACTGTGCCGTCTGCGGCGCCGACTGACGCGACCCGGTCAGCGTCGAGGTGGGGTGCGCGCCGCAGCACCGTGGCTGGACGCACGAGCGGCCCCGTCACCGCGAGGTGACGGGGCCGCTGCGTGAGGGTGTCGTCAGTCGCGCGTGAGGCGACGGTGCGTGACGCGGTGCGGGCGCGCCGCCTCCTCGCCGAGGCGCTCGATCTTGTTCTCCTCGTAGGAGGCGAAGTTGCCCTCGAACCAGAACCAGCGTCCGGGCTCGTCCTCCGTGCCCTCCCAGGCCAGGATGTGGGTGGCGATGCGGTCGAGGAACCACCGGTCGTGCGACGTGACCACGGCGCAGCCGGGGAAGTCGAGCAGCGCGTCCTCCAGCGACGACAGCGTCTCGACGTCCAGGTCGTTGGTCGGCTCGTCGAGCAGCAGGAGGTTGCCGCCCTGCTTGAGGGTGAGCGCGAGGTTCAGCCGGTTGCGCTCACCACCGGAGAGCACCCCGGCCTTCTTCTGCTGGTCGGCACCCTTGAAGCCGAACGAGGCCACGTAGGCGCGGCTGTTCATCTCGAAGTTCGCGACCTTGATGAAGTCGAGCCCCTCGGAGACGACCTCCCACACGTTCTTGTCGGCCGCGATGCTGCCGCGGGTCTGGTCGGCGTAGGAGATCTTGACCGTCTGGCCGACGTCGAGCGAGCCGGAGTCGGGCTGCTCGTGGCCGGTGATCATGCGGAACAAGGTGGTCTTGCCGACGCCGTTGGGCCCGACGACGCCGACGATGCCGGCGCGCGGCAGCGAGAAGCTGATGTCGTCCCAGAGCGTCCGGCCCTCGAAGCCCTTGGTCAGGTTCTTGGCGTCCAGCACCACGTCACCCAGTCGGGGGCCGGCGGGGATGTTGATCTCGCTGGTGTCGATCTTGCGGTCGCGCTCGGCGGCGGCGGCCAGCTCCTCGTAGCGGGCCAGACGGGCCTTGCTCTTGGCCTGGCGTCCCTTCGCGTTGGAGCGGACCCACTCCAGCTCCTTCTCGAGCATCTTGGCGCGCTTGGCGTCCTTGGCCCCCTCGACCTTGAGCCGGTCCTTCTTGGTCTCGAGGTAGGTGGAGTAGTTGCCCTCGTAGCCGTGGATGCGACCGCGGTCGACCTCCGCGATCCACTCGGCCACGTTGTCGAGGAAGTAGCGGTCGTGGGTCACGGCCAGGACGGCGCCCGGGTAGGACTTCAGGTGACCCTCGAGCCACTGCACGGACTCGGCGTCCAGGTGGTTGGTGGGCTCGTCGAGCAGCAGCAGGTCGGGCTGCTGGAGCAGCAGCTTGCACAGCGCCACCCGGCGGCGCTCACCACCGGACAGGTGGTCGACCAGCTCGTCCGGCGGCGGGCAGCGCAGCGCGTCCATGGCCTGGTCGAGCCGGGAGTCGAGGTCCCAGGCGTTGACGCTGTCCAGGAAGGTCTGCAGGTCACCGGTCTCGGCCATGAGGGCGTCGTAGTCGGCATCGGGCTCGCCCATCTCGGCATACGCCTCCTCGAGGCGCTTCATCTTGCCCTTGACCTCGGAGACGGCCTCCTCGACGTTCTCGAGCACGGTCTTGCCGTCGGTGAGCGGCGGCTCCTGCTGCAGCATGCCGACGGTGGCGTCGGGGTCGCGCACGAGGTCGCCGTTGTTGGGCTGGTCGAGCCCGGCCATCAGCTTGAGCAGCGACGACTTGCCCATGCCGTTCGGGCCGACGACGCCGATCTTGGCGCCGTGGAGGAAGGAGAGGGTGACGTCGTCGAGGACGACCTTGTCGCCGTGGGCCTTGCGGACGTTGCGGAGGGAGAGCACGTAGTCAGCCATAGGCGTCCCAGCCTAGCGAGACGTTCCTGCCGCGCGACCGCCGCGGGTCTCAGCCCAGGGCGCGGACGATCCCGCTGCGATACCGCTCGTACCGGTCCAGCTCCGCCTGGAGCGGCGCGAGGACCTTCTCCTGCGCCACCTCGTCGACGGTGCGACGGAGCACCGCCTCGGCCCGCTGGGCGCGCCGCCGAGCACTCGCGCGGACGGTCACGCGGGCCAGCACCGCCAGGACGACGCCCACGGCCAGACCGCCCACGAGGAGCAGCAGCGGCAGGGAGAAGCCCAGAACGACGGGGGCGTCGGGGACCTCCCACCCGGCGACCCGGCTCGCGAGCTCGACGGCGCCCCAGCCCACGCCGGCGACGAACGCCGCGAACGCGAGCCACTGGAGGACGTCGACGAGCCTCCACCACACGGGGGTGCGGGACAGCCCGAGGTCGATGCGGTCGATCGTGTCGTCGAGCTCGCGGACCACGTCGTCGCCGGTGCGGACCGACGCGTTCCGCACCGCGTCGCGCCAGGGGCGCTCGAGGCCGACCGCGGCCTTCTCGGCGATCTCGCGGACCGCCGACTCGGCCTGGGCCCGTTGCACGTGACCGATCGACGGCCGTACCGCCCGCGTGAGCGACGCGACCGACCCTGTCGGGTCGATGCCGAGCTCGCGGAGCGGGTCCTTGCGGAGCCGTCCCACCCAGCGCAGGGGTGGCCAGCCCGTGTGGCGTCGGGCCGTGCGCAGCGTCGAGGCCTCGACGGCCTCGACCAGCTGCGGGGCGCCCACGCTGTCGAGCAGGGCGAGGTCGAGGGCCTGCCGGTCGATGTCGGTGAGGCCGGGGATGTCGGCACGGCCGCCGGTCGCGACGACCCGCTCGGCGGCCTCGGCCACGTCCTGGGCCAGCCGGTCCTTGGCCGACGCCTTCGCGCGGATGCGCCGCGCCAGCTCGCGCTTGAGGTCGTCGACGCCGTCACCGCGGTGCGCCGAGACGCCGATGACCGGGACGTCGGGCAGCCCCTCGCGCTCGAGGATCGCGCGCACGTCGCCGAGGGCGCGTTCGCGGTCGGAGTAGTGGATGCGATCGATCTGGTTGAGCACCACCAGGGTCACGTCGCTGTAGCCGGCCATCGGTCGGATGTAGCGGTCGTGGATGGCGGCGTCGGCGTACTTCTGCGGGTCGAGCACCCAGACCAGCAGGTCGGCGTACTGCACCAGGCGGTCCATCTCGAGGTGGTGCGACACCTCGGTGGAGTCGTGGTCGGGCAGGTCGAGCAGGACGAGGCCGTCGAGCTTCGTGTCGGCCGAGGAGCGGTCGAGCATGCTCATCCGCGACACCTGGTGCCGCGCCGGGATCCCCATCCACTCGAGCAGCTCCTGCGCTCCGTCGGGGCCCCAGGAGCAGGCGAGCGCCCACGACGTGGTGGGCCGACGCACGCCGACGCCGGCGAGCTCGAGGTCGGTGAGGCAGTTGAACAGCGACGACTTGCCCGACCCGGTGGCACCGGCGAGCGCGACGATGGTGTGCTCGCCGGACAGCCGCAGCCGGTCGGACGCGCGCTCGGCCAGCGCCGCGGCAGGGTCGAGGACGTCGTCGGCGAGCCGGTCGCGCGCGGCCTCGACCGCCTCGCTCAGGCCGTCGAGCCGGGTGGCGACGTCGGAGCGCTCGCCGCCGAAGACCTTCTCAGCGACACGTGCGACGGGCCCGGTGCGCTCGGTCATGCCGCCACCTCCGTGGGAAGAGCAGGGTACGAAGGCGCCGGCACGACGTGCCAGTCGATCGCTCGCTGGCGCTCGCTCATGACGCGGTCTCTCCGTCCAGGAAGTCGATGTGTCGTGCGTAGTCTGCCCGACGCGCGGCCTCGCGGAGCCTGGTCTGCGCCGCCTCGATCGAGGTGGGGTCGGACAGGAGGTCGAGGTAGCGCTTCTGCTCGCTCTGCACCAGCGCCTGCATCGATGCGACGAGCGACGTGTGGGCCCGCTCGGCGAGGTCGCGGACGGCCTGGTCCCCGAAGATCGCCTCCAGCAGCTTCTGCGCCACGACCGCCGTGCCACCGGCCACGCCGACCTCGGCGCCGGTGAGGCCGGCCGAGCCGCCGACGAAGACGACCACCATGAGCGCCACGCCGATGCCGTTGACGCCGAACGCCAGGAACTTGGCGGTCATGCGCTTGTCGGCACCCTCGGCGCGCACCATGTCGAGCACCTCGGCCTGCCAGTCGCGCACCAGGCGCTCGGCCTTGACCCGCACGTCGCGGGACGCGCGGTCGAGGCCGCGCTCGGTGGCGATGAGGGCACGACCGGACTCCAGGGACGACCAGGAGCGGTACACGGCCTCGGCGGCGGACTCCAGCTGCTCGACGACGATCGTCTGCAGACCGCTCTCGACGGCCTCGCTGACCTCGGCCGAGCGGGTGCGCTTGCCGGTGACCTGGTCGACCAACCGGTCCCGGATGCGGCTGACCCGCTCCTCGACCGACCGGAGCAGCTCGCCGTTGCCCACGTAGTCCTGCCAGCGCGACAGCACCTCGCCCCGCATCACGGTGCCGTCGCCCGCCTTGCGGGCCAGGAGGTCGGCGGCCTCGCGGTACACGCCGGTGGCGTCGTCGTGCAGGCGCTGGGCGGTGGCGCGCTGCTCGTCGAGCGCGTCGGCCACGCCGTGCGACCGCATGACGTTGTGGCGGACGGCGCCGTCGAGGGTGCCGAAGACCACCGCAGCGCGTCCCTCGGGGTCGGCCGCGAGGTCACGCAGCCACCCGATGATCGGCGCGACCGCCGCGCGGGGCAGCAGCCCGTCCTCGCCCACGGCGGACTCGGGCACGGTGAACAGCGGGGAGTCGGAGAGCCCGCGTGAGGTCATCATCCGGGCCAGGTGGCCCCGGACCTCGACCACGGCGTCGTCGTGGGTGCGGTCGAGCACGACGGCCACGGAGGTGCTCCGCTCGGCGGCCTTGCCCAGGTAGTCCCACGGCACCTGGTCGGCGTAGCGCGCGGCGGAGGTGACGAACAGCCAGAGGTCGGCGGCGGCGAGCAGCTGGGACGCCAGCTCGCGGTTGCCCTGGTCGATGGAGTCGATGTCGGGCGCGTCGAGGATCGCCAGGCCCCGCGGCACGCCGGTGGACTCGGCGAGGCGCAGCGCGTGGACGTCGTTCGTCACGGCCTGCGTGCGGGGCAGCTCGGGCAGGATGCGGTCGGGCTGGAACCACTCGGCGTCGGCGGGGTGGTGCACCAGCACCGGCGAGCGGGTCGTCGGACGCAGCACGCCGGACTCGGTGACGGGCTCGCCGACGAGCGAGTTGACGAGCGTCGACTTGCCGGCACCGGTGGAGCCGCCCACGACCGCGAGCAGCGGAGCCTCCAGCTGCACGAGCCGCGGGATCACGTAGTCGGACAGCTGGTCGACGATCTCGGCGCGGGTCGAGCGCACGTCGGAGACGCCGGGCACCTCGAGCCCGAGAGGGGCAGCGGTCACGTCGGTGAGCAACCTGCTCAGCGCTCCCAGCAGCTCAGCCGAAGCATGTTCGCTGGGCACCGGCGGTCCTCCCGTCCTGACGTCGACGACCTGGGTTCTCTCCCGCCCCAGGGCTGGGGACCAGGTTAGTGGACCGGACACCACTCGCGCGCCGCTCCCACGCCCTCACGCGTGCGGGACGGCGCGGTGGGCCACCGGCAGCGGCGGCGGAAGCCTGAGCGCGGGGCGCAACGCGTACATGGCGTCGAGCAGCGCGTACGTCCGTTCGACCCCGTGCGGCTTGGCGTGGCCGCTCATGATCGCGTCGTGCAGGAAGGCCATCTCGGTGGCCAGGCGCTGGTAGCGCCGCACGACCTTCCCGGCCACCCGACCGTGGCTGGAACGGGCGTGCTTCCTGGCCTTCTTGCGGTACGAGAACCGCGAGAGGTAGGGGATCTCCGCCGGGTGGATCCAGCCACGCTCGGCCACGTAGGACAGCGAGCGCTCGAGCGTGCGCACCTGCCGGACGCGCGTGACGACGGCGATCACGCCGACGACCAGCAGCACGAGGCCGAGGGCCAGGTACACCAGGACGAACCCGGCGCCGCCGCCGTAGGACAGCGAGGCGTTCCAGAGGCCGTGCAGGGCGACGCTGACGGCCATGCCGAGCACGCCGATCACCACCTTGAGGACCTTCGAGCGGACCAGGACCGCCAGGCCGAGGGCGATGCCGAAGGCGGAGGTGAACAGCGGGTGCGCGAACGGGCTCACGACGCCGCGCACGAAGAACGTGCCCGCAGCACCTTCGGCGCCGGCGACGGGGATCTCGGGCGATCCGAGGTAGCTGGCGGCGTAGTAGCCGATGTTCTCCACGAAGGCGAAGCCGAGGCCGACGAGCCCGGCGACGACGAGCCCGTCGAGGAAGCCGTCGATGATGCGTCGCCAGCGCAGGAAGGTGAACAGCAGGAAGAGGCCCTTCGCCGGCTCCTCCGACAGGGGCGCGACGAACGAGGCCAGCTGCTGGTCGGTGAGGTCGGCCACCTCGGCCACGACGAGCTGGACGACCAGTGCGATCGCGACGGCGCCGACCCCACCCCACACGAAGGCCGCCACCTTGTAGCGACGGGGCTCCGGCTCGTAGCGGTCCAGCCACCAGTACACGAGCCACAGCACGGGCAGCGGGATGAAGGCGTACAGGACGGCCAGCCGCGCGCCCTCGGCGTCGCCCGCGCTGGCGGCGAAGATGCCGACCGCGACGAGCCCGATCACGACGCCGATGCCGACGAGCACCATGAGGAGGGTCCGGCCGCGCTGGCGCGGTGTCTCGCGGTAGCGGGGCAGTCGGCGCGGGATCTCCCCGCGGCCCGCCTCCTGCGGCACGGCGACGTCGTCGGCGTAGGGCTGGCTCACCCGCAGGAGCCTAGGCGAACCGGTCCTCCCCCGCCCTCTGCCACGCAGGCCCTCCCCCCGATTAGGCTGGGGTCAAGCCCCCGTAGCTCAGTTGGATAGAGCAAGAGCCTTCTAATCTCTGGGTCGCAGGTTCGATTCCTGCCGGGGGCGCTCAGCCGCCTCGGACACTGGGCCCCGCCTTCTCATCTCTGGGTCGCAGGTTCGATTCCTGCCGGGGGCGCTCAGCCGTCTGTCGGTGGATCCGCAACCGCAGAACGCCTCCTGACGTTGCTCAGGCACCGATGGGGGCTCAGGCCGGTGCGTCGAGGGCGGCGAGCTCGTCGGGCGTGAGGTCGACGTCGGCGACGCGGAGGGCGGAGTCGAGCTGCTCGACCCCGCTCACCCCGACGATGGGGCGGATCTGCGGCTGCGAGGCCATCAGCCAGGCGAGCACGACCACCGAGCGGGGCACGCCGTGGTCGGCTGAGACCTCGTCGAGCACCGCCAGCCGCCGGGTGGAGCCCGGGTGCTCGTACGGCTCGGGGAAGGGTCGGTCGGCGCGGTCGTACGCACCCTGGACGAGCGGCGAGTACGCCCACAGCTCCACGTCGGGGTGCTCGGCGACGTAGTCGATCGTCTCGTCGGTCACGAAGCCGAAGCGGTGGTCCTTGCCCTCCACCGCGGCACCGGGCCGGGGATGCAGGTACGAGGTGGTCAGCTGGAGCGCCGTCCAGGGCTCGAGTCCGCGGTCCAGCGCGATCGAACGCCCGCGCTCGACCCGCCACGTCGGGTGGTTGGAGACCCCGAGGCGTCGGACCGACCCGGCCTGCACGAGGGCACCGAACGCCTCGACCGACTCCTCCAGCGGCGTTCCCCGGTCCTCACCGTGCGCCCAGTACAGGTCGATCACGTCCACCCCGAGCCGACGCAGGCTCGCCTCGCAGCCGGCCCGCACGACGTCGGCCGACAGCCCCTCGACCGTGGCGCCGTCGGGGCGCGGGTGGTCGAGCGGCTCCACCCCCACCTTCGTGGCCAGCTGAACCCGGTCGCGCCGGGAGCCGTCGGCGGCGAGCCACCGACCGAGCGTCTCCTCGCTCTGCCCGCCGTGACCCGACGGGTCGGACCAGAACGAGTAGCAGTTCGCGGTGTCGAGGGTGGTCCCCCCGGCGTCGACGAAGCGGTCGAGGAGCGCCCGAGAGGTCCGCTCGTCGGTCCGGGTGCCGAAGTACATGGTGCCGAGCACCAGCCGACTGACGTCCATGCTCCCGTTCTACCCCAGGAGCACCGCCGTTCGTGCCCGCCCTCGGCGGCCGACGGTGGCTAGACTTCGGTGCGGCGATGGATCCCGCCGGGAGCCCCGTGCTCCGAACCGCCGACCGTGGCTGATGGTTTCCTGTCCGACGACAGGAGAGGCATGTCCGGATTCCCCGAGATCCCCGACGATCCCGATCTCGACGTCGACGATCCGCGCACCGCGGCTGCCGCGCCACGACCGGCGCACCTGCGACCGTTGCTCGTCGCGCTGGTGGCGCTGGGCGGCGCGGGCGGGTCGGCCGCACGCCACGGCGTCCAGGTCGCGCTCGGCTCCGTCGACCGGCTCCCGGTCGGCACCCTCGCGGCGAACGTGGTCGGCGCCTTCACCCTCGGCCTCCTGCTCGAGCTGCTCACCCGCCCCGGGGCCGACCACGGCCGCCGTCGGGACCTGCGCCTGCTCCTCGGGACCGGCTTCCTCGGTGGCTTCACCACCTACAGCGCCTTCGCCCTGGAGACGGAACGTCTGGTCGCGACCGGAGAGCCGGCCCTCGCACTCTCCTACGCGCTCGCGACGGTGGCGGGTGGCTTCGCGGCGTCCGTCCTGGGCGTGGCGACGGGGCGGACGTGGCGCAGGAGAAGAGCTGCTCGGGGACGGGCCGGTCGAGGACGGGGGTGGCGCCCGTGACCACGCTGCTCATCGCACTGGCAGGCGGGCTCGGCTCCGCCGCCAGGTTCGTCGTCGACGCCGTCGTGACCGGGCGACTCGGGTCGCGACTCCCCTGGGGCGTCGTGGTGGTCAACCTGACCGGCTCGTTCGCCATCGGCGTCGTGGTCGGCTCGACGTCGGGCCTCACCCAGACGGTGGTCGCCACCGGCTTCCTGGGCGGCTACACCACCTTCAGCACGGCAAGCCTGGACTCCGCGCGGCTCGCCCTGCGCGGGCGCGGAGGTGCTGCCGTCGCCCACGCCGCGGGCACGGCGTGCGCGTGCGTCCTGGCCGCGGCGGCCGGGATCGCCGTCGCGTGACGCACGAAGGGCCCCGCACGAGGTGCGGGGCCCTTCGGGACGAGCGGAGTCAGGCAGCGGAGGTGATGGCCTGCTGCAGACCGGCCGGGCTGACGTCCTCGACCTTCTTGCCACCGACGTAGACGGTCGGGGTGCCACTGACCTCACGGTCGCCGTCCTGCGCCGTCTCCTTGGCCTTCTCGATCCACGGGACGAACTTCTCCGTCTTCACGCACTGCTCGACACCCGTGATCCCGAGGCCGTCGAGCGCCTCGACCAGGGCCGAGTTCTCGGGGCCGGCGGTGCCCTCGTCGGGCTGGTTGGCGTAGAGGTAGTCGTGCACGGCCACGTAGTCCTCGACGCCTCCGGAGTCGAGGGCACAGATCGCCGCGTTGGTCGAGCGCGAGGAGTACTCGTTCAGGCTCTGGCCGTCGAGGAACGAGAAGGGGCGGTAGACGATCGTGATGGCACCGGACTCCACCTGCTGCTTGAGGAAGGCGCCGGACGCCTGCTCGAAGGAACTGCAGGCGGGGCACTGGAAGTCCTCGTACAGCTCGACCTCGACCGGCTCGGCGTCGGCGGTCGCCTCGCCACCTGCCGCGGCGGTGTCGTAGACGATGCCGTAGTCCTCGGTGGCGTTCTTGGGCGCGACCAGGTCGGTGTTCTTGGCGTTCTGGTCCGACGTCGTCTTGATGGCGTAGCCACCGACGGCGACCAGCGCGATCACGACGACCACGATGGCCACCGTGATGACGTTGCGCTGGCGCTTCTCGGCCTTCTCGCGCTCCTTGCGCATCTGCTCGGCTCGCTGCTTGCGGTCGTTGCTCACGTGGTCTGGCTCCTGTGCGGCGTCGTGGGGCACGGCGGAAGCAGGGGCGGTCCGCCTGTCGTGGGGCACAACGATCGTCGCGTCCCCTCGGTTCCCCGGAAGGCTACCCGCCGTGGTCCCGTGCCCGGCGGCCTCGTCGGCCCCGCACCATGGCCTAAGGTGCCAGGCGTGAACGACAAGCTGGTGTGGATCGACTGCGAGATGACCGGACTCTCCCTGGAGGACGACGCCCTCGTCGAGGTCGCGGCCCTGGTCACCGACTACGAGCTGAACGTGCTCGGCGACGGCGTGGACCTGGTGATCAAGCCGCCGGCGAAGGCGCTCGAGCAGATGAACGAGGTCGTCACCCGCATGCACACCGCGTCGGGACTCATCACCGAGCTCGACGCCGGGACGACGCTGCGCGACGCCGAGGAGCAGGTGCTCGACTACGTGCGCCAGTTCGTGAAGGAGCCCCGCAAGGCACCCCTCGCCGGCAACACCATCGGCACCGACCGCGCCTTCCTCGCCCGCGACATGACCGAGCTCGAGAGCTTCCTGCACTACCGGGTCGTCGACGTCTCCTCCATCAAGGAGCTGGCTCGCCAGTGGTTCCCCCGGGCCTACTTCGCCGCTCCCCCGAAGGCCGGCCACCACCGCGCCCTGGAGGACATCGCCGACAGCATCGACGAGCTGCGCTACTACCGACGCACCGTCTTCGTGCCCGACCCCGGGCCCGACTCCGACACCGCTCGCACCGTCGCCACGCAGATCACCGAGAAGCCGACGTTGGGCCCGTCCGACTCCTGACGGGCCACCGTCCAGGACCCCCACGACCGTGGGCTATGATCGTCCACGCCGTGGCGGGGTTCCGCCGCGCATGGTGGGCGTAGCTCAGTTGGTAGAGCACCGGCTTGTGGTGCCGGTGGCCGCGGGTTCAAGTCCCGTCGTCCACCCCGTCGAACGAAGCCCCCGGACCCGCCCGGTCCGGGGGCTTCGTCATCGGCTCGGGCACCGTGTAGGGTTGTCAGCAGTTGTAGACGTTGGTTGTGCCAGAAAGATCGAGCACCCGGGTTCCCCCGGATGCTCCGCTTCTCCCGGTTGATGCGCGTCGCGACACCCCCGTCGCATACGACACGCGTATGCGCACCACCGCAAGGAGAAACATCATGGCTACTGGAACCGTCAAGTGGTTCAACGCTGACAAGGGCTTCGGCTTCATCGCTCCCGACGAGGGCGGCGAGGACGTCTTCGCTCACTTCAGCGCCATCCAGGCGAACGGCTACCGTTCGCTCGAGGAGAACCAGAAGGTCGAGTTCGACGTCGAGCAGGGCCAGAAGGGCCTGCAGGCGGCCAACATCCGCCCCGTCTGATTCCTTCTCGTCACCACGACGAGACGCACGACGCCCCCACCGCTCGCGGTGGGGGCGTCGTCATGTTCGGGGCCTCGTCAGGGCCCGCGGTCGATCTCCACGTCGCCGGAGTCGCTGCGCACGAGCACGAGGCGCGCCCCCTCCTGCACGTCCCCGTCCCCGGCCGGGGAGCCGTCGGTTCCCGCACCGGCGCCGACCCCCTCGACGTCTCCACTGCTCGACGTCGCCTCCACCTCGTAGGGCCGGTCCCCGTCGGGCAGGCCGAGGTCGACGTCGCCGCTGCCCGTGGTCACCTTCACCGCGAACGGCTGATCGGCGAACGTGGCCTCGACGTCACCCGACCCGGTGGTCACGGTCAGGTCCTGGACACCCAGGCCGTCGAGGTCGACGTCGCCCTCGCTCGCGCGGATCGTGACGACGCCGGCGGTGAGACCGGCCACCTCGACGTCACCGCTCCCGCCGACGACGTCGACCTGCAGACCCTCCGGCACCGTGATCGTCAGGTCGACACCGCAGCCCGGGCTCAGCCACGCCCGGCAGTCGGCCACGACCTGGACCACGCTCCCGCGGCGTCCCAGGGCGAAGTCGGTCTCGAGCAGGCCGCTCGTGACCCGGGCCGAGTACGTCGGCGACGCCACGTCGCCCTGCACGACCCGCACGTCGGCCGAGGGCAGCTGGAGAGCGAGCTGGCGTGCGTCGCCGAGGTCGATGCTGCCGGTCTCGGTGCGCACGTCCTTCGTGAGGTGCGAGACCAGCGCGAACCCGCCGACCGCGAGCGCGACCAGGACCAGCGTCGCCACCACGGGGACGAGCGTGCGCAGGAGGGGAGACGGACCCGCGTCGGGGTCGTCGGCGAGATCCAGGCCGTCGAGAGCTCCCGGCGGCGGATCGTGCATCACGACGCCGTGTCCGCTCCTGGGCCCGCTCCCCCGCCGTCGGCCGTGGCGACCGGAACGACGTCGGCCGCACCCATGCGCGCGGCGTCCGCGGTCTCGTCGTCGGGCATCGTCTGGGACTCCCGCTCGGCGGCGACCCGCTTGAGGTAGTGCTCGACCTCGAGCTCGCGCTGGTCGTCGGTCCAGCCGAGCGCGTCGCCCATGAGCGACGCCACCTCGCGGGCGACCTCGGTGCCACGGTCGAAGGTCTCGATGGAGATGCGGGTACGCCGGGCGATGATGTCGTCGAGGTGGCGCGCGCCCTCGTGAGTGGTGCCGTAGACGACCTCGGCGCGCAGGTAGTCGTCGGCGCCGGTCAGCGGCTCGCCGAGCGACGGATCGGTGGCCACGAGGTCGAGGACCTCGACCACCAGCGATCCGTACCGGTGCAGCAGGTGCTCGATGCGGCCGACGTTCAGGCCGCTGTCCTCGGCGAGCCGGTGCCGCTGGTTCCACAGCGCCTCGTAGCCGTCGGCGCCGAGGAGGGGCACGTCCTCCGTGCAGGAGCCCGGCACGTTGCGGTCGAGCTGGTGGGTCATGCCGTGCACGGCGGCGTCGACGGCGTCCTTGGCCATGATGCGGTAGGTCGTGTACTTGCCGCCGGCGATGACCACGAGGCCCTTGGTGCTGGTGGAGACCGCGTGCTCGCGCGACAGCTTGCTGGTGGCGTCGGACTCCCCGGCCAGCAGCGGCCGCAGCCCGGCGTAGACGCCCTCGACGTCGGCGTGCGTGAGCGGCTCCACGAGCACCGTGTTGACGTGCTCGAGCAGGTAGTCGATGTCGCTGCGGCTGGCCGCAGGGTGGTCCTTCGAGAGGTCCCAGTCGGTGTCGGTGGTGCCGATCACCCAGTGCCGTCCCCACGGGATGACGAAGAGCACCGACTTCTCGGTGCGCAGGATCAGGCCGCCCTCGCCGCGGATGCGGTCGCGCGGCACCACGAGGTGGATCCCCTTCGACGCCCGCACGTGGAACTGTCCGCGCTCGGCCGCCATGCCCTGCGTCTCGTCGGTCCAGACACCGGTGGCGTTGATCACCACGGCGGCGCGGACGTCGAGCTCACGGCCGGACTCCAGGTCCTTGAGCCGGGCGCCGGTGACCCGCCCGCCCTCGCGGATCAGGTCGACGACGCGGGTGCGGCTGGCCACGTGCGCGCCGTAGGCCGCTGCGGTGCGGGCCAGGAACATGGTGTGCCGGGCGTCGTCGACCTGGGCGTCGTAGTACCGCAGGGCGCCCACGAGCGCGTCCTTGCGCAGGCCGGGGAAGATCTTGCGCGCGCCGCGGCGGGTGTGGTGGCGGTGCAGCGGCACACCCTTGCCGTAGCCGGACGCCTTGCTCATCGCGTCGTACAACGCCACGCCCGAGCCGGCGTAGAAGCGCTCCCACCCGCGGTGCTGCAGCGGGTAGAGGAACGCCACCTCGCGGACCAGGTGCGGTGCCAGCTTCTGCAGGTTGAGCCCACGCTCCTTCAGGGCCTCCGCGACGAGCCTGAAGTCGAGCATCTCGAGGTAGCGCAGCCCGCCGTGCATGAGCTTGCTGGAGCGGCTCGACGTGCCCGACGCGAAGTCGCGCGCCTCCACGAGACCGACCGAGAGGCCCCGGGTCGCCGCGTCGAGCGCCGACCCGGCACCCACCACGCCACCGCCGATCACCAGGACGTCGAGCGATTGCTGCTCCATCGCGTCGAGCGCGGTCTGACGGGTGTGGGGCGACAGGGGTACGGGGCGCATGGCTCCAGTCAATCAGGGACGCCTGAGGCGCGCGTCCCGAGCAGCGGCCGGCCTCGCCTAACCCCGGCGCCGCGCCGTCGTTGTCCTGCTCATGGAGCTCGTTCGACGCCACCCCGTGGCCGCCGCGGCCGTCGTCGCCGCGCTGCTCGTGCTGGTGGCCCTCGTCGTCCCGCTGCCGGGCGGCTCCGGCGACGGGCCTGCCGGTGGTCCGGGGGCCGCAGGACCGGACGGGGGCACCCCGACGGTGCCCAGGCCCACCTCGTCGCCGTCCATGACCACCGCGGCGGAGGCCGCCGACGCCACCTCCGGCCTCGTGCGACCGTCGGTCGTCCGTGCCGAGGAACCGACCGGTCTGTCCGGGTCGGGCGGCGTCCTGAACGTCCGCGCCCATCGCATCACCCTGAGCGTCCGGTCCTCCGACCCGATCGGCGTGGTCGGCTACAACATCCCCACCAGCCGGGACCGTCCGAGCGGTGTCGTGCGGGGGGTCGGCCGATCGTGGTCGCTCAGCACCCGCGTCTACGGCCGCCCGGACTACGCCCAGATGTTCCTGCAGGCGGGGCCGGCCAGCGTGAGCATGACCTGCACCATCACCGTCGACGGCAAGGTCACCGAGCAGCGGACGACGACCGGGCCGTACGGCCAGCTGTTCTGCCAGGGCTGACGCGCTGCCACGGTCGGTGCCGACCGCTCAGAACACCCCGGTGACGGCCTTGTAGAGCTCGTTCGCGCCCACGGCCAGGAACAGCAGGGCGCAGGCGCCCAGCGCCACGTTGCCGGTGACGCCGTTGCGCCACTCCCGCGGCGTGCGGTCGGAGTTCAGCAGCCCGAGGAGGGTGATGGCGAGGAACGGCATGAAGATCGCGCCCAGCACGCCGTACGCCAGGATGATCCCGACCGGCTCGTTGAGGAACAGCAGCGCCATGGGCGGGAACGTGAGCCACAGGACGTAGGCCCTGTAGTACGAGCCGCCCGAGAGCATCCGCGGGTCGTCCTTGGCCAGCCCGCGCGACGTGCCGAGGTAGTCGGCGAACATGAGGCTCACGCCGTTCCACACGCCGATGAGCGACGAGAACGACGACGCCCAGAAGCCGAGCAGGAAGACCTTGCCGAACACCTCCCCGTACCGTTCGTCGAGCACGTCGGAGAGGTCCACCAGGGCCTTGTCGCCCGTGGCGAGGGCGATGTTGGCGCTGTAGAGCAGCTCGGCACCCACGATGAGCATGGCCACGACGAACACCCCGGTCACGGCGTAGGCCACGCCGTTGTCGAGCCGCATGACGCGCATCCAGCCGGGCGAGGCCCAGCCCTTCTCGCGCAGCCAGTAGCCGTACGCGGCGAGCGTGATCGTGCCGCCGACGCCACCTGCGACGGCCAAGGTGTTCACGAGGGCACCGTCGGGGATCGTGGGCACCAGGCCGGGGAGCATGTCGGGCAGGTTCGGCGTGGCCAGCACCGCCGCCCCGACCACCGTCAGGAACATGATCCCCACGAACAGCGCGACGATCTTCTCGACGAAGCCGTAGCGACCGAGCCACACGATCGCGAACCCGACGAGACCCATGCCGATCGCCCAGACCTTGAGGTCCGGCCCGTTCGGGAACAGCGCCACGAGAGGCAGCGCCGACGACGACATGGCGGTCGCGCCGTACACGAGGCCCCAGATGACGATGTACGGCCCGAAGTACCAGCCCGTCCAGCGGCCGAGCGAGCGCCAGCCCTGGAAGATCGTGCGGCCCGAGGCCAGCACGTAGCGGCCGGCCCCCTCCACGAGCGCGATCTTGAAGACCGTGCCGAGCACGACGGCCCACAGCAGCGCGTAGCCGAACTTCGCCCCGGCCGACAGCGTGGCGACGAGGTCGCCCGCGCCCACGCCGGTGCCGGCCACGACGAGGCCCGGGCCGATCAGCTTCCAGCGCGCCGCCGGCTCGAGCCCGGTCCTGCCGGACACGTCCGAGGCGGGCTGGTCAGGAGTCGGCTGGCCAGGAGTGGGCTGATCCATGTTCTCCCCCGAGGTCATCCGGACACCCTAGGAACCCGGCGCGCTACCCGCCAGTCCGGTCTGATCGCGCAACGGTTCCACCCCCGGCGAGACTCCCGTACGGTCGCAGCATGTGGTGGTGGATCCTGACCGGCCTGGTCGTGGCGGTCCTCGTGGTCGTCTGGCTCGTGCTGCAGCACCAGACCGACCTGCTCGGACGCTCGCGGCGCCACGAGGAGACCGACCCCGAGGTCGCACGGGCCCTGCGTGAGGTGCGACGGCAGATCGACCAGGGCAAGGGCTTTCCGCACCGCTGACCTGCCCTTGTGTGCACCGAACTCTGGCAGGCTGGGCCCATGCCCAGCGAGTGGTTCGGTACTCCCGGTTCCGGATGGACGGCCTTCGCCCCTGAGGGGTATGTCGAGCCTCGCGAGCTCTCGGCCGACGTCGTGGTCGTCGGTGGCGGGCACAACTCCCTCGTCGCCTCCACGTACCTCGCCCGTGCCGGGCTCGACGTGCTGCTGCTCGAGCGGCTCGACCACGTGGGCGGCGCGGCGGTCAGCGCACAGACCTTCCCCGAGCACGATGCCCGCCTGTCGCGGTACTCCTACCTCGTCAGCCTCATGCCGCAGGCGCTCGTCGACGACCTGGGCCTGCGGCTGGAGCTGCGCTCGCGCGACACCGCCTCGTACACGCCGTACGAGCGCGACGGCGAGGCCCACGGCCTGCTGGTCGAGACCGACGCGGGCGACGCCACGCGCGCCTCGTTCCGGGAGCTGACCGGCTCCGACGACGCCTTCGAGGCGTGGCAGGCGTTCTACGGCGAGGTGGCGACGCTGGCCGACGCCGTGGCCCCGACCTTCCTGCGGCCCCTCCCCCGGCGGGCCGACCTCGGTCCGGTCGTCGACCAGCAGGTCTGGACCGACGTCGTCGAGCAGCCGCTCGGGGTCGCGCTCGAGCGGCGCTTCGACGACGACCTGGTGCGCGGCGTCGTGGGCACCGACGGGCTCATCGGCACGTTCGCGTCGCTGCACGACCCCTCGCTCGCGCAGAACCGCTGCTTCCTGTACCACCTGGTGGGCAACGGGACGGGCGAGTGGCGGGTGCCCGTCGGTGGCATGGGTGCCGTGACGGGAGAGCTCGAGCGGGTGGCCCGCGAGGCCGGTGTGCGGATCTCGACGGGCACGACGGTGACCTCGGTTCATCCGGTGGCCGAGCACGAGGGTCTGCGCGACCTCGACGACTTCGACCCGCCGGAGCCGGCCCACGTGAACCTCGATGCGAAGGACGCGGACGGACAGCTTCTGGTCGAGGCGCAGTACGTGCTCTCCGGGATCGCCCCACATGCGTTGGACCCCCTGATGTGGCCACCTCGGCCCGGTGACCAGGAGGGCCCGACCCGACCGACCGGGTCGCAGCTCAAGATCAACCTGCTCGTGTCCCGGCTCCCCCGCCTGCGCTCCGGCGACGACCCCGCAGTCGCCTTCGCAGGGACGTTCCACGTCGACGAGGCGATGAGCCAGGTGGAGGCGCTGCACGCCGCTGCAGCGCAGGGCGAGCAGCCGTTCGCGTCCGGCGAGCTCTACTGCCACACGCTCACCGACCGTTCGATCCTCGGCCCCGAGCTCGCCGCGTCCGAGGCCCAGACGCTCACCTACTTCGGGCTGCACACGCCCTACGAGAACCTGCTCGACGACGGCGCGGCCGAGCGCGAGTACCGCCGGTTCCTGACCGCGATCGACGCCCACCTGGCCGAGCCGCTGGAGCCGCTGGTCCTGGGCGTCGAGGTGAAGACCCCGGCCGACGTCGAGGCCGCGCTCGCGATGCCCGGCGGGCACATCTTCCACGGCGACCTCGCCTGGCCGTGGCTCGAGGACGACGAGGCGGCGGACTCCCCGGCGCAGCGGTGGGGCGTGGCGACGGCGCACGACCGGGTGCTGCTGTGCGGCAGTGGCGCCCGACGAGGTGGTGCGGTCAGCGGCATCGGAGGCCACAACGCCGCCCACGCCCTGCTCGAGCTGCTGGGCCGTCGCCCCTGATTTCGTCACGCCGAGGACGGCTGGTAATGTACTTCCTCGCGCGCACCTCTAGCTCAATTGGCAGAGCAATTGACTCTTAATCAATGGGTTCTCGGTTCGAGTCCGAGGGGGTGTACCACCGACGTGGCTCCGAGCATCGCTCGGAGCCACGTCGCTTTTTCCCCGATCTCGTCGGACGCAGGGGCGCGGGAACCGACACCACGTCCCGGACGTTGTGCCCGGCAGGAGGTTCCACCATGAAGTGCCCCACTGACGGTGCCACGTTGACCATGAGCGAGCGGTCCGGCGTCGAGATCGACTACTGCCCCGAGTGCCGAGGCGTGTGGCTCGACCGCGGCGAGCTCGACAAGATCCTCGATCGCGTCGCCACCGACATCGCCCCCGCTCCCGCTCCCGCTCCCCCGACGGCGCCCCGTGTCGCGCACCGCGACGACGACCGCACGTTCGGCTACGACCGCCCCGACGACCGGTACCGGGACGACAAGTATCGGGGCGACCGCTACCGCAAGCCGAAGAAGAAGGAGCACTGGCTCATGGAGATCCTCGGCTGACCGACGCCGCGGAACAGTCGCGTCGGGGTCGGCGTTGACCTCTCCATGAAGATCCTGCTGACCGGGGGAACCGGGTTCATCGGCGGCGCCGTGCTGCGCCGCCTCGTCGACGACGGCCACGACGTCACGGCCGTGGTGCGCAGCGCCGACTCGGCCGAGACCGTGGCGGCCGCGGGTGCCACGGCGCTCGAGGGCGACCTCACCGACGTCGCATGGCTCTCCGCGACCCTGCGCGAGCACGACGGTGCGGTGCACACCGCCTCGCCGGGGGACGCGACGTCGCCGGCCCTGGACGACGCGGTCGTCGACGCCGTGGTCTCGGCGTTCGGCGGGACGTCCCGGCCCTTCGTCCACACCGGCGGGGTCTGGACCTACGGCGACGGCGACGCGATCACCGAGCAGACCCCTCCGGCCCCACCCGCCCTGACGGCCTGGCGACGCGAGCGCGAGCAGCGGCTGCTCGATGCCGACGTGCGCGCCACGGTGGTCGAGCCGGGCGTCGTCCACGCACCGGACCAGGGCATCCCCCAGCTCCTCGTCCACGCCCAGCGCACCGGCGAGGGCGCTCTCGAGCTCGTCGGCAGCGGCGAGCAGCACTGGGCCACGGTGCACGTCGACGACCTCGCCGAGCTCTACGCGCTCGTCCTCACCTCCGGCGAGGGCCACGGACACCTGCTCGGCGTCAGCGGCCACTCCCCCAGCGTGCGCGACCTCGGACTGGCCCTTGCGGACGCGGTGGCGGGCACCACCACCGAGACGGTCCACGAGCGGCTCGGCGAGGCCTTCGGCGACGCCCTCCTGCTCGACCAGCAGGCCGACGGCGCCAAGGCGCGGAGCCTCGGCTGGACGCCGTCACGCCCGACCCTCGTCGACGAGCTGCGGGCCTCGCGCGCCTGACCGGGCGATGACGCGGATGTGGGTGGGCTGGCTGGAGGCCGAGCTGCTGCTCGGCGACGTGCACTCGCTCAAGGCCAAGCGTGGCGTGGTGCGGCCCGTGGTCCACGAGCTGCGACGTGCGCTCGAGGTCTCCGTGGCCGAGGTCGGCCACCTCGACCTCTACCAGCGCGCACTGGTCGGGGTGGCACTCACCTCGGGTGACCGGTCGCACGCCGAGTCCGTGCTCGACCGGGCCGAGCGGATGCTCGCCTCCCGACCTGAGCTCGAGCTGCTCTCGGTGCGCCGACGGCTCGTCCGTTCCGACGACCTCGACTGACGCATCAGGGCGCCGCCGAGGTAGCGGCCCGGCCCGCCCGGTGCTCGAAGATCAGGTGGGTCTCGGTGCCCGCGACCTGCGGCAGGCCGCTCACCTCGTTGACGATGTCGCGCAGGTCCTCGGTGTCCGCGCACCCCACGTGGAGCAGGTAGTCGTAGGAGCCGGACACGTAGAAGGTGTTCAGCACGTAGGCCCGCGACGCCATGACGGGCGCGAAGTCCGGCAGCGACGTGCGCGAGTCGCGCGTCAGGGACACCGCGATCATGGCCTGGATCTCGAGCCCGAGAACCGCCGGGTCGACGTCGGCGTGGACGCCGCGCACCACCCCGCGCTCCACGAGCGACCGCACCCGGCCCAGGCACGTCGACGGCGCGACGCCCACCCGGCGGGCCAGCTCGTTGTTGGGGAGGCGGCCGTCCTGCTGGAGCAGGGCGACCAGCCGCCGGTCGACGTCGTCGAGTGGTCGAACATCCTTCGGCACGGCGCCACCTCGCGGGGCTGGGAGTCGGTCAGCACACGGAACGAGGTGCACTCTACAGAATGATCTTCAGGTTTCTTGCGGTCTTTCGAGTCGAAAGTTCACGATAGGTCCATGCGTATCGGCGTTCCTACGGAGATCAAGAACCACGAGTACCGCGTCGCGATGACGCCCGAGGGCGTCCGCGAGCTGGTCGCCCACGGCCACGACGTCGTGGTGCAGGCCGGTGCCGGCCTGGGATCCTCGATGCCCGACGAGGAGTACCGGGCCGCCGGCGCCTCCGTGCTGGACGACCCCGACGAGGTCTGGGGCACCACCGACATGGTCATGAAGGTCAAGGAGCCGATCGAGCCGGAGTGGCACCGCATGCGGGAGGGCCAGGTGCTGTTCACCTACCTGCACCTCGCCGCCGACCCGGCGTGCACCCGCGCGGTGCTCGACAGCGGCACCACCGCGATCGCCTACGAGACCGTGCAGCGCGCCGACCGCTCCCTCCCGCTCCTCGCGCCCATGTCGGAGGTGGCCGGCCGCCTCGCCACCCAGGTCGGCGCCTATCACCTGATGCGCCAGGACGGCGGGCGCGGCGTGCTCATGGGCGGCGTCCCCGGCACCCTGCCCGCGGCCGTCACCGTCATCGGCGGTGGCGTCTCCGGCGAGCACGCCGCCACCATGGCCGTCGGCCTGGGGGCCGACGTGACGATCCTGGACCTCAGCGTGCCGCGTCTGCGCGAGCTGGACGCACGGTTCGCCGGCCGGGTGCGCACGGTGCACTCCAACGCCGCCGAGATCGAGCGGACGGTCACGTCGTCCGACCTCGTGATCGGCGCCGTGCTGCTGCCGGGCGCGAAGGCTCCCACGTTGGTGAGCAACGACCTGGTCGCGGCCATGCGGCCCGGCTCCGTGCTGGTCGACATCGCGATCGACCAGGGCGGCTGCTTCGAGGACTCGCGCCCCACCACCCACGACGCGCCGACGTTCCGGGTCCACGACTCGGTCTTCTACTGCGTGGCGAACATGCCGGGCTCCGTGCCGCGGACCTCCACGTACGCGCTGACCAACGTCACGATGCCCTACGCCCTGGCCCTCGCCGATCACGGCTGGCAGGCGGCGCTGGCCGCCGACCCCGCGCTGGCCCTCGGGCTGAACGCGCACGCCGGCCGGCTCTACAACCGCCCGGTGGCCGACGCGCTCGACCTCGAGGCGCTGGACGTCGCGAGGGTGCTGGCCGCCTGAGGCCTCAGGCCGCGAAGCGTCCGAGCAGCGCCACCCCGCCGACGGCGGTGGTGACCGCTGCGGCCAGCCACGCGCCACCGAACAGCTCGAGGCTCTCGTGGAACGACCGGGGCGGGCGCGGCTCGCTCGGCGGGGTGTGGTCGGAGTGCTGGTGCGCTGTCGAGATCATGACTCGAGCCTGCGCCCGAGCGGCGTCAAGGCTCCAGCGGGCGGGGCGTCAAGATCGCGTCAGGACAGGTCCGAGAGCAGGCGGTAGCCGAGCCCCGGGTCCGTGATCAGCATCCGGGGATGGGCGGGGTCGTCCTCCAGCTTGCGGCGAAGCTGCGCGAGGTACACCCGCAGGTAGTGGGTCTCCCGTTCGTACGACGGGCCCCACACCTCGGTCAGCAGCGTGCTCTGACGCACGAGCCGGCCCTCCGCGCGAGCCAGCACCTCGACGATCTTCCACTCGGTCGGGGTCAGGTGGACGGTCTCACCCGCACGCGCAGCCCTGCGGTCCTCGACGTCGAGCTCCAGGTCACCGACCCTCACCACCGGGGCCGGTGTCGGCTGGGCCCGGCGCACCGCGGCACGGACGCGCGCCAGGAGCTCCTCCATCCCGAACGGCTTCGTGACGTAGTCGTCGGCACCGAGGTCGAGCGCCTCGACCTTGTCGTCGGACTCGTCTCGGGCCGAGAGCACGACGACCGGCACCTGCGACGTCTGACGGATGCGGCACAGCACCTCCGTCCCGTCCAGGTCGGGCAGGCCGAGGTCGAGCAGCACGACGTCGGGCACCCGTTCGGCGAGCGACTGCAGCGCGGACCTGCCGTCCGCGACGGTCTCGACCTCGTAGCCGCGGGCCCGCATCGCGATGCCGAGGGTGCGCAGGATCGCGGCGTCGTCGTCGACCGCGAGCACGACGGTCACCGGCGCACCTCCGTCTCCACCGTGGCGACGGGCCGGCTCAGCGCGCACCCCGACGCCGGTGCACGTCGAGCGCCACCAGGGAGGCGGAGGCCAGCGCAGCGGCCAGGGCGGTCGGGCGTGGCACCGCCCGGGTGGACCAGGCGTGCCAGAAGACCACCTGGTCGAGGGCCTGCAGCGGCCCGAACGCGGCGAGCCCGTCGGAGTGACCGGTGAGCGCCCTCGCGCAGAGGTAGACGTTGCGCGCCCCGAACAGGCGCCACCCGACCGAGCCCGCCCCCGTCAGCTGGTCGGACGGGATGCCGAAGACCCGCTGCAGCACCGTGGGCGCGAGCAGCGCCGACAGCCCGACCGAGCCACCGATCGCCAGCATCGCCTGCTCGGTGCGGTCGAGGTCCACGTCGGTCGGCATGCGCCCAGTATGGACGGGTCACGCGACTCACGAGACCGCCCTCGGCAGCTCGACGACGAGCGTGAGGCCACCACCGGGGGTGTCCTCGGCCGTGAGGGTGCCTGCCATGGCCTCGGTGAGGCCGCGCGCGACGGCGAGGCCGAGCCCGACGCCCAAGCCGCGGGGCACGTCGCCGAGACGTTGGAACGGCGCGAACATCTCGTCGCGACGTTGCTCGGGCACGCCGGGACCACGGTCCACGACGCGCACCACCACCCGACCGCCGACCGCGGTGGCGTCGACCCGCACCGTCGCTCCGTCCGCGTGCTTGAGCGCGTTCTCGACGATGTTCGCCAGCACACGCTCCAGCAGGGCGGCGTCGGCTCGCGCCTCCGGGAGGTCGTCGGGGACGTCCACCTCGACCCCGGCACCGGTCACGACCCGCTGCACGACCGCGCCGACGTCGACCGGGTCGGTGCGGGCCACCACGGCACCGGTCTGGAGCCGACTCATGTCGAGCAGGTCGACGACGAGCGCGTCGAGGCGGTCCGCGCCGTCCTCGATCGTCTCCAGGAGGTCCGCCCGGTCCTGGTCGGACCAGGGGACGCCCGGGTCGCGCAGGCTGCTCACCGCCGCCTTGACGGCGGCCAGCGGCGTGCGCAGGTCGTGCGAGACGGCCGCCAGCAGCGCCGTCCTGGTCCGCTCCCCCTCGGCCAGCACCCGTTGCTCGGCTTTCACGGCCGAGGCCGCGCGACGCTCCAGCAGCACGGTGACGTGGGCGACGACGGCGGCCAGCAGGGCGTCGTCACCGCCCGGCGCGCCGTCCCCGACGAGGACCAGCTCGTGGTCGGCCCCCACCGGGACCACCGTCTCCGTGCCGACGAGCTCACCGTGGTGCCCCAGGACCGTGCCGTCGATCGAGCGCAGGACCACGCCGTCGACGTCGACCAGCTCGACCGTCGTGCGCAGCAGCCGGTCCAGGTCCTGGCCCGCATGGACGAGCTGGTGGGCCAGGACGCTCAACGTGGCGGCCTCCTCGCGGGCTCGCCTCGCCAGCAGCGCGAGCCGTGCCGCCCGGTCGACGACGAGTGCCACCGAGATGCCGACGAGGACGAAGAGCACCACGGCGACCGCGTTCTCGCCCGTGGCGATCCGCAGCGTCCGGACGGGAGGCGTGAAGAAGTAGTTCAGCACCCCGCCGCTGACGAGCGACGCGGCGACGGCCGGACGCAGCCCGCCGAGCAGCGCCGTGCCGACGACGAGCACCATGAAGAGCATGGCCTCCGTGGGCAGGCCGTGCAGCTCGGGCGTGGCGAGGAGCAGCGCCGCCAGGGCGAACGGCCCGAGCACACCGACGACGAACCCGGCGAGCGTGCGCCGGTGGCCCAGGGCCGACTGCTCGCGCACCCGCGCCTCACGGCGGCGCGCCTCGTCGTGCGTGACGATGTGCACGTCGATGTCGCCGGACTCGGTCACGATCGTCTCCCCGATGCCCGGCCGGAGCAGGGTGGAGAGGCGACCGCGACGGCTCGCGCCGATCAGCACCTGGGTGGCGTTGCGACCGCGGGCGAAGTCGAGGATCGCGGTCGCGGCGTCGTCGCCGACGGCGGTGTGGAAGGACCCACCGAGGTCCTGCACCGTCCGTCGCAGCTCCTCCAGCCGGGCCGGTCCGGTCTGGCGCAGCCCGTCGCCACGCGAGACGTAGAGCGCCGACCACGGCGCACCGCCCTCGGCCGCGGTCCCTCGCGACGCGATGCGCGCGGCGCGGCGCAGGAGCGACTCCGACTCCGGCCCGCCCGTGACGCCGACGATGATCCGCTCGCGCGTGGCCCAGGTGGCATCGATCTCGTGCCGCTCCCGGTAGCGCTCGAGCCCCTCGTCGACCCGCTCCGCGAGCCACAGCAGCGCCAGCTCGCGCAGCGCTGCCAGGTTCCCCTCGCGGAAGAACTGCGAGAGGGCCGCGTCGACGCGGTCGGCGGGGTACACGTTGCCGTGCGCGAGCCGACGTCGCAGGGCCGACGGGCTCATGTCGACCAGCTCGATGGCCTCGGCCGCACGGACGAACGAGTCGGGCACGGTCTCACGCTGCCGGACACCGGTGATCGCCTCGGTCACGTCGTTGAGCGACTCCAGGTGCTGCACGTTCACCGTGGTGACGACGTCGATGCCGGCCTCGAGCAGCTCCTCCACGTCCTGCCAGCGCTTGGTGTTCCGGGAGCCGGGCGCGTTGGTGTGGGCGAGCTCGTCGACCAGGCACACCTGCGGCGCGCGGGCGAGCACGGCGTCGACGTCGAGCTCGGTGAGGGTGGTCCGACCGTGCTCGACGCTGCGTCGCGGCACGACCTCGAGGTCGCCCAGCTGCTCCGCGGTGCGCTGACGCCCGTGCGTCTCGACGACGCCGACGACGACGTCGGTGCCACGCGCCGCGCGCCGCGCGCCCTCGTCGAGCATCGCGTAGGTCTTGCCCACCCCCGGCGCAGCGCCCAGGTAGACGCGCAGGCAGCCGCGTCCCGGTTCGCTCGACCCGCTGCTGCGCACGGTCTCAGTCTGCACCCGGCAGGCTCGCGTTCAGCTCGAGGACGTTCACGGTGGGCTCCCCGAGGTAGCCGAGGACCCGCCCCGACGTCGCCTCCTCGACCAGTCGGCGCACCTGCTCGACGGGCAGGCCCCGCTCGCGCGCCACCCGCGCCACCTGCAGGTCCGCGTACGCGGGACTGACGTGCGGGTCCAGGCCCGAGCCGGAGGCCGTGACCGCGTCGGGCGGCACGGCAGCGGGCTCGACGCCCTCCTCGGCCGCCACGGCGGCACGACGCTCCTCGATGGCGGCGACGAGGTCGGGGTTCGAGGGGCCGAGGTTGGACGGTGCCGACGCGAGGCCGTCGTAGGAGCCGGCCGACGGTCGTGGGTGGAACCACGTGGGTCCCTCGAAGGCCTGACCCAGCAGCCGGGAGCCGACGACCTGGCCGTCGACGCGCAGCAGGCTGCCGTCGGCGCGGTCGGGGACGGCGCGACCGACGGCCCAGACCGCGGCCGGGTAGAGCACGCCGAGGAGGACCGTGAGCACGAGGAGCACCCGTGCGGCGGCGAAGGACTGACGAAGGAGGTCGCGAAGCACGACGATCACCCGATTCCTGGGATCTGAGAGACGAGCAGGTCGATGAGCTTGATGCCGACGAAGGGGACGACGACGCCGCCGAGGCCGAACACCAGCAGGTTGCGGCGCAGCACGCTCGCGGCGTCGGCCGCGCGGCTGCGCACCCCCTTCAGGGCAATGGGGATGAGGGCGACGATCACCAGGGCGTTGAACACGACGGCCGAGAGGATCGCCGACTCCGGCGTGGCCAGCCGCATCACGTTGAGCGTGTCGAGCGACGGGTAGGCCGCCACGAACATGGCCGGCACGATCGCGAAGTACTTCGCGAGGTCGTTGGCGATCGAGAACGTCGTGAGCGCACCGCGGGTGATGAGCAGCTGCTTGCCGATGCGCACGACGTCGATGAGCTTCGTGGGATCGGAGTCGAGGTCGACCATGTTGCCGGCCTCCTTGGCCGCCGACGTCCCCGACGCCATCGCCACGCCGACGTCGGCCGCGGCCAGGGCCGGCGCGTCGTTGGTGCCGTCACCGGTCATGGCCACCAGACGCCCGCCGGACTGCTCCTCGCGGATGAGGCGCATCTTGTCCTCGGGCGTCGCCTCGGCCAGCACGTCGTCGACACCTGCCTCCGCGGCGATCGCCCGGGCGGTGAGGGCGTTGTCGCCCGTCACCATGACCGTCCGGATCCCCATGCGTCGCAGCTCCGCGAACCGCTCGACCATGCCCTCCTTGACCACGTCCTTGAGGTGCACGACGCCGAGGGCCCGGGCCGGCCCGTCGTCGCCCTGCCGCTCGGCCACGACGAGCGGGGTGCCACCGGAGCGGGAGATCTCGTCGATCGCCTCGGTCACGGTCGGCGACAGCGGCGTCTCGACCCACGCGGTCACCGCGCTGCCCGCACCCTTGCGCAACGAGCGGCCGTCGGGCAGGTCGACACCGGACATGCGCGTCTGCGCCGTGAACTCGACGGCCTCCGCGCCGCTCGGCAGGGCCGGGCCCGTGCCGCTGCCGCCGGTCTCGGCGACCGCCAGGTCGACGATGGAGCGGCCCTCGGGCGTCAGGTCGGCCAGCGAGGCCACCCGCGCCGCCTCGGTCAGCTCGGCGAGGGTCACGCCGTCGGCCGGCACGAACCGCGACGCTCGGCGGTTGCCGTAGGTGATGGTGCCGGTCTTGTCGAGCAGCAGGGTGCTGACGTCTCCCGCGGCCTCCACCGCGCGGCCGGACATCGCCAGCACGTTGACCCGCACCAGCCGGTCCATGCCGGCGATCCCGATCGCGGACAGCAACGCCCCGATGGTGGTCGGGATGAGGCAGACCAGCAGCGCGACGAGGACGACGGTGGGCTGGGGCGCGCCGGCGTAGTCGGCCATCGGCGCGATGGTCACGACGGCGAGCAGGAAGATGATGGTCAGGCTGACGAGCAGGATCGACAGGGCGATCTCGTTGGGGGTCCTGCGCCGCTCGGCACCCTCCACGAGCGAGATCATGCGGTCGAGGAAGGTCTCCCCCGGCGCAGCCGTGACGCGCACGACGATCTCGTCGGACAGCACGCGCGTGCCGCCGGTGACGGCCGAGCGGTCGCCGCCGGCCTCGCGGACGACGGGGGCGGACTCCCCGGTGATGGCGGACTCGTCGACGGTGGCGACGCCCTCGACGACGTCTCCGTCGCCCGGGATCACCTCGCCGGCGGCCACGCGGACCCGGTCGCCGACCCGCAGCTCGGTCCCGGCCACCACCTGCTCGACGCCGTCGGCATCGATCCGCCGGGCGGTCACGTCGGTGCGGGCAGCACGCAGCGAGTCGGCCTGCGCCTTGCCTCGGCCCTCCGCGACCGCCTCGGCGAGGTTGCCGAAGACGACCGTCAGCCACAGCCAGACGGCGATGGCGAGGGTGAACACGCTCGGGTCGACCACCGCCGCGACCGTCGTGACGAGCGAGCCGATCCAGACGACGAACATGACCGGACTGCGCCACAGGTGGCGCGGGTCGAGCTTGCGCAGCGCGGCCGGCAGCTGCGCGACAAGCTGCCGCGACAGCGGGGTGGTGGCCGAGGTGCGGGTCATCGGGAGGCTCCTGTCAGGGCCTCGGCCACCGGGCCGAGGGCGAGGGTCGGGAAGAAGGTGAGCGCGGAGACGAGGAGCACGACGCCCACGACCAGCCCCCCGAACAGCGGGGTGTCGGTGGGCAGCGTGCCCGCCGTGGTCGGCACGCGACGCTGGCGTGCCAGCGATCCCGCGAGCAGCACCACGAGCACGATCGGCACGAACCGGCCGAGCAGCATGGCCGCCGCGAGCGTCAGCTGGAAGAACGTCGACGTCACCGTGAGACCACCGAACGCGCTGCCGTTGTTGTTGGCCGCCGAGGTGAACGCGTAGACCACCTCGGAGAAGCCGTGACCGCCCGGGTTGCCCATCGCCGCCACGCTGGACGGCAGGGCGATGGCCGTGCCGGCCCCCACGAGCACCAGGGCGGGTGAGGCGAGCGTGTAGAGCGCCACGAAGGTCATCTCCTTCGTGCCGATCTTCTTGCCGAGCAGCTCGGGGGTCCGGCCCACCATCAGTCCGGCGACGAAGACCGCCAGGATCGCGGCCACGAGGATGCCGTACAGCCCGGCGCCCACGCCGCCGGGCGACACCTCGCCCAGCATCATGTTCGTCAGCACCGCGCCGCCACCGAGGGGCGAGAACGAGTCGTGGGCCGCGTTGACGGCACCGGTCGACGTGCCCGTGGTCGAGACGGCGAACAGGGCCGAGGCCCATTCCCCGAACCGGGTCTCCTTGCCCTCCATCGCCGCCCCGGCAGCCGTGGCCGCCTGGCCCTGCCCACCGACCTCGGCCCACGTCGTCACGGCCAGGGAGCCGGCCCACAGGACGCCCATCACCCCGAGGAGGACGAGGCCCTGGCGACGCCGACCGGTCAGCGTCCCGAAGGTGCGGGTGAGGCACACCGGGATCACGAGCAGCAGGAAGATCTCGAGCAGGTTCGTGAGGGCCGTCGGGTTCTCGAACGGGTGGGCCGAGTTGGCGTTGAAGAAGCCGCCACCGTTGGTGCCGAGCTCCTTGATCGCCTCCTGGCTCGCCACGAGGCCGCCGGGGACCACCTGGGTGCCGCCGGCGAGGGTGCGGACCGTGACGTCGCCGAGGTTCTGCACGACTCCCGCCAGGAGCAGGAGGACGGCGGCCACCGCGGACAGCGGCAGCAGGATCCGTACGACCCCACGGACGAGGTCGACCCAGAAGCTGCCGAGCGTGGTCGTCTCGGTCCGCACGAGTCCCCGAACGAGCGCGACGGCCACCGCGAGGCCGACCGCGGCGGAGACGAAGTTCTGCACCGTCAGACCGACCGCCTGCGCGGTGAACCCGAGGGTGGACTCCCCTGCGTAGGACTGCCAGTTGGTGTTCGTGACGAACGAGACCGCCGTGTTGACGGCCATGTCCCACGGCATGCCGGGCAGACCGCGGCTCCACGGGAGGGCCGACTGGCCGACCAGGATGGCGAGGAGCAGCACGAGGCTCACGGCGGAGAACGCGAGCACGCTCAGCGCGTAGCCGCGTGCGCTCTGCTCGGCGTCGGGGTCGATGCCGCCGACGCGGTAGACGGCTCGCTCGACGCGCAGGTGGCGGCTGGAGGTGAAGACACGGGCCATGTGGTCGCCCAGCGGGACGTAGACCACGGCGAGGAGCGCGAGCAGCGTCGCGATCGTCAGGAGGCCGGAGACGGTGTCGGACATGGGCGGCTCAGAACCGGTCGGGCCGCACGAGGGCCACGACGAGGTAGACCAGCAGCGCAGCGACGCCGAGCAGCTGGAGGGCGGTGACGAGGGACATGCCCCCAGCCCACACCCGTCACGACCGCTCGACGCCCGTCCTGACGGGCTCCTGACGCGTCTTGACGCCTTCTTGACGCGCCTTCTCGACGCAGCGCCCCGAGGCGCAGGCTTCAGGCGGTCAGACGGGCCACGGCGGCGGCGATGCGCTCGTCGGTGGCGGTGAACGCGACCCGCACGTGGTGCGCACCGCGCTCGCCGTAGAAGTCACCGGGTGCCACCAGGATGCCGCGCTCGGCGAGCCAGGCCACGGTGTCGCGGCAGCCCTCCCCGCGGGTGGCCCAGAGGTAGAGCGCCCCCTCGGAGTGGGTGATCGTGAAGCCGGCCGACTCCAGGGCGCGGCGCAGGGCGTCGCGTCGCTCGGCGTAGCGCCGACGCTGCAGCTCCACGTGCTCGTCGTCGGCGATCGCTGCGGCGAAGGCGTGCTGCACCGGGGTCGGCACCATGAAGCCGAGGTGCTTGCGCACCGCCAGCAGCTCGGCCACCACGGCGCGGTCGCCTGCCACGAACCCGGCGCGATAGCCCGCCAGGTTGGACCGCTTGGACGTCGAGTGGACCGCCAGCAGTCCTTCGTGGCTGCCCTCGCACACGTCGGGGTGCAGCACCGAGACCGGCTCCGCGTCCCAGCCGAAGTCGGCGTAGCACTCGTCGGACACGAGCAGCGCGCCTCGTTCGCGGCACCAACGCACCACCGCCCGCAGGTGCTCGGCGCCGAGCACCTCGCCGTGCGGGTTGGCCGGGGAGTTCACGTACACCAGGGACGGCACGTCGGTGAGCCCGTCGGCGACCGGGTCACCGAGCACCACACGGGCGCCGGCGAAGCGGGCACCCACCTCGTAGGTGGGGTACGCCAGCGACGGCAGCACGACGGTGTCGGCCGGACCCAGCGCGAGCTGGGTCGGCAGGTTGGCGATGAGCTCCTTGGAGCCGACGGTGAGCAGCACCTGGTCGGCGGCGAGCCCCGTGACACCGAGCCGGCGGCGGAGCCAGTCGACCGCGGCCTGGCGGACCGCGTCGGGTCCGAGCACCGTCGGGTAGCCGGGAGCGTCCGACGCCGCGGCGAGCGCCTCGCGGGCGACCGCGGGCGTGGGGTCCACGGGAGTGCCGATCGACAGGTCGACGATGCCGTCGGGGTGGGCGTTCGCGCGCTGCTTCGCGTCGGCCAGCGTGTCCCAAGGGAAGTCGGGGAACCGCGCGGACAGCCGGGGCCGGTCCATCACTGCCTGCTCATCGGCCGCGGATCACTCCTGGTTCTGCGGCGGGAGCGCAGCGATGAACGGGTGGTCCTTGTCGATGACACCCGTGCGCGCCGCGCCACCGGGAGACCCGAGGTCGTCGAAGAAGTTCACGTTGGCGTCGTAGTACTCCTTCCACTCGGACGGGGTGTCGTCCTCGTAGAAGATCGCCTCGACCGGGCACACCGGCTCGCAGGCACCGCAGTCGACGCACTCGTCGGGGTGGATGTAGAGCATCCGCTTGCCCTCGTAGATGCAGTCGACGGGACACTCGTCCACGCACGCGCGGTCCTTGAGGTCCACACACGGCTGGGCGATCACGTACGTCACGGGAGACTCCTTCGACACGAGCACGGCTGCACGACCCGAGGGCTCACGGGCAGGCCGAGGACCAGTATCGCGCCTCGGGCAAGGGCGTCCGCACCCAGGTCTGCCTCATGAGACGGTACTGCCGTGAGCGACGTGGAGTTCCTGGTCGGGCAGCGCGTGACGGTGCGCCACCGGCTCGACGACGGCAGTGCCACCGACGTGGTGGGGCGCGTCGTCGAGGCCGGTCCGCACGGCGTGACGGTCGAGCGTCGTGACGGGTCCGAGGTCGTGGTCGCCGCCGACCGCGTCGTGGCGCTGAAGGTCGTCCCGCCGCGTCCGGCGCGCAGCCGTCGCGCCCTCGACGTGGGCGTCGACGAGCTCGTCCGCGTCACGTCGCGAGGGTGGCCGGCGCCGGACGTGGAGCAGCTCGGCGACTGGGAGCTGAGGGCCGCGGGCTCGTTCACCGGGCGCGCGAACTCGGTGGCCGTCGTGGGCGAGCCGGGACTGCCCCCGGCGGAGGCCGTGGCACAGGTCCTGGCGTTCTACGCCGCGCGCGGACTGCCGCCGCAGGCCCAGGTCGTGGTCGGCTCGGACTGGGAGCGCCGGTTCCTGGACGCCGGCTGGGTGCCGAAGGCGGGCTACCGCGGTGGCGCCGTGGTGCAGGTCGCCGACCTCGTCGACGCGCCCGAGGCCGACCCCCGCGTGGACGTGGTGGGGGCCGCGTCCGACCGCTGGCTCTCGCGCTACGGGCGGGTGGACGACGCGAACGCCGCCCGAGCGGTCCTGGAAGGACCACGCACGGTCGGGTTCGCCGAGCTGGAGGACGGCGGGGTGCCTGCTGCGGCCGTCGGACGCGTGGTCGTGACCGGGGAGTGGGCCGGGGTCGCCGCCGTGGAGACCCTCCCCGACCACCGGCGTCGCGGCCTCGCGGACGCCGTCGTGCGCACCTGCCTGGCCTGGGCGCACGAGCGCGGCGCGACCCGCGTGTACCTGCAGACCATGCCGGACAACACGGGCGCGCTGGCGCTGTACGCGCCCCACGGCTTCGTCACCCACCACGAGTACCGCTACCTCGAGCCCTCACAGGAGGCCCACAGCCGATCCAGCGGGGATCACAGCGCCGGCGCCTAGCGTGACCGCATGAGCACCCACCACGACGAGGTCGAGGACCACGACCTCGGCCTCTCCCACGACCTCCCGACCATGTGGCACCGTCGCCGCCTGCTGGGCCTCTTCGGCGGCGCCGGCGCGGCCGTCGCGCTCGCCGCCTGCTCGACCGACTCCACCGGCACCGCCACCGCCACGGGTGCACCGTCGAGCGGCCCACCCCAGGGCGGTGGAGCCGGGACCTCGGCCGAGGTCGGGGACGGCGAGATCCCCGAGGAGACGAACGGCCCCTACCCCGCGGACGGCACCAACGGCGTGAACGTCCTCACCGAGTCGGGCATCGTGCGCAGCGACATCCGCTCGAGCTTCGGTGGTGCGAGCGGCGTCGCCGAGGGCATCGCCCTGACGCTGACGCTCACCGTCGTCGACGTGAGCAGCGCCGACGACGCCGGCACCGCTGCGGCCGGGGCGGCGGTGTACGTGTGGCACTGCGACCGCGACGGGAGCTACTCGATGTACTCCGACGACGTGGCGGACGAGAACTACCTGCGTGGCGTGCAGGAGGCCGACGCCGACGGCACGGTGACGTTCACGTCGATCTTTCCGGCCTGCTACGCCGGGCGGTGGCCGCACGTGCACTTCGAGGTGTACCCGAGCCTCGACGACGCGACGTCGGCGAGCAACCGGCTGCGGACGTCCCAGCTGGCCTTCCCGGAGGACGTGTGCGCCGACGTGTACGCCACCGACGGCTACGAGCGCAGCGTCTCGAACCTCGCCCAGGTCTCGCTCGACTCCGACAACGTGTTCAGCGACGGCTACTCCCTGCAGCTCGCGAAGGTCAGCGGCTCCGTCGCCGACGGCTACACCGCGTCCCTGCGCGTCCCGATCTGAGGGCCGCAGGTGGTTCGGGACCGGGGGTGGCCGACCCTCAGTCGTCCTTCGGCTCCTCGCCGCAGACGATCCGGGCCGCTGCCTGGTAGTTGGCCGTGTCCGTCTCGCGCTTGACGACCTTCCCGCCCTTGCTGAGGGTGCGGTAGATGTCGATGTCGAACCCCTGCAGCGGAGCCTGGGGCACGCAGTCGTCGGAGTCGTCGTAGCGCGTGGCGGGGGCGCGGAAGTTGCGGCGCTCGGACTTGCCGGCCTTCACCTCGAACTCCTTGGTTCCCCACATCTGGACCGTGGTGCGGCCGACACCGCCCGGGCTGCTCTTCTGCACGAACGCGCGGATGAGCACACCGCTCTGGAGGTTGTTGCGGAAGCGCAGGTCGAGCGAGCCGAAGTAGACGGTCGCCTCGCGGCCCACCGGGTAGCGGTCGATGTAGAACGCGTGCGGGTGGTGCTCCACGTCCTCGAGGCCGGCGAAGAACGCCGCGTTGTAGGTGGTGGTGACCACCTGCGACACACCTCCGCCCAGCTCGTCCTGGAAGCGGCCGTTGTTGATGACCGAGCCGGTCGTGAACCCGTTGGCCGCGGTGCGCTCGCCGACGGTGTCGTTGAAGGAGAACGTGTCGCCCGGCTTGAGGATCGTGCCGTTGAGGATCTCGGCCGCGCGGCCCTGGTTGACGTTGCGGTACTCGGCGTGCGGGTACTCGGTGGTGAACTCGCCGATCTTCTCGACGATCTTCAGCGCCTTGGCGTCCTCGGTGGTGAACACCGGCTCGACGACCTTGGCCTCGACCTGGACGGTGCGCTCGTCGCCGGTCTCGGTGAGCACCGGCACGAGCTTCTCGGCCATCTCCTGCGGCTGCAGGCCGACGCCCTCCTTGCCGGGCACCACGACGGGCTTGTCGTCGCGGATCTCGACCGTGGCATCGACGGCCTTCCTGCCGATGCCGGTCGTGGCGTCGGTGAGCGGCTCGGCCAGCTTCTCGGGGTCGATGACCGGGGCCATCGCCCCGTCCACGGGCTCGACGGTGAGCGCGGGCGCGTACGCGGTCACCGGGAGGTCCACGTCCTTGTCACCGACCTCGATGGTCACGGGCGCGGCGACGGCGGGCTCGGCGACCTCGGTCATCGCCTGACGCAGCCCGTCCTCGTCGACCGCGGGCTCGACGGCGGCGGTGGGGACCTTCGCCGGGTCGGTCTGCACGAGGTACTGGTCCTGCACGAGCTGGGCGGTGTCGTCCTTGCGGACCACCAGGCCGGGCTTGGGCTCACGGGGCTTCGGCTTCGCCTCGGGGAAGGTGATGAGGGCCTCGGTGACCGGCACGTCGACGGCCTCGGCGACACCGTCGACAGCCGCCTTCAGGGCTGCGTCGTCGACGTCGAGGGCGGGCGCGTGCTCGTGGCTGCCGAAGAACAGGGCGACCATGTCGCGCGGGTCCCAGCTGCGGGCACCACCCGCCTGGTCGACCGACGCGTCGACGTCGAGAGCCAGCCCGGCCTCCGCCGGGTCGATCTCGAAGGACTCGTCGCCGTGGGTGAGGGTGACGGGGTCGCCCTCGCGCGGGGTGAGCTCCTCGTCGACGGCGGCGCGGGCGGCGGCCGGTGACAGCCCGCCCACGTCGACGCCGCCGATGCTCGCGTCGGCGGGCATGCGGGTGCCCGTCAGGAAGTAGCCGCCCACGTACAGGCCGCCCAGGACGACGACGGCGGCGAGCAGGGCCCAGCGGCCCCGACGGCGCGGGCGCTCGTCCGACGGCTCCTCTCCCCCGGTGGGCGGGATGCCGGCGGCCCCGTCGTGGCGGTCCGTCGAGGACTCCTCGTCCGGGTCGTCGTGGAGCGGGAGCGCGTCGTCCTCGGGCTCGTGCCGGAGCTCGTCGTCCGGCGGCGGGGTGCTCAGCGCCGAGCCGGCGAGGGCCGCGGCGACGGCCGACCGCGTGCGCGTCTCGTCGCGACGGTCGTCGTCCGGGTCCTCGTGCAGGTCGTCGTGCTCGTCCTCGACGGGGTCGGCGTCGATCGCGTGCGGCGGCGGGACCGAGTCGTCGTCGACGTCGCCCTCGTCGAGGTCGTCCTCTTCGGGGTCGTCCACGTCCTCGAACGGCTCGTCCTCGGCGACGACCTCCTCCGGGGCCTCGACGACGGCGTCGTCGCTGTCCGGCTCGACGGCGTCCTCGGAGAGGGCGATCTCCTCGTCCGCGGGGTCCTCGTCCGCAGCTGCGTCGAGGGCGGCGTCCTCCTGCGCCTCGACGCCGGTGTCGTCCGCGGGGGTCGCGTCACCGAGGTCGAGCTCGGCGTCGTCGTGCTCGGCGAGGGGCTCGGCGTCGGTGAAGGTGTCGTCGAGGTGGCGGTCGCCGGCTCCCTCGGTCGTCTCCCCCGCGTCGGGGTGCGGGTGCTCGGAGTCGGGTCCCTCGACGTCCGGCCGCTCAGGTCGCTCGTCGCTCATGCCTTCTCCTGGATGGTCTTCTCGCTGAGGGGCGACCGCACGATCGTCCCGTAGTGCGACCGGTAGTACAGCAACGGGTCGTCCACCCCGTCACGCACGGCCGCGCCCGTCACTGCACCCATGATGACGGAGTGGTCGCCACCGTCGTGCACGGCGTGCGTGGTGCACTCCAGCCAGGCCAGGGCGTCGTCGAGCAGCGGTGCGCCGTTGGCGCCGCGGTGGAACGGCACGCCGGCGAGCTGGTCCTCCAGTGGTCGGCCGCGGTCGGCGAACCATGCCGAGGCGTCGCGCCCCTCCTCGGTGAGGATCGAGACGCCCCACGTCCCTGTCGTGAGCACCGCGTCGTGGAACCGGCTCGTCCTGTGCGAGCACACCAGCACCATCGGAGGCTCCAGCGACACCGAGCAGAAGGCGCTGGCCGTCATGGCGTGGTCGATGCCGTCGAGGACGGTGGTGACCACCGTGACACCGCTCGCGAACCTGCCGAGGGCGTCGCGGAAGGCACGCTGGTCGACGGACGCGGTCATCGTTCCAGCCTAGGAGCGAGCAGGACCGCGGCGGCGCACACCCCCAGGCCCCCGATCATCCAGGTCCAGCCGATCGCGTCGGCGGCCACGAGGTAGGAGCCCGACGGCTGCAGCTGCTGGAGCAGCAGCACCAGGGTCCAGCCGAGCCCGAACCAGGCGGCCCCCACCCGCACCGCGAGGCCGCAGGCCACGGCCACGACGGCCACGGTGACCAGGCTGAGCACCAGGCCGCCGGGTCGGTCGGCCCCCATCACCTCGAACGTCGTGCGGTGCACGAGGGACCCCAGGACCCCCACCCAGACGCCGAGCAGCACCACGACCAGGCGGGCGAGGGCCGCCGCCGCGCTCACACCCCGGTGCCGGCGAAGAGGTCGTCCTCGAACGTGGTGCCCGGCGCCGGCGCCGCGACACCCTTGACCAGGCGGTAGTGCTCGGTGCCCCACGCCCGCTGGGCGACGTCGTTGGACAGCGCGAAGAACGGCCCGTCGACGGCGATCTGCGTGGCGTGGGCCCGCATGGCGTCGAGCTTGGCGTCGACCCAGGTGCTGCCGTCGACCACGGCGTCGAGGTCCTCGTCGCGGATCGCGAACGGCGGCAGGTTGTCGGGGTCCATGCCCTCCATGAACTGCAGGTCCCCGGCCTCGCGGATCTCCTTGATGCCCTGACGCATGGCCGACTCCGACATCGCCGTCCAGTAGACCTTCGCCACGTCCCAGGCCTCGCCGAGGTCGTGGCGGTAGGACCGGGCCGCCGCGAGGGCGACGGCGTAGTGCGCCACCCGGTTGGCCTGCACGTGGTCGGGGTGGCCGTAGTTGCCGAACTCGTCGTAGGTCACGAGGACCTGCGGCCGGATCTCGCGGATGACGGCGACGAGCTCGTTCGTGGCCTCCAGCAGGTCGGCGTGCCAGAACGCGTTCGCGTGGATCTCGTCGGCGGCGGTGGCGTTGCCGTTCTCGTCCCACTTCATGCCGGAGTCGCGGAAGCGGCCGTCGCCACCGAGGCGGCGGAAGTCGGTGACGCCCAGGATCCCCATCGCGTCGGTGAGCTCGGTGAGCCGGTGCGCGCCGAGCCCGTCGTCCTGGTCGGCCGCCAGGTGCTCGAGCTCGGGCACGAGGATCTCGCCCATCTCGCCGAGGGTGCAGGTGACGAGGGTGACGTGGGCCCCCTCGCTCACGTACTTCGCCATGGTGGCGCCGTTGTTGATGGTCTCGTCGTCGGGGTGGGCGTGGACGAGCAGGAGACGACGTGCGGGCAGGGCCATGGCGCCAGCGTATCGACGCGGCACGAGCGCGGGCACGGGAGCGCAGGAGGGGCGCGGGGGCACGGATGGTGAGATGGGTGCCATGACGGTCTCCTACCCTCGCCTCGCCGCCCGCACCGCACGCTTCACGCTCGGCATCCCGCGCAACGTGACGGTCTCGCCGGACGGCGGCACCGTGTGGTTCGTGCGCACCGCCGACGGCGTCAGCCGCACCGGTGCCCTGTGGGCCCACGACGTGGCCACCGGGCAGGAGCGGGTCCTGGTGGACCCCGACGCCCTCCTCGCCGACGGGGAGCAGCTGTCGGCGGCCGAGCGCGCGCGACGGGAGCGCTCGCGGGAGACCGGCGCCGGTGTGGTCGACTACGCCGTCGACACGGCGGGGCGGTGGGCCTCCTTCGCCCTCTCGGGCAAGGCGTGGGCGGTCGACCTGGCCGCCGGTGCCGTGCACGAGCTGCCCACCGTCGACGGCGTGATCGACCCGCGCGTCGACCCGACCGGACGACGGGTGGCCTACGCCGCTGCCGACGGCGCCCTCCGGGTCGTCGACCTGCAGGGCGAGGAGAGGACGGGCGACGAGCAGGTGCTGGCTGCTCCGGAGACGGCGACCCAGGTCTGGGGCCAGGCCGAGTTCATCGCCGCGGAGGAGATGAGTCGGTACCGCGGGTTCTGGTGGGCTCCCGACGGCGCCTCGCTGCTCGTGGAGCGCTACGACGACGCCCCGGTGCAGGTCTGGCACGTGGCCGACCCCGAGAACCCCGACCGCGAGCCGGTCGCCCAGCGCTACCCGGCCGCCGGCACCCCCAACAGCGAGGTGGCGCTCTGGCACGTCGCGCTCGACGGCACCCGCACCGAGGTGCAGTGGGACCGGGAGCGGTTCGAGTACCTCTCGAGCGTCACGTGGACCGAGCACGGTGCCCCCGTGGTGCAGGTGATGAGCCGCGACCAGCGCAGCGCCCGGGTGCTCTCGGTCGACGTCGCCGACGGCTCCACCGAGACGCTGCGCGAGCACTCCGACGCGGCCTGGGTGGAGGTCACGAGCGCACCGCGCCGTGCGCCCGGCGGCCGTCTGGTCACCGTGGAGGACGTGGACGGCTCGCGTCGGCTCGTCGTCGACGGCACGCCCGTCGGGTCGTCGGAGTGGCAGGTGCGCGGCATCGTCAGCACCCACCCCGACGCGGTGGTCGTGACCGCGTCGGCGGAGCCCACCGAGGTGCAGGTGCTGCGCGTCGGCCTGGGCGGGACCTCCGACGTCGAGCCGCTCACGTCGGGCCAGGCCGTGCACGGTGCGGCCGTCGGTGGCGGGACCACGGTGGTGAGCCGCTCCGCGCTCGACGTGGTCGGCACCACCCTGACGGTGCACCGCGAGGGCACGGCCGAGACCACGCAGCTGTCGGTCGTCGCCGAGCCGGCGCCGTTCGAGCCCGACGTGACCGTCGTGTCGGTCGGCGAGCGCGAGCTCCGCGCCGCCGTCCTCTTCCCGCGTGACCACGTGCGGGGCTCACGCCGCCTGCCGGTGCTCATGGACCCCTACGGCGGCCCGCACGCCCAGCGCGTGCTCGCGTCGGCCCGCATGTTCCTGGAGGCGCAGTGGCTGGCCGACCAGGGCTTCTGCGTGATCGTCGCCGACGGTCGCGGGACGCCTGGTCGCGGGGCGGTGTGGGAGCGGGAGATCCTCGACGCGTTCGCCGAGGTCACCCTGGCCGACCAGGTCGACGCACTCGCCGGCGTGGCCGAGCGGTTCCCCGACGACGTCGACACCTCGCGCGTCGGCATCACGGGCTGGTCGTACGGCGGCTACCTGTCCGCCCTGGCCGTGCTGGCGCGACCCGACGTCTTCCACGCCGCGGTGGCCGGCGCCCCCGTGACCGAGTGGCGCCTGTACGACACCTGCTACACCGAGCGCTACCTCGGCCACCCCGACGAGCGGCCCGACGTGTACGACCGCAACTCGCTGCTGCCGCTCGCCCCGCGCCTGGAGCGTCCGCTCATGCTGATCCACGGCCTGGCCGACGACAACGTGGTGGCCGCCCACACCCTGCGGCTGTCGTCGGCCCTGCTCGCCGCCGGCCGCGCCCACACCGTGCTGCCCCTGTCGGGCGTCACGCACATGACCCCCCAGGAGGTCGTGGCCGAGAACCTCAAGGTGCTGCAGGTGGACTTCCTGCGGACGCACCTCGGGGCCTGACCTACGCCGCGCTGCTCGGACCGTCCTCGACCTGCGGCTGCGCTGCCGGTCCTTCCTCGACCTGCGGCTGCGCTGCTTCCGCTCCGAGTCGGTCTGCTCTCCGAAAGGGCCTCGACCTGACGGTGGGCCGGGGGTCGGTCGAGCTACCGGGCCGCGGCTCGGCAGTCAGAGGTAGGTGGCGCGCCGTATGCGGCAGTCAGAGGTAGGTGACACGCCGAATGCGGCAGTCAGAGGTAGGTGGCGCGCGGATAGCGGGCCTCCATCCGCGGGCCACCTACCTCCGCCGTCGCCCGTAGCGCGGGCCACCTACCTCCCGGGGGCGAGGGGAAGGACCGTCCTCGACCTGCGGCTGCGCTGCTTCCGCTCCGAGTCGGTCTGCTCTCCGAAAGGGCCTCGACCTGACGGTGGGCCGGGGGTCGGTCGAGCTACCGGGCCGCGGCTGGGCAGTCAGAGGTAGGTGCAGCACCTGTCGAGGATCACGGCGGTAGGCCTGGTACCCAACGGCGACCCGGACAGGTGTCAGGCCTACCTCTGACGCCGTCGTTCCGTGCGTCTCCTACCTCCGATCGCCCCGGACCCCGGGAACCCGGGCCACGACGCACCCAGCTCCCCGGTCGAGGCCCTTTCGGGACCCACCTCCACGGAGAAGCCGAGCCAGCGCACCCGCAGGACGAGCGCCGGCCGAGGCAGCGCACCCGCAGGACCAGCACCCCCCGAGGCAGCGCAGCCGCAGGACGGACGGGAGGACGAGCAGGAGGACGAGGACGCCCCCTACCCCTCCCGCTTCAGCCGCTTCGGGCCGTCGGGCAGGTCGGGGGCCGGAGCATCCTCGGACAGTCGCTCGTCGCCCGGCAGCCAGCCGCCGTACACGTCGACCATCTCGACGACCCGCTCGTCGAAGGGCTCGACGACGACCGCCCACGCATGGTCCTCGGCGTCGTCCTCGCCCGCGAAGCCCTCGCGTCGGGCCGTCACCGTGTAGCCCTCGGCCTCCAGCGCCTTGACGAGCTCGTCGGCGTCGTCGCGCTCGTCGAACCAGATCTCGCTCATGGCGACGATGGTAGGACGGGGTTTCGGCGGGGTGGGACTCAGCCGCGGTGCAGCGTGAAGTCGTCGAAGTCGAAGCCCGGCGACACCATGCAGCTGACGAGCGCCTCCTCGTCGGTTGGCACGGTGCGCTGCCACCGACCTGCAGGGACGAGCACCTGGCTCGACTCCCCCGCCCCGGCGCCGACGTGGTGCCGCTGCCCGGCAGCGGGCGCCCGACCGTCGCCCCCGAGCTCCAGCAGGACGGTCCCGGTGTGCGCGAGCCACAGCTCGTCGGACGCCACGCGATGCCAGGCCGACGACTCGCCCGCGGGCAGCAGGAACCAGATGAGGGTCGCGGTGGGGCGGACCCGTCCGTCGGGCAGCGTGACGTCGACCGGCGAGCGCCAGGTCTGCCGGTACCACCCGCCCTCGGGATGTGGCTCGAGACCGAGCCGACGTGCGGTGGCGGGCGCCTCGGAGGGGGTGGAGCTCATGGCCGCACGGTAGTAGCCTGGGGGTCCCCGATCCGTGAGGTGATCTGCCACCGTGAAGCTCTGAGGTCCGAGCCCTGCGCGCGTCCGCTCGACGCTGCGCGCCTCGTCGACCTCGTTCACGGTTGCTCCTGCGACCCCGGGCGCTTGCCCGGACGCTCGGGACGTCCTGACGTCGTGTCCTCCTGACGGCGCGCTCGCGCGGCTCACACCGCTCCAGCCCGCCACGACCCTCAGGAGGCCCCCATGGCTGCATCCCTGTCCTTCCACCACGTCACCCACACCTGGCCCGACGGCGCACCCGCCCTGTCCGACGTCGACCTCGACCTCGGGCCCGGGCGGCACGGGCTCGTCGGCAGCAACGGCAGCGGCAAGTCCACGCTGCTGCGCCTCGCCCACGGCGACCTCGTCCCCACGGGCGGCTCCGTCCTGACCACGGGGTCGCTGGAGCTGCTGCCGCAGGACCCGGTGCGCACCGTCGAGGGGCTCACCGTGGCCGACGTCCTCGACGTCGCCGACACCCTCGTCGCGCTGCGCGCCATCGAGGCGGGCAGCACCGACCAGGCCGACTTCGACCGGGTCGGGGACGACTGGGACGTCGAGGAACGGGCCGCGGCCTGGCTCGCTCGTCTCGGGCTCGGGTCGCTCGGCCTGGACCGTGCGGCGTCGAGCCTCTCCGGCGGCGAGCTCGTGCTGCTGGCCCTGACCGCCCGCCTGCTGCGCCGGCCCGACGTGGTGCTGCTCGACGAGCCCACGAACAACCTCGACCGACGCGCCCGCGCGCACCTGACGTCGGCGCTCGGCGCGTTCGGCGGGGTGGCCCTCGTCGCGAGCCACGACCGCGAGCTCCTCGAGGGCATGGACACGATCGTGGAGGTGCACGCCGGACGGGTGCGCACCGTCGCGGGCGGGTTCTCCGTCTACGAGGAGGTCGTGGCGGCGGAGCAGGAGGCGGCGGGGCGCGCGGTCCGCGACGCCAAGGCGGACGTGCGGCGTCAGGAGCGTGAGCTGGTCGAGGCCCGCGCCAAGCTCGCCCAGCGGAGGCGGACGGCGCACAAGGCCGAGGCCGAGAAGCGGGTGCCGAAGATCGTCGCCCACGGCCGGCGCATGTCGGCCGAGGTGTCGGCCGGGAAGCTGCGCGGGGCGCACGAGGAGCACGTGGCCCGCGCACGAGCCGACCTCGACGCGGCCGAGGAGCGGGTCCGCGACGACCGGGAGATCCGCCTGGAGCTGCCCGATACGGCCGTTCCGCGCACCCGTGACGTGCTGGTCACCGAAGGGCTCGTGCTCCCGCACGTCGGCACCGAGGTGGCCCTGCACCTGAGGGGGCCGGAGCGCGTGGCGCTGACCGGGCCCAACGGCAGCGGCAAGACCACCTTCCTGGAGGTGGCCCTCGGCCGGCTCGCCCCGACCGCCGGGTCCGCGACCGTGAGCGTGCCCGTCGGCCGGCTCGCCCAGCGGCCGACGCTCCCGGACGAGGACGCCTCCGTCCTCGAGAACGTGCGTCGGGTGGCTCCGGAGGCCGACCCCCAGCACGTGCGGGCCCAGCTGGCACGGCTGCTGTTCCGTGGCCGCGCGGCGGAGCGGATCGTGTCGACGCTGTCCGGGGGCGAGCGGCTGCGCGCGGCACTCGCGTGCGTGCTGCTGGCCGACCCCGCGCCCCAGCTGTTGCTCCTGGACGAGCCGACGAACGACCTGGACCTCGTGAGCGTCGGGCACCTCGTGGAGGCGCTGCGCGGCTACCGGGGGGCGCTCGTGGTGGTCAGCCACGACGAGCGGTTCCTCGACGAGCTCGAGCTCGACCGCCGCGTGGCGCTCCCGTCGCCCAGCGGACCGGTGCGACCCGCACGAGACTAGGAGCGTGAACCCCGACGGACCCCCGCTGGACGGGCCGAGCATCATGCGCCAGACGTGGGCCGACATCGCCTTCGTGCACTGGGCGGTCGACCCGTCGACCGTCGAGCGCTTCATGCCGCCCGGGGTGCGCCCCGACGTGCTCGACGGCAGCACCTACGTGGGCCTCATCCCCTTCCGGATGCAACGTGCCGGGTTCGGGACGGGGCCAGCGGTACCGTGGCTGGGCACGTTCCACGAGACCAACGTGCGCCTCTACTCGGTCGACGACGCAGGCCGCCACGGCGTGGTGTTCCTGTCGCTGGAGTCCTCACGGCTGCTCGTTTCCGCCCTGGCCCGGATCGTCTTCGGCACGCCGTACACCTGGGCCCGGATGCGGGTCGACCAGGAGGGCGACCGGCACCGCTACACGTCGCGTCGTCGATGGCCGGGGCCGCGCGGCGCCGGCGGGCGGATCGAGGTGCGCCCCACCGAGCCGCTGCACGAGCCGAGCGAGCTGGAGCACTTCGTGACCGCCCGGTTCGGGCTGCACACCCGGGTGCTCGGCCGGACCTGGTGGGTCCCCAACACGCACCGGGCATGGCCGTTGCACCGCGCCGAGCTGGTGTCGCTCGACGACACCCTGGTCGAGGCGGCCGGCCTCCCCGGGCTGGCGGCCACGGAGCCGACGTCGGTGCTGTGGTCCGAGGGCACCTTCACGACGTTCGGGACGCCGCGCGGCGCCGTCCCTCGCCGGGCAGCAGCACTCGGGTGAGCAGCACGCCCCACACCGCCGCGAGCGGGAACATCAGCAGCCCGTAGACCGCCGCCGGCACCGAGATGGCGGTGTCGTCGAGCACCTCGACGGCCACGTAGATGGCGAGGGTGGCGTTGTGCACGCCGATCTCGAACGAGCTGGCCACCGCCTGCGCCGGCGTGAGGCCGACGAGCCGCGGCACGAAGAACCCCACCACGAGGCTCACGACGCAGAACAGCGTGGCGGCCGCGCCGACCTGCGCCAGGTAGTCACCTGCGTCCGAGCCGGTGCTGGCCAGGATCCCGAGCACGAGGACCAGCAGGATCACGGCCGACGCGATGCGCACCGGCTTGTCGGCGCGCTGGGCGAAGCCAGGGCTCTTCGCGCGCACGAGCATGCCCACCAGCACGGGGGCGAGCACGACGACGAAGACCTCGACGACCTTGCGGAACTGCAGCGACACCTCGTCGTCGAGCCCGTAGTGGGCGATCGCGAGGTTGGTGATGAGCGGCAACGACCCGATCGCGATGATCGAGTTGATCGCCGTCAGGGACACGTTCAGGGCGACGTCGCCCCGGAACAGGTGGCTGTAGAGGTTGGCCGACGTGCCACCCGGCGACGCGGCGAGCAGAAGCATGCCCACGGCGAGCAGCGGGTCGAGGTCGAACGCGGTGACCAGGCCGAAGCAGACGACCGGCAGCACGACGAGCTGGCAGGCCAGGGCCACCGTGACCGCCTTCGGGTGGCGGGCCACGCGCCGGAAGTCGTCGGGCGTGAGCGAGAGGCCCAGCCCGAACATGATGATCCCGAGCGCGATGGGCAGCCCGACGGTCGAGAGCGCGGAGTCCATGGGCGAAGCCTAGGAGTGATGCGGGTCACATCGTGGCCGGCGCTCCGGTCGACCGAGAGGCCCTGTCGGTCAGGGAAGGGCGTCGAGGATCGCGGGGATCCGCTCCCGGAAGGCCGCCACGCGGTCGCGCGTGCGCTGCGGCTCGCCGACCTTCTGCAGGTTCGCGATGCCGGCATCTCCCCGGGCGATGCCCGCGGCGATCCGCTCGCTGGCCGTCGTCATCCGCGCCACCACGGCGTCGAGGAGCGTCATCGGGCCCCACTCCCCGTACGCCTCCACGACGAGGTCCAGACGTCGGGCGGTCTCCTGCGCGCCGATGTCGCGGTAGAGCGGGATGCCCGTCCAGATCAGGAAGGCAAGGTCGTCGATCGCGCGCCCCGGACCCGCCATGTCCCAGTCGATCATCGCGACGAAGTGGCCGCTCTGGACGATCCAGTTGTAGGCGCCGGGGTCGTGGTGGCAGATGATCTGGTCCGCCTCCAGGAGCACCGGCTCGTCGCCGGTGCCGCGCCACCGCAGCGGCTCGTCGGGGCGGAAGCCCTCCACCAGGTCGTGGTACTCGCGCAGCCACGTGACCGCCTCGACCAGCACCGAGTCGAGCACGACCTCCTGGTCGACCGGCACGCCGCGACCCTCGACGTAGCTGAGCACCTCGCGGCCCTCCTCGTCGAGGCCCTCGACCCGTGGCACACCGCCGAGGCCCTCCGCGGCGAGGTGGTCGAGCAGGGCGTGGACGGCCGGCGTCCAGGGCCCCGTGGGGCGGCGGACGGTGCGTCCGATGCGGATCGCTCCCCCGACGGCACCCGGCAGGTGCTCGACGTCGTCGCTTCCTCCGTCGTCCGGTCCCGTGTCCTGTGCGTCGCTCACGTGGCCCATCGTGGCACGCTGTCTCCCGTGGCTCACGGACACGCGCACTCCCTGGACGACCTCGACGTCGGCCCGCCCCGCCGGGGCCTGGCCGCGACCCTCGCCGTCGTGGTGGGGGCCATCTCGCTCGTGGCGGTCGTCGCCATGGTCATGCTGTGGCCGTCGGCGTCGGAGGTCCCCCGAGACGCCAACCCGCTGAGCGGCGAGGGCGTGACCCTGGTCGACGCCACCGTCACCGCGGTCAAGCCTTTCGACTGCGGCTCGGGCGGGGTCGGGCCCGACAACCTGCCCACCGTGGCGGGCGACTGCGCCAACGTGACGGCCGAGACCGACGCCGGCAACGCCTCGTTCGTGCTCGACTCGGCGCGCTTCCAGGCCGGCATCGACGTCGGCGACGACATCGAGGTCATCCGCATCGCGCCCGCGGGCCAGGAGGCGACGTTCGAGTTCTACGACTTCCAGCGCAGCTTCCCGCTGCTGGCCCTCGCCATCGCGTTCGCCGTGCTGGTCGTGGCGGTCGCCCGTTGGCGTGGCCTGTTCGCGCTCGTCGGCATCGGCGTCACGCTGCTGGCGCTCATGCAGTTCATCCTCCCCGCCCTGCTGGCCGGCAGGTCCGCGCTCCCGGTGGCGATCGTGGGCTCGACGGTGATCATGACGCTCGTGCTGTACCTCGCCCACGGGGTGAGCATCCGCACCACCAGCGCCCTGTTCGGCACGTACTTCGGCATCGTCGCCACGGCGCTCATGGGCGCGCTGGCGACCGACTGGTCGAGCCTGACCGGCATCGGCTCCGAGGACGACCGGACGCTGGTGGCGACCGTGCCCGACCTGTCGATGTCGGGGGTCGTGGCCGCGACGATGGTGATCGCGGGGCTCGGCGTGCTGAACGACGTGACCGTGACCCAGGCGAGCGCGGTGTGGGAGATGCGCGCGCTCCAGCCGACCGCCAACGCGGCGAAGCTGTTCACGTCGGCCATGCGGATCGGCCGCGACCACATCGCCTCCAGCGTGTACACGCTCGTGTTCGCGTACGCGGGCTCGGCGATGACGGTGCTGCTGCTCATCACGGCCTACTCCCGGCCCCTGGGCGAGATGGCGTCGACCGAGGAGCTGGGCCAGGAGATCGTCCGCACGCTCGTGGGTGCCATCGGACTCGTCCTCGCGGTGCCCGTGACGACCGCGATCGCCGTCGCCCTCGCCCCAGCGGCCGAGGACGAGCCCGAGCACGCGGGCGGCCACCGCCGCGCCCCCGCCTGACTCTCCCACCCCCACGCCGCGTCTCGACGCGTTCGGGTCGATCTGCGTCGGAGGAACCGACGCAAGCGCGTCAGGACGCCGGCCGTGGCGCGGTGGCGTGCGTACCCTCAGGACATGGAGTGGGTCGGGATCGTGCTGTTCGCCGTGGGCGTGCTGGCCGTGCTGGTGCTGGCGCTGTACCTGTTCCAACGCTCGCTCGACAAGCCCGGTGGCCGCGAGGGCCTGGGCACGATGGGCAACGGCATGGGCGTCATGGACAACTTCTTCAGCCCCTCGCGTGCCGACGCCAAGGAGGAGCTCGAGCGGCAGAAGCGTGCCGCCCACGTCATGCCGTCGCCCGACGAGGACGACGACGAGCGCCACGGCCAGGTCCGGCGCAACCCCGACGGATCGCCGCGTTCCATCCGGATCTCACGGCCCACCTCGGACGACGACTGACGCCCCTCGCCCGAGCGGGTCCCGCCACCGCTGCTCCGGGCGATTCGGGACGTTCGGGAGGCGGACCGGGACGAAGGGCCCTACCGTCGAGTGATGCAGACCGCCCGCACGATCCTCACGAGCACGATCGGCTTCTACGCATTCGTGGGCGCCCAGGCCCTCGACGCCCTGCGGTCCGGCTCGCGCCGCGCCTGATCCTCAGGCTCGTCGCACTCCCATCGCCTCGCGCATCCCGCGCGTGGCCAGCTGGTCGGCCAGCTCGTTGTCCCTGACCCCGGAATGTCCCTTCACCCAGAACCACTCCACCTCGTGCCGGTCGCAGGCGGCCTTCAGCCGCTGCCAGAGGTCGACGTTCTTGACCGGCTGCTTCGCCGCCGTGCGCCAGCCGTTGCGCTCCCACCCGGCGAGCCACGACGTGATGCCGCTGCGCACGTAGGTGCTGTCGGTGTGCAGGTGCACCGTGCTCGGCCGGTTCAGCATCTCCAGCGCCATGATCGGCGCCGTCAGCTCCATCCGGTTGTTGGTCGTCGAGCCCGGCTCGCCGCCGCACAGCTCGCGCACGTGCGCGCCGTAGCGCAGCACCGCGCCCCAGCCGCCCGGGCCCGGGTTCGGCGTGCAGCCCCCGTCGGTGTGGATGGTCACGACAGCGGTCTGCAGGGCATCGGTCGACATGGCGGGCCCATCCTCGCACCCGGCAGCCGCAAGCGGGGGTGCGCACCGCCGGGGCGCGTAGCGTGGCGGTCATGAGCCTGCACACCTCCGACGAGCGGACCGTCCTGGAAGGTCTGCTCGACGCGCAGCGGACCGAGATCGCCCTGCTGCTCGACGAGCTCGACGACGCCGAGGCGCGCACACGGCTCGTGTCGTCGATGACCACCGTCCTGGGCCTCGTGAAGCACGCGGCGTTCGTGGAGATGGTCTGGTTCCACTCGCGCGTGGCGGGTGTCCCGCGCGAGGACCTGCGGCTGCCCCGCACACCGGCCGAGAGCTTCGAGCTGGCCGAGGGCGACACCATCGAGTCGGTGCGGGCCGACTACGACGACGCCTGCGACCGCTCGCGCGTCGTGGCCGCCCAGCACGACCTCGACGAGACCTGGCCGTGGCACGACGGCCCGGTCTCCCTTCGGTACGTCTTCGGACACATGATCGCCGAGCTGGCTCGGCACGCCGGGCACGGTGACATCCTCGTCGAGCAGCTCATCGCGCGGCGCCCCGTCGGCACGGACTGAGCGTGATCGACCCGGTCGTGGCGCTGGCCGTGGTGGGTGCGGCGCACGCGGCGTTCCAGACCACGGTGTCGCTGGTCGTCTACCCGGCCCTCGCCGCGGTCGGGCGCGAGGGCTTCGCGGCCGCGCACGACGCGCACTCGCGGCGCATCGTCGCGCTCGTCGCCCCGCTCTACGCCGCTCTCCTCGCCGTGGGCGGGTGGGCCGCGCTGGCCGATCCGCGCCCGCTCGTCCTGGCCGCGGTGGCGGCCCACGGCGTCGCCCTCCTGCTCACCGCGCTGGTCGCCGCCCCGACCCACGGACGGCTCGGGACGGACGGCCCCACCCCGGCGCTGCTGCGTCGCCTGGCCCGCTCCGACCTCGCCCGCACGGCTGCAGCGTGGACCGGTCTCCTCCTGTCGCTCGTCGCCCTCGGCTGACCTCTCGCCACGCACGATTCTCCCTCTGCGATCAGGGCTTCTCCCTTCGCATGGACCGTGCCGCGAGAAGGAAGCATCCTTGCCCGCGGCCGCATCCCTCAGGCGAGGTGCAGGGAGTCTCCGACCGCGAGGACGCCGGGCGTCTCGACGTGGGCGTACACCGCCAGGCAGAGGTCGCGCTCCGCGCCGAGTTGCTTCAGCAACGACCCCTCGGCGGACGTCCCGTCCTGCGCGACGTCGACCATCCGGCACCGCGGGACCCGCTCGACGACGCGAAGACCCACACCCCCGACGGTGAGCGAACGACCCACCCAGGCCTCCTCGACGAACGGCTCGTCCGTCTCGACGACGACGTTGACGCGAAGCCGACGCGGGTCCGCGTCGAGGCCCCACCGCTCGGCGCACCACGCGAGGGTGGCCGTGCCGACCAGCGACACCGCCCCTTGGTCCTGGTGCCCGACACCCGCCTCCGGCAGCACCCGCACCGCGGCCTCCATGACGGCGCTCAGCTCGGCGTCAAGCGCCGCGTCGCCCACCGCCCACGTGCCCGCCCCGCTCGACACGACCACCTCACCGGATTCCGTGGTGCGCGCCGCGTGCTCGAACACCGCGTCGCGCCGACGGAAGCGTCGGCTGTCCTTGCCCGACGCGAAGCGACCGTCCTCGTCCTCCACGGCGTACCAGCGGTCGCCCACCAGACCGCGGGCATCGAGCTCGACGCTGCGCAGCGCCTCGCCACCCATCGACTTCACCGGGTAGCGACGCAGGGCGACAACCGTCGGGCGAACGACACCGGGCGTCGTCACGGAGCCGTCGCCACCCGCACCCGGTTGCCGTCGGGGTCGACGACCTCGCAGTCGCGCGCCCACGGGTTGTCCTCCACCTCGGCGCCGAGGTCGGCCGCGATCGCGTCGACGTCGGGCACCCACAGGTAGACCAACGACGGTCCGGGCGCGTCACCCGTGTGCTCGGACAAGTACACCCCGCAGCCGTCGCGCACGACGCCCACGAACCGCGGGAACCCCGGCTCGAACACGTGGCGGAACTCCTCGACGAACCCGAGCCGCGCCCACCACGGCAGCGACACGTCGACGTCGGCGACGCGCAGGATCGGGACGGCGGCGACCTCCGGACGGCTCATGGCGCCACCCTCACACGTCGGTGATCAGGCGGTCCAGGGGTCGACGAACTCGACGCCCGTCCCAGCGAAGTCCTTGACGTTGCGCGTCGCGCACGTGGCCCCGTGCACGCGGCAGATCGCGGCGATCTGCGCGTCCGCCGTGTGGATGGGCAGCCCCGCCCGCTCCCTCGACGCGAGCACCTCCGCGTACTCGTCGGCAGCACGGGCGTCGAACGGCAGCACGGCCCGGGTCTCCCGGTAGGGCTCCAGCGCGACGTCGATCGCCGTCGACAGCGCGGTCCGGCGCTTCCCTTCAGGCAGCCGACGCACGCCGGCCAGCAGCTCCGCGAGTGTCACGGCGGTGATGGCCACGTCGCCGGTCAGCCCGGACATCCAGGTCATCACTCGCGGCTCGGGTGCTCGCCGAAGGACCTCGGAGACCACGTTGGTGTCGAGGACGATCACTCGAAGTCCACGGCACGGGCGTCGTCGGCCCGCTCGGGCAGCTGGAGCTCGTCGAACCCGCCGGCCTCCTCTGCCGCCCGCGCGAGAGCCAGGCCGATGTGCGGGCGACGGGTGCCCCTCGTGAGGATGTCGCGGGCCTCGGCCTCCATCGAGCGGCCGTTCTCCTTCGCCTGCGCAGCAAGCTGCCGCTTGACGGACTCGTCGAGCCCACGGACCACGATCGACGTCATGCGGCACCTCCTCGGGTGATATCAACAATGATATCACCCGGCACGAGGGTCAGACGTTGAAGCGGAACTCCACCACGTCGCCGTCGGCCATCACGTACTCCTTGCCCTCCATGCGGACCTTGCCGGCCGACTTCGCCGCGGCCATGGACCCGGCCTCGACGAGGTCGTCGAAGGAGACGATCTCGGCCTTGATGAAGCCCTTCTGGAAGTCGGTGTGGATCACGCCGGCGGCCTCGGGTGCGGTGGCACCCTTCGGGATCGTCCAGGCGCGCGTCTCCTTGGGACCGGCGGTCAGGTAGGTCTGCAGGCCGAGGGTGTCGAAGCCGACGCGGGCCAGCGCGTCGAGGCCCGGCTCCTCCACGCCCATCTCGGCGAGCATCTCCGCGCGCATGATCTCGGCCTCCTCGTCGTCGCCCAGCTCGACCAGCTCGGCCTCGCTCTTGGCGTCGAGGAACACGGCCTCGGCGGGGGCGACGATGTCGCGCATCTTCTGCTTGAGCGCCTCGTCGGCCAGCTCGTCGGCGTCGCAGTTGAAGACGAAGAGGAACCGCTTGGCGGTCATCAGGTGCAGGTCGCGCAGGAGCGCGAGGTCGAGCCCGGCGTTGAGCACGCCCGTGCCCGCCTCGAGCGCGGTCTGCGCCTTCTGCACCTCGGCCAGCTGCGCCGCGAGCGACTTGTCCTTGCGCGACTCCTTCTCGAGCCGCGGGACCGCCTTCTCGACGGTCTGCAGGTCCGCCAGGATCAGCTCGGTCGAGATGGTCTCGATGTCGCTGCTCGGGTCGACCTTGCCGTCGACGTGCGTCACGTCCTCGTCGCGGAACACGCGGGTGACCTGGCAGATCGCGTCGGACTCGCGGATGTGCGAGAGGAACGCGTTGCCCATGCCCTCGCCCTCGGACGCACCGCGGACGATGCCGGCGATGTCGACGAACTGGACCGTCGCCGGGAGGATCTTGGCCGAGCCGTGGATCTCCGCGAGCTTCTCGAGCCGCGAGTCCGGCACGCCGACCACGCCGACGTTCGGCTCGATCGTCGCGAACGGGTAGTTCGCCGCAAGGACGTCGTTCTTGGTCAGGGCGTTGAAGAGGGTCGACTTGCCCGCGTTGGGGAGTCCGACGATGCCGATGCTGAGTGCCACGAGACACCAGCCTACTGGTGCGGTGCGCGGCGGCGGACGGCGCGCGTCAGCCCCAGACCCGCACCCACAGGCGACGCCAGAAGCCCTCGGTCGCAGCCAGCTTGGCCCGACGTCGGCGCAGGGCCGCGGTCTCCCCGTCCGCAGCGCCGGCCCAGCCGCCGGTGGCCAGCCCGGTGCCCACGGCCTGCTCGGGCGACGCGCCGCCGACCATGGCCGAGCCCGCGCCCGAGAACTCGGCGAGCCGGCGGTAGCAGTCGTCGCACAGCAGCCGACCCGAGACGGTCTCGTGGGCGCCGGGACGTCTGCCGCACTGCGTGCAGGTGCTCATGCGGCGAACCTACTCCCGCACCTCGGTGGCGTCGAGGTGCTCGGGACGCAGCGTGAAGTGCCGGCTGACCCCGCCGTACCAGGGGTCGTCGGGCACCTCGCCGAGGTCCTCGGCGCCGAGCCGCCGCGCCACGGCCGCCGACGGCACGTTGTCGGGGTACATGCCGATGACGAGCGACTCGTGACCGGCGGCGAAGGCGCTTCGGGCGTGGGCCGCCGCGCCCTCGGTGGCGTACCCGTGCCCGGCGCTGTCGGGGTGCAGGTGCCAGCCCAGCTCGTACTCCCCCACGAACCCGCCGTCGATGCGCTCCATCCGCGACACCAGCACCGTCCCCGCCATCACCCCGGTCTCGCGCACCTCCAGCGCGCGCCACGCCTGCAGCGGGTCCTCCGCCTCGCGAGCGTTCACCCGGACGACCCACGCGCGAGCGGCGTCGAGGTCGGCCATGGGCACGAACGGCGGGTTGTCGAGCCAGCGGATCACGTCGAGCCTGGAGAGGATCGAGAGCACCCTCGGGGCGTCCGCCTCGCCGAAGCGGCGCACCGCGAGCCGCGGCGTCTCCACGCGCTCGGGGAAGTCCGACCCGGTGAGCATGAGCCCGAGCGTACGGACCCAGGTGCCACGATGGCCGCATGACCGTCATCAAGATCAACGCCATCACCGTGCCCGACGACGCCGGCGACGAGCTGGCCCACCGCTTCGCCGCCCGCGCCGGTGCCGTGGACGGAGCCGACGGGTTCGAGGGCTTCGAGCTGCTGCAGCCCACCGACGAGCGCACCCAGTGGCTCGTCGTCACCCGCTGGCGCGACGAGGACGCCTTCCAGGCCTGGCTGGCCTCGCCGTCGTTCGCGCACGGCCACCGGTCGGAGTCCGAGCGCGGTGGCGGCGACGCGCCCAAGCCGGTGTCGACCCACAGCGAGGTCTGGTCCTACCAGGTCGCCGGCGGATCGACCGGCAACCCCGCGGCCGACCCCACCCCCGGACCCGCCTGAGACCCGCCGTTCCAGCGCGCCGCCACGACTCTGTCGGTCCGATGCCCTAGCGTCACAGTCATGGCAGCCTCCGTGGCACCCTCGCCTGCCGGACTGGCCCGTCACGATCTCGGGGCCCGGCAGTCGATCCTGTTCGCCACCATGGCCCTCGCCGCCATCACCGCGCTCGACGTCGTCACCGACGGTCGCCTCGGCCTGATCTTCTCCGTGGGCTTCGTGCTCGTCGTGGTCACGGTGCCGCTCGCGGTCGACGTCCGCTCGCTGCTGCCGGCCGGCGTCCTGCCGCCCGTGCTGCTCCTCGTGTTCGTGGGCGTCGTGGCGGCCGCCTCGCCCGACGCGGTGGAGGTCTCCGGTCTGCCCGAGGGCACCGGCTGGTTCGGACGCACCCTCACCGGCGTCATCGACCGCGGCGTCACGCTCATGGTCGGCCACGGACTGGCCCTCGCCGCGGTCGTGGCCCGGATCGTGACCGACCCGCGCCACCCGCGCCGTACGCGGGTCGCCCGTCCGGCCCGTCGCACGGCCTGACCCGTGGAGGAGTACCTGCGGCTCAACCGCGCCATGTGGGACAGCCGCGCTGCACGGCACGCCGCCGCCGCGTCCTACGACCTCGACCGCTACCGCCGTGACCCGGCCGCGATCAGCGACGTCGTCCGCTTCGACCTGCCACGGCTCGGCGACGTCAGCGGCCTCGACACGGTGCACCTGCAGTGCCACATCGGCACCGACACCCTCAGCCTGCACCGCCTCGGCGCCAGCGTCACCGGGCTCGACCTCTCCCCCGCGTCGCTCACCGAGGCCCGCGCGCTCGCGGACGAGGTCGGCGCCGACATCGACTACGTCGAGTCCGACGTGTTCGACGCTCCTGAGGTGCTGGGCCGCGAACGCTTCGACCTCGTCTACACCGGCATCGGCGCGATCTGCTGGCTGCCCAGCATCGACCGGTGGGCCGCCACCGTCGCTGCGCTCCTGCGCCCAGGCGGGCGGCTGGTGTTCCGCGACTGCCACCCCATGCTCGGCACGCTCGACGTCGTCGACGACCGCATCGAGCTGGTCTACCCGTACGCCGAGCACGTCGAGCCCCTCGTCTTCGAGGACACCGCGTCCTACGTCGACCCCTCGGACCACTCACTTCCCGGGCTGCCGTCCCGCGAGTGGGCGCACGGTCTCGCGGAGATCCTCACCGCGCTCATGGCGCACGGCATGGTCCTCGAGACGGTGCTGGAGCACGACAGCGTGCCGTGGGTCGCGCTGCCGGGCCACATGACGCCGCACCCCGAGGCCCCCGGCGAGTTCCGCCTGACCGACCGGCCCGAGCGGCTCGCCGCCAGCTTCACGATCGTCGCGTCGCGCAGGCGCTGAGGGCGTCCAGCACCTTCTGCACCCGGCGGGCCCGGGTGTCGTCGCCCTTCGCGTCGGCCACGCTGCGCGCGTGCTCCTTGCGCCGCGAGGGGGCGAGCGCGTCGAAGGCGGCGCGGAGACCGGCAGACCCCAGCGCCTCAACCAGCGCCGGTGGCACCTCGACCTCGCGCGGGGCGTCGTCGCGCCGGATCACCACGTCGACGGTCTGCCCGACCTCGACGCCCAACGAGGCGCGGGCGGCCTTGCTGAGCCCCACCAGGTTCTCGCCGCCCATCCGGGCCAGCCGCAGGGGCACCGTCGTCCCACCGATCGTCACGGCCACGGGGAAGGCCTTCCCGTCGCCCAGCCCGGCCACCTGCTCGTCGGTGAGCACGACGGCCGCCGCCGGCCCGCGGGGCTCCAGCGTCGTGGTCATCCGCAGCTCTGTCATGGGTCCTCCTGGGGTCGGGGGGTCAGCGTAGGTCTCGTGCGCCTGGGGTTGCCAGGTGTCCGGGGGCTGCCTAGCGTGGACACGACCGGGCCCAGCCAGGGCCGACTTCGGGGGAAGCAGGTCGCACCATGACCGCACGCACGTCCGTCCGCCTCACCACCGGCCTGCTCGCCGCCGGTCTGGCCACCACCACGCTCGTTGCCACGACGTCGGCCGCCGAGGCCCGCAAGTCGGCGCCGCGACCACCTTCCGGCTCGTCGACCGCCGTCGGCTCCGGTGGAGCCGTGTCGTCCGTCGACGCCGAGGCGTCCCGCGTGGGACTCGACGTGCTGAAGCGTGGCGGCAACGCGGCCGACGCCGCCGTGGCCACCGCCTCGGCGCTCGGCGTCACCGAGCCCTACAGCGCCGGGATCGGCGGTGGCGGCTACTTCGTCTACTACGACGCGAAGCGCAAGAAGGTGTCGACGATCGACGGCCGTGAGACCGCGCCCGCCGGCATCACCCGTGACGCGTTCATCGACCCCGCGACCGGCGAGCCCTACCCATTCACGCCCGACCTCGTCTCGTCCGGCGTGGCCGTCGGCGTCCCCGGCACCCCGGCCACCTGGGAGGCGGCGCTGCGCGACCACGGCCGATGGTCGCTGCGCAAGGCCCTGGCGCCGTCCATCGCCCTGGCCTCGAGGGGCTTCCGGGTCGACGAGACGTTCCGCAGCCAGACGCTCGACAACGCCGAGCGCTTCGCGGCCTTCCCCGCCACGGCGAAGCTGTTCCTTCCGGGCGGCGACGCACCGAAGGTCGGCAGCACGTTCCGCAACCGCGACCTGGCCCGCACGCTCTCGCTCCTCGCGGCGAAGGGACCGCGTGCCTTCTACACCGGTGCGGTCGCCCGCGACGTCGCCCGCACCGTGCAGGCGCCGCCCAAGGACCCTGCCTCCGACCTGCCCGCACCCGCCGGCTCCATGACCGAGCGCGACCTCGCCGGGTACCGCGTGGACCGTCAGGCGCCGACACGGGCCCGCTACCGCGGTCTCGACGTGTACGGCATGGCGCCGTCGTCCTCCGGTGGCATCGCGGTGGGCGAGGCGCTCAACATCCTCGAGGGATTCCGGCTCGGTGGGGGCCAGCGCCTCGGCACGTCGCTGCACCTGTTCCTCGAGACCTCAGCCCGGGTCTTCGCCGACCGCGCCGCCTACGTCGGCGACGTGCCGGGCGTGCCGACGTCGACGCTGCTCAGCCAGCGCTTCGCCGACTCGCGGGCGTGCACGATCGACCCCGCAAAGGCGTCGACCCGCCCCGTCGCCGCCGGCGCGCTGGACGGTTCCGGCTGTGCCACGGTGGCCAACGAGGAGAAGCCCGACACCGAGAACATCTCCACCACGCACCTGTCCGTCGTCGACCGTTGGGGCAACGCCGCCTCGTACACGCTCACGATCGAGCAGACCGGCGGGTCGGGCATCACCGTCCCCGGCCGCGGGTTCCTGCTCAACAACGAGCTGACCGACTTCACGGCCGTCTACGACCCGAAGGACCCGAACCGCATCGAGCCCGGCAAGCGTCCGCGCTCGTCGATGTCGCCGACCATCGTGCTCGACCGCGGCCGCGTGAAGTACGTCGTGGGCTCGCCGGGCGGCGCCACCATCATCACGACGGTGCTGCAGGTGCTGGCGAACCGCATCGACCTCGGCATGACCCTGCCGCAGGCCGTGGCCGCACCGCGCGCGTCGCAGCGCAACGTCGCGGTGACGCCCGCCGAGCCCGCGTTCATCGAGCAGTACGGCTCCCTGCTCGCCCCGTTCGGTCAGCAGCTCACGCCGTCGGGCGACGCCTTCACCTCGCAGGCCGAGATCGGCGCAGCCGCCGCGATCGAGCAGGACCGGCGCGGTCGGCTCACCGCGGTCGCCGAGCCCGAGCGCCGCGGTGGCGGCACCGCCCTGGTCGTCAAGCCCGACCGGCGGCGCTGAGCGCCGCGACCCGGGTCGGCGATTCCCATCACTTGATGGGAATCACGAGCTCACCATGGTTCTTCCTCACTGACCCTGGAGGGAACACCGAGGTGAGTGGGGGGTTCCCATCACCTGATGGGAATCGTGGGACACCTCAGACGAGGCCGGCGGCCTTCATGTCCTTGCGCAGCTCGGGCGGGAGGGCGAAGGTGAGGGTCTCGTCGGCGGTGCGAACGGCGGCGGCGTCGGGGTGGCCGTGCTCCGACAGGTACGTCAGCACGTCCTGCACGAGGTCGTCGGGCACCGAGGCGCCCGACGTGACGCCCACGGTCTCGACGCCGTCGAGCCAGGCCTCGTCGAACTCGCTGATGTCGTCGATCCGGTACGACGCCTTGGCGCCGGCCTCGAGCGCGACCTCGACGAGGCGGACCGAGTTCGAGGAGTTCGAGGACCCCACGACGATGACCAGGTCGGCGTCCTTCGCGATCTCCTTGACCGCAACCTGACGGTTCTGGGTGGCGTAGCAGATGTCGTCGGACGGCGGGTCCTCCAGCTGCGGGAACTTCTCGCGCAGCCGGCGCACCGTCTCCATGGTCTCGTCGACGCTCAGCGTGGTCTGCGACAGCCACGACAGCTTGGTGCCCTCGGGGAACTCGAGGTCGTCGACGTCGGCCGGGCTCTGCACGAGCGTGATGTGCTCGGGAGCCTCGCCCGCGGTGCCCTCGACCTCCTCGTGGCCCTCGTGGCCGATGAGCAGGATGCGGTAGTCGTCGGCGGCGAACCGGCGAGCCTCGTGGTGCACCTTGGTGACCAGCGGGCAGGTGGCGTCGATGGTCTTGAGGCTGCGCTCGGCCGCCTCGGCGTGCACCATCGGCGACACGCCGTGGGCGGAGAACACGACCGTGGCGCCCTCGGGCACCTCGTCGAGCTCCTCCACGAAGATCGCGCCGCGGTCGGCCAGCGTGTTGACGACGTGCTTGTTGTGCACGATCTGCTTGCGCACGTACACGGGGGCGCCGTAGAGGTCGAGCGCCTTCTCGACCGTGATGACGGCGCGGTCGACGCCTGCGCAGTAGCCGCGCGGGTCGGCGAGGAGGACGCTCCCGCCGACGGGGGGCATGCCGAGGTGCACGTTGGTCGTCATGTCCCCCATCGTAACGACCGGGGACAGACGTCGACGACGTCCGGCGACCTGTCCGTGCCGGTCGCCGGCCGCGCCCCCGAGCCCCGAAGGTAGGTCTCGCACCTCTTCGGCCGTCGATGAGGTGCGAGACCTACCTCCGGGCGAGCCGTTCGGTGCGTCACCTACCTCTGACGGCTCGTTCGGCGCGTCACCTACCTCCGACGGCCGGGACGGGAGAGCCGCGGGTGGCGCGGAGCGTCAGGGCGACCTCCTAGGGTGTGGGCCATGGCCCTGGACACGAGCGCGGACTCCCCCGCGCCGCTGCGCCAGGTCTCCACGCTCATCGGGCAGTGGGTCGGCCGGCTCGGGCCGGTGTGGGTCGAGGCCGAGGTCGCCCAGCTGACCCGTCGTCCCGGCATCTGCTTCCTCGTCCTGCGCGACCTGCGCGCCACCCTCTCGGTGCGCGCCACGTGCCATGCCTCGGTGCTCGACGCGTCCCCCGCCCCGGTCACCGAGGGCGCGCGGGTGGTCGTGCACGCCAAGCCGGAGTTCTACGAGCCCAACGGATCGCTGACGCTGCAGATCCGCGAGATCCGGCCCGCCGGCGAGGGCGAGCTGCTCGCCCAGCTCGAGCGCCGCAAGCAGCTGCTGGCCGCCGAGGGCCTGTTCGACGCCCGGCTCAAGAAGCCGCTGCCGTTCCTGCCCGGCACCGTCGGCCTGGTCACCGGCCGCGCCTCGGCGGCCGAACGCGACGTGCTCGAGAACGCCCGGCTGCGCTGGCCCGGGGTGCGGTTCGAGGTCCGGCACGCCCTCATGCAGGGCAGCGGCTCGGCCCGCGCCGTGGCCGCCGCCGTCGAGGAGCTCGCGTCGCAGGTCGACGTCATCGTGGTCGCGCGCGGCGGTGGGTCGCTCGAGGACCTCCTGCCGTTCTCCGACGAGGCCCTGGTGCGCACCGTCCACGCCTGCCGCGTGCCGGTGGTCAGCGCCATCGGCCACGAGCAGGACACCCCGCTGCTCGACCTCGTGGCCGACGTCCGCGCGTCCACGCCCACCGACGCGGCCAAGCGGGTGGTCCCCGACGCCGCCGAGGAGAACGACCGGCTCGCCGGTGCCCGCGCCCGCCTGCGCCGAGCCGTCTCGGGCTTCGTCGAGCACGAGGCGCACGCGTTGGCCCAGCTGCGCTCCCGACCGGTGCTCGCCGCGCCACTCACGCTCGTCGACGCCCAGGAGGACGCCCTGGCGCACCTGCGCGAACGCACCCACCGGGCGCTCGGGCACCGGCTCGACCGCGAGCACGACGCCGTCGGCCACCACCTCGCGCGTGTGCGGGCCCTCTCGCCCCTGGCCACGCTCGAGCGCGGCTACGCCGTGGCCCAGACCGCCGACGGGCACGTGCTCACGTCGGTCCACGACGTCCCCGACGCCTTCGTCGTGCGCCTGGCCGACGGCAGCGCGCACGTCACCACCGACCGCACCGAGGAGACCCGCCATGCCGACTGACCCCGCCCCCGAGACGGAGCCCGACGGGCAGGAGCTCTCCTACGAGCAGGCCCGCGACGAGCTGGTCAGCGTCGTCCAGCGGCTCGAGAACGGTGGCGTCGGCCTCGAGGAGTCGCTCGCCCTGTGGGAGCGCGGCGAGCACCTGGCCGCCGTCTGCCAGCGATGGCTCGACGGTGCCCGCGCGCGGCTCGACCGTGCCGCCGGCCACGACGGTGACGAGGACGACGAGGCCTGACCGGGATCGACCGCTCGGCTCAGGAGAGGGACGCGAGGTACTGCTCGAGCGTCGCGCGGTCCACGTCGCTCGTCACGACGGCGGTGGTGCGCTGCTCGGGACCCTCCACCTCGCGCGAGTAGGTGCTCTCGCCGTCCGGTGAGGTCCACCGGGTCCAGGTCAGGCCACCGACCTGCACGTCGTCCACCCGCTCGCTGCCCTCGGCGTACTCGTCGACGGCGGCGTCCTCGCCCTCGGGCGCCTGCGTGAGCCCGATGAAGTCGGTGTCGGACGTCAACGTCCCCAGGCTCCACACGCCGTCGCGCACCCGCGACGACGTGACCTTCCAGCCCTCCGGCAGCGAGGTGGGCGCCAGCAGGTCGGCCCCGGTCTCGCGCTCGGCGCCGGGCAGCACGGCGGCGTAGTCGACCGCGGGCACGTCGGGCGTCTCGGGCGTGCTGCCGAACAGGAACTGCGTCGCGGCCCAGACCAGCAGCAGGGCGGCGCCGAGGACCCCGACGGAGCGGAGGATGTCCCCCAGCTTGGGATTGCCCCGACTGGAACCGGCCATGCGTCCTCCACTGCTCTGTCGTGCCGCACCTGCGGCTTGTTCGTCGGCGTACCGCCGCGAGTGCGGCTAGGCTCCGCGTCATGGTCGTGCACAGGCTCTCCGACGCCGCCGCGCTCGTCGGCGTCAGCGATGACACCCTACGACGCTGGCAGCAGCAGGGCCGGTTCAACCCGGTCGACGCCGACGGCCGGGCCGGCATCGAGGGTGTGGACCTCGCGAGGCTCGCCGCCGACCACGCGGCGACCCCCGACCACGGACCCGAGCACACGAGCGCGCGCAACCGGCTGCGCGGCATCGTCACCCGGGTCACGGCCGACACCGTGATGGCCCAGGTCGAGTTGGTCTGCGGGCCCTACCGCGTGGTCTCCCTCGTCAGCCGCGAGTCCGTCGACGCCCTCGGCCTCGAGCCCGGCGCCATCGCCTGGGCCACCGTCAAGTCCACCAACGTCTCGCTGGAGGTCACCCCGTGAAGCGTCTCGCCCTCCTCGTCCCGACCCTCGCCCTGGTCCTGTCAGGCTGCGGCAACAGCGACGCCGTGGACCCCCGGGCCGACGTCGACAGCACGCTCACCGTGTTCGCGGCGGCTTCGTTGAAGGGGTCCTTCACCGACCTCGCCGACCGCTTCGAGGAGCAGAACGAGGGCGTCACCGTGGAGCTGAGCTTCGCCGGGTCGTCCGACCTCGCCGCGCAGATCGCCGAGGGCGCCCCGGCCGACGTGTTCGCCTCGGCCGACGAGAAGAACATGACGACGCTCGTCGACGAGGACCTCGTGGAGGGCGAGCCGCAGGACTTCGCCACCAACACGCTCGTCATCGTGACCCCACCGGACGACCCGGGCGACGTCACGTCGCTGGCCGACCTGGGCAACCCCGACCTCGACGTCGTGGTCTGCGCGCCCCAGGTGCCGTGCGGTGCCGCCTCCGAGAAGCTCGCGAAGAAGGACGGTGTCACCCTGGCTCCCGACAGCGAGGAGCAGTCGGTGACCGACGTGCTGGCCAAGGTCGCGGCCGGCGAGGCCGACGCAGGCCTCGTGTACGTGACGGACGCCGAGGCCGCGGGCGACGACGTCGAGACCGTCGAGGTCCCCGGCGCCGACGACGTGGTCAACACCTACCCGATCGCGGCGCTCGCGGACGCCCGCCAGCCCGGGCTCGCACAGGACTGGGTCGAGTGGGTCACGAGCGACGAGGGTCAGAAGGTGCTGGACGACGCCGGCTTCGGCCCGCCGTGACCACGCCGACTTCCGCGCAGGCCCCCGCTGGGCGGCGCGGAGCTGGGCGGCGCGGGGCGGGCCGGCTCCGCGGGGACCGCTCCCCCACCTCCGGTGACCTGCCCGGCTGGATCTGGGTGCCCGCTGCGGCCGGCGCGGCCCTGGTGGTGCTGCCGCTCGTGGCCCTGCTCGCCCGCGTCGAGTGGACCGACCTGCCGTCGCTGCTGACGTCGGAGTCGGCGCGGTCGGCCCTCTGGCTGAGCCTGCGGACGGCGGCGGTGTCCACGGTGCTGTGCATCGTGCTGGGCGTGCCCATGGCCTTCGTGCTGGCGCGCGCCCGGTTCCCCGGCCAGGCGCTCCTGCGCGCGCTCGTCCTGCTCCCGCTGGTGCTGCCACCGGTCGTGGGAGGCATCGCGCTGCTGGCCACGTTCGGTCGGCGGGGGCTGCTCGGCGAGTCGTTGGACGTGCTGGGCGTCCAGGTGGCGTTCTCCACGACCGCGGTGGTGCTGGCGCAGACGTTCGTCGCACTGCCGTTCCTGGTGATCAGCCTGGAGGGCAGCCTTCGGACGGCGGGCCGCCGCTACGAGGTGGTGGCCGCGACGCTCGGGGCACGCCCCACCACGGTCCTGCGCCGGGTCAGCATCCCCCTCGTGCTCCCGGGTCTCCTCTCCGGAGCCGTGCTGGCGTTCGCCCGCGCGCTGGGCGAGTTCGGCGCCACGATCACCTTCGCCGGCAGCCTGCAGGGGGTCACGCGCACGCTGCCGCTCGAGATCTACCTGCAGCGCGAGACCGATCCCGACGCCGCCGTCGCGCTGTCGCTGCTGCTCGTCGTCGCGGCGGTGGCCGTGATCGCACTGGTCCGCGGACGGGGGTCCTCGCTGTGAGCGTGCAGCTGCTCGTCGACGCCCCCGACCGCGGCGTCACGCTCGAGCTCGAGGTCGCGCCGGGCACCACCCTGGGCCTCGTGGGGCCCAACGGTGCCGGGAAGTCGACCGTGCTCGCCACGCTCGCCGGCACGCTGCGTCCGCAGCACGGCCGCGTGGTCGTCGACGGCGAGGTCCTGCTCGACACCACCTCCGGCACGTGGCGCGCCCCGCACGAGCGCGGCGTCGGCCTGCTCGCGCAGGAACCGCTGCTGTTCCCGCACCTCAGCGTCCTCGACAACGTGGCCTTCGGCCCACGCAGCGCGGGCACCCCGCGGGCCGCGGCACGGGAGACCGCCCGCGACCATCTCGACGAGCTGGGCTGTGCGGACCTGGCGGACCGCCGACCCGGAACCCTGTCGGGCGGTCAGGCCGCTCGGGTCGCCCTGGCCAGGGCGCTGGCCCCCGACCCACGTCTGCTGCTGCTCGACGAGCCGATGGCCGCCCTCGACGCGGGCACCGTCCCCCTGCTGCGCTCGGCGCTCGCGCAGGTGCTGCGCCGACGTCGGCAGGAGGGCAGGACGGCCGTCCTGGTCACCCACGACGTGCTCGACGCCCTGCTGCTGACGGACCGGCTCGCGGTCGTCGAGGACGGCCGCCTGGTCGACGTCGGCCCCACCGCGCGCGTCCTCGAGCAGCCACGGAGCAGGTTCGCCGCCGACCTCGCCGGACTCAACCTGGTGCGCGGCACCGCGACCGGCCCGGGCCTGCACGGTGACGACGGGCTGGTGGTGCACGCCGCCACGGCCGCACTCCCCGACGGCAGCCCGGCCGTGGCCGTCCTGGACCCGGCGGCGGTCGCGGTGCACCTCGACGCCCCCGTCGGGAGCCCGCGCAACGTGTGGCCCGCCACCGTCACGTCGGTCGAGCCGCGCGGCCGTCGCGCGCTCGTGCGGACCGACGTCGTGAGCGCCGACGTGACCGTCGACGCCGTCGCCGAGCTGCGGCTGGAGCCCGGCCGTCACGTCCACCTGGTGGTCAAGGCGAGCGAGGTCCAGGTGCACGGGCTCTGAGCGACGCCCGTCGCCGGTAGGGTGCACTCGTGGACAGCCTGCAGCCCGCCGCCCAAGCCCCGGACCGCAACCTCGCCCTGGACCTCGTCCGAGTCACGGAGGCCGGCGCCATGGCCGCCGGCCGCTGGGTCGGGCGCGGGGACAAGAACGGCGCCGACGGCGTGGCCGTCAACGCGATGCGGAGCCTCATCAACACCGTCGCGATGAACGGTGTCGTCGTCATCGGCGAGGGCGAGAAGGACGAGGCCCCGATGCTGTTCAACGGCGAGCACGTCGGCGACGGCACGGGCCCGGAGTGCGACGTGGCGGTCGACCCGATCGACGGCACGACGCTCTGCGCCAAGGGCATGCCCAACGCCATCGCGGTCATGGCCGTCGCGCCCCGCGGCTCCATGTACGACCCGTCGGCCGTCTTCTACATGGAGAAGCTCGTGGCCGGCCCCGAGGCCGCCGACGCCGTCGACATCCGACTTCCCGTGGCCGAGAACATCGCCCGCGTGGCCAGGGCCAAGGGCATCAGCAACAGCGACGTCACGGTCTGCGTGCTCGACCGACCCCGCCACGCCGACCTCACGCAGCAGATCCGTGACGCGGGCGCGCGCATCAAGTTCATCAGCGACGGCGACGTCGCCGGGGCCATCGTGGCGGTGCAGCCCGACTCCGGCGTGGACCTGCTCGTCGGCACCGGTGGCACCCCCGAGGGCATCATCACCGCGTGCGCCATCAAGGCGATCGGCGGCGTGATCCAGGGCCGCCTCGCCCCCACCGACGACGACGAGCGGCAGCGTGCGATCGACGCCGGCCACGACCTCGACCGCGTGCTGCTCACCGACGACCTCGTGGTCGCCGACGACTGCTTCTTCGTGGCCACCGGCATCACCGACGGCGAGCTGCTGTCCGGGGTGCGCTACTCGGCCGGCAAGGCGTTCACCGAGTCGATCGTGATGCGCTCGCGCAGCGGCACGATCCGCAAGATCACCAGCGAGCACCAGCTCACGAAGCTCAAGGCGTACTCGTCGATCGACTACGAGCACTGAGCCTGCACTGAACGCAGCGCGGCCGACGATCGGGGGATCCATGGAGACGTCTGACGAGGGACGCGCCCGTCACGTGCGCAGCGTCGACGACGTGCTGGCCCTCATGGACACCCTCTTCGAGTCGGCCGCCGACCGGTGGTCCGACGGGGCGGGCCGGTCCTGGTGGGACGACTTCTACACCGACCGGTCGCGCCCGGTGCCGTTCTTCGTCGACAAGCCCGACGAGAACCTCGTCGCCTGGCTCGACGCCGGGCTGGTGCCTCCGGGCCGCGCGCTCGACCTCGGCTGCGGCGCAGGGCGCAACGCCCGTCACCTGGCGTCGCGCGGGTTCCAGGTCGACGGCATCGACCTGTCGCAGACGGCCGTCGCGTGGGCCCGCGAGCACGCACCCGACCAGGAGTCGGCCCAGGAGCCAGCACCGCGCTTCCTCGTCGGCGACGCACTCGGCGAGGCCGGCGCGACCCTGACGGGTCCGTACGACCTCGTGTACGACTCGGGCTGCCTGCACCACCTGCCGCCGCACCGACGCATCGCGTACCTGCGCCTGATCGACCGCGTCCTCGCACCGGGCGGCGTCCTCGGGGTCGTCTGCTTCGCCGACGGGCGGATGGGCACGAGCGTCCCGGACGCCGAGCTGTACCTGCGCGGCGGGCTCGAGGGCGGGCTGGCGTTCACGCCGGAGTCGCTGCGCTGGATCTTCCAGGACCTCGAGCCCGTCGAGTCCCGGCCGATGCTGGCCCAGGACGCGGACTCCGCACTCTTCGGCGAGGAGTTCCTCCTCACCGCGCTCTTCCGACGCCCGTGAGGTGGTCTCAGCGCGGGCGCGGCAGGCCGGCGGCGGCGAAGACCCGCGCATAGATCTCCCGCACCACCGTCTGCTTGCGTGCGTTGTACTGCATCACGTGCTCGCCCGCCTCGGCCGCGGCTGCCGCCGCCGCTCGCTTGGCGGTGGCGTACAGCTCTCGGTCGTCGGGGTGGCTGCGCAGCCAGTCGCGGAACATCGGCATCCGCACGACCTCGGGTGAGTCCGCGGCATGCACGTGCAGGTTGGTGCGCGGGGCAGCATGGCGCAGCATCCGGTGCTCGTGCCACCAGGGTTCCCGCACCGTGAGCACGAAGCCCTGCTCCTCGAGCGCCGGGACGTAGGCGTCCTCGTCAGCGGGATCGGGCACCACGAGCACGAGGTCGATGATCGGCTTGGCCGGCAGCCCGGGCACCGACGTGGACCCCACGTGCTCGAGGCTCACGACGTTCGGCCCGAGCGCGGCGCGCACGGTCGCCACCAGTCGGGCCGCCTGCTCCGGCCAGGTCGGGTCCGGGTCCACGACCGCCACCTCGCGGCCCGGTCCCGCACCACCGACCCAGGGGCTCGATCCCGGCGGCGGCTCGGCGTCGTCGAAGCGGACGATCTCCTCGGAGGTGGCCATCGTCCGACCCTAGACCGCCGGACGGACGACCGGGCCACCGTCCGTTCCACGGGCCCAGCTGGTCCCGAAACCGTACGATCGGGTCCATGGCCGGTTCTGGAGAACAGTTCGCGCACCTGCCCTCGGGCATCGACCTCTGCTTCGAGACGTTCGGTGACCCGAGTGATCCACCCGTCCTGCTCGTCATGGGTCTGGGCGGGCCGATGGGCTGGTGGGACAGCGAGTTCTGCGAGCGTCTGGTGGCCCGCGGCTTCTTCGTCGTCCGCTACGACAACCGCGACACCGGCCGCTCCACCAAGCTGCGCCAGCACCGGGTCAGCCGGATCGACATCCTCAAGGCGGTGGCGGGCCTGGCGAAGGCGCCGTACTCCATCGGCGACCTGGCCACCGACGCCTTCGGCCTGCTCGACCACCTCGGCATCGACGCGGCGCACGTCGTGGGCGTGTCGATGGGCGGGATGATCGTGCAGACCATGGCCGTGGCCGAGCCCGACCGGGTGCTGTCGCTGACGTCGATCATGTCGACCACCGGCAAGCGCACCGTCGGGTACCAGAACCCCAAGATCCTGCCGGCCCTGCTGAGCAAGGCCGGGCACACCCGCGACGAGTACGTGGCCCGCTCGCTGCGCGGCACGTCGATGATCTCGTCGCCGGACTTCCCGACCGACGAGGAGTTCGCCCGCAACCGCGCCTACGAGACGTACGACCGCGGCTGGTCGGCCGGCGGCGTCACGCGCCAGCTCATGGCGATCCTCACGCAGCCCGACCGCACCGTGGACCTCGAGGCGCTCGACGTGCCCTCCACCGTGATCCACGGCCTGAAGGACCCGCTCGTGCACCGCTCGGGCGGCCGCGCCACGGCCGCCGCCCTCAAGGGCTCGGAGCACCTCGAGATCGCCGGCATGGCCCACGACCTGCCCAGCCAGCTCTACGACACGATCATCGACGCAGTCGTGCGCACGGTCGAGCGCGCCTCCGCGCGGCACTAGTCGTCCCAGGGCCGGGGCTCAGGACTCGCTCCACACCCCGAGCCGGTTGCCCGCGGGATCGGTGAAGTGGAACCGCCGCCCACCGGGGAAGGCGAAGATGTCGTCGACCACCGAGCCGCCGGCGTCGAGGACCGCTTGGCGCGTGGTCTCGAGGTCGGCCGACCACAGCTGCACGAGCGGGCCGCTCGTCCCCGGGGTCCCGGCCGGGTCGAGGCCGCCGACCTCACCCTCGCCGTCGAGAGCCTGGATGCCGACGTAGGCGGGGTCGTCGGCCGGGCCGTAGTCGGTGAAGGACCAGCCGAAGGCCGCGCCGTAGAAGGCCTTCGCAGCCTGCAGGTCCGGTGCCGGGAGCTCGACGTAGTCGATGCCGTGGTGGGTGTGCGTCATGGCGCGACGCTAGCCCCGACCGCCGACACCCTCGACCACCGAGACCTGGGCCCACGGCGACCGTCCTAGGCTGGCCGACGTGGACGACGAGGTGGTGGTGCGGACGCGGGCCGACGGCGCCACGGAGCTGCGCGTCAACGGCGTCTTCGTCATGGACGACGTCGAGACCTCCTCCGAGCGGGTGCTCGCGGAGCACGCGCTCGACGCAGGAGCCCGTGAGGTGCTCGTCGGGGGCCTCGGACTCGGGTTCACCGCCCGTGCGCTGCTCGAGGCCGAGGGTGGTCGACGCGTCGAGCGGCTGGTGGTGGCGGAGCTGCACGACGGCGTGCTCCGGGCGGTGCGCGACGGGGCCGGCGCCGGTCCCGAGGTGCTCGACGACCCGCGCTGCACCGTGGTCGTCGGCGACGTGCTCGACGTCGTCGCGGCCCAGCCCGCGGCGTCGCTCGACGCCGTGCTCCTCGACGTCGACAACGGACCGGACTTCCTCGTGCACGACGCCAACGCGGCCGTCTACGACTCCACCGGGGTGCGCGCGTGCGCCCGTGCGCTGAGGCCGGGCGGGACGCTGGCCGTGTGGTCGATGGCCGACTCCGAGCCCCTGCGCGAGCGGCTCGGCGAGGTGCTCGACGACGTCCGCGCCGTCGCCGTGCCCGTCGACCTGCAGGGCCGCGCCGAGCACTACTGGGTCCTCACCGGCCACGCCCGCTGACCAGGAACGCTATGGTCGCCCCGTGGCAGCCGCAGACTTCCTCTACTCCGACCTGCTCCCGACCGGGCCCGACGAGACGCCCTACCGTCTCGTCACCACCGAGGGCGTCTCGACGTCCGAGGTCACCCTGCCGGACGGCAGCACCCGCACCTTCCTGCACGTGGAGCCCGAGGCGATCCGCCGGCTCACCGCGGAGGCGATGCACGACATCAGCCACTACCTGCGGCCCGCGCACCTCGCCCAGCTGCGGCGCATCATCGACGACCCGGAGGCCTCCGGCAACGACCGGTTCGTGGCGCTCGACCTGCTGAAGAACGTCAACATCTCCGCCGGTGGCGTGCTGCCCATGTGCCAGGACACCGGCACCGCGATCGTCATGGGCAAGAAGTCCGAGGGCGTCCTCACCGGCGCCGACGACGCCGAGGCCATCAGCCGGGGCGTGCACGACGCCTACACGACGCTCAACCTGCGGTACAGCCAGCTCGCTCCCCTCACCACGTACGAGGAGAAGAACACCGGCACCAACCTGCCGGCACAGATCGAGCTGTACTCCACGCCCGGCACCAAGCCCACCCCCGAGTACTCGTTCCTGTTCATGGCCAAGGGCGGCGGGTCGGCCAACAAGTCGTTCCTGTACCAGGAGACGAAGGCGATCCTGAACCCCACGCGGCTGCTGGAGTTCCTCGACGAGAAGATCAAGAGCCTCGGCACCGCCGCCTGCCCGCCGTACCACCTGGCGGTCGTCATCGGCGGCACGTCGGCGGAGTTCGCGCTCAAGACCGCCAAGTACGCGTCGGCGCACTACCTCGACGAGCTGCCCACCGAGGGCTCGATGAGCGCCCACGGCTTCCGCGACGTCGAGCTGGAGCAGCAGGTCTTCGAGCTGACGCAGTCGTTCGGCATCGGCGCCCAGTTCGGCGGCAAGTACTTCTGCCACGACGTCCGCGTCGTGCGCCTGCCCCGCCACGGCGCCTCCTGCCCCGTGGCCATCGCCGTCTCCTGCTCGGCCGACCGCCAGGCGCGCGCCAAGATCACCCCCGAGGGCGTGTTCCTCGAGCAGCTCGAGACCGACCCGGCCCAGTACATGCCCGACGCCGGCGTGGCCGAGGACATCAGCGGCGGCGAGGTCGTGCAGGTCGACCTCACGCGACCGATGGACGAGATCCGCGCCCAGCTGTCGCAGTACCCGGTCAAGACGCGGCTGTCGCTCACCGGTCCGCTCGTCGTGGCCCGCGACATCGCGCACGCCAAGATCGCCGAGCTGCTCGACGCCGGGAAGCCGATGCCGCAGTACATGAAGGACCACCCCGTCTACTACGCCGGACCGGCCAAGACGCCCGAGGGCATGGCGTCCGGGTCGTTCGGACCGACGACGGCCGGCCGCATGGACTCCTACGTGCGCCGCTTCCAGGAGGCCGGCGGCTCCCTGGTCATGCTCGCCAAGGGCAACCGCAGCAAGCAGGTCACCGAGGCGTGCGACGCGTTCGGCGGCTTCTACCTGGGTTCCATCGGTGGTCCGGCCGCCCGTCTGGCCCAGGACTGCATCCGCAGCCAGGAGGTGCTGGAGTACCCCGAGCTGGGCATGGAGGCGGTCTGGAAGATCGAGGTCGAGGACTTCCCGGCGTTCATCGTGGTCGACGACAAGGGCAACGACTTCTTCACCGACCCGTCCGGTGCCGTCACCGTGCCGGTCACCGGGTTGCGCGTCCGCTCCGCCGAGTAGCCGTCCGACGGGCCCGCGCTAGCGTGGTCGCATGACCGAGACCGACACGACCTGGCGCATCGAGCACGACACCATGGGCGAGGTGAAGGTGCCCGCCGACGCCCTCTGGCGGGCGCAGACCCAGCGCGCCGTCGAGAACTTCCCGATCTCCGGCACCCCGATCGAGCCGGCCCAGATCAAGGCCCTGGCCCAGATCAAGGGTGCCTGCGCGAAGGCCAACGCCGAGCTGGGCATCCTCGACGCCGACGTCGCCGAGGCGATCGTCGCCGCCGCGGCCGAGGTCGCCACCGGCGCCCACGACAGCCAGTTCCCGATCGACGTGTTCCAGACCGGGTCGGGCACGTCGAGCAACATGAACACCAACGAGGTCATCGCCACCCTCGCCACGCGCTCGCTCGGCAAGGACGTGCACCCGAACGACCACGTCAACGCGTCGCAGTCGAGCAACGACGTCTTCCCGACGTCGATCCACGTGGCTGCCACGGCCTCCACGGTCAACGAGCTGCTGCCCGACCTCGACCACCTCGCGCAGGCCCTCGAGCGCAAGGCCGACGAGTTCGCCGAGGTCGTGAAGTCCGGCCGCACGCACCTGATGGACGCCACCCCCGTGACCCTCGGCCAGGAGTTCGCCGGGTACGCGGCCCAGGTGCGCAAGGGCATCGCCCGCATCGAGCGCGCACTGCCGTCGGCCGCCGAGGTCCCGCTGGGCGGCACCGCCGTCGGCACGGGCATCAACACCCCGGTCGGGTTCCCGCAGCGGGTCATCGAGCTGCTCGCGGCCGACACGGGCCTGCCGATCACCGAGGCCACCGACCACTTCGAGGCCCAGGGCGCCCGCGACGGGATCGTCGAGCTGTCCGGGGCGCTGCGCACCGTCGCCGTCAGCCTCACGAAGATCTGCAACGACCTGCGCTGGATGGGCTCCGGACCCCGCACGGGTCTCGGCGAGATCAACCTGCCGGACCTGCAGCCCGGGTCGAGCATCATGCCCGGCAAGGTGAACCCGGTGCTGCCCGAGGCCACGCTCATGGTGTGCGCGCAGGTCATCGGCAACGACGCGACGATCACGTACGCGGGCGCGTCGGGGTCGTTCGAGCTGAACGTGCAGCTGCCGGTCATCGGCCGCAACGTCCTGGAGTCGATCCGGCTGCTGGGCAACACCTCGCGCGTCCTCGCCGACCGCTGCGTCGACGGCATCACGGCCAACGTCGAGCGGTGCCTCGAGCTCGCCGAGTCGAGCCCCTCGGTGGTCACGCCCCTCAACCGCCACATCGGCTACGAGAACGCTGCGGCCGTGGCCAAGAAGGCGGTCAAGGAGCGCAAGACGATCCGCGAGGTCGTGCTGGAGGAGGGCTACGTCGAGCGTGGCGACCTCTCCGAGGCCGACCTCGACGCCGCCCTCGACGTCATGAGCATGACCCACCCCTGACGCTCTCCCGGCGGTGGGTCGGAGACCGGTGGTCGAGTAGTCCGGACGGCGACGAAGGAGCTCGGCCGGACGTATCGAGACCACCCACCACCGGCCCCCATCGTGGTCTCGATACGCACGAAGCACGCTCGTACCTCGCGGCCCCGCGCTACTCGACCAC
>NZ_JAVTJF010000007.1:0-257811 GCF_031843905.1 Aeromicrobium sp. WCS2018Hpa-31 | reverse complement strand
TTCCTTTGCGTGGGACGGTCCACGAGAAGGGAGAATCCCTGCCCGTACGGGGCCCGTTTCGCCGCCACGATGCTTCCTTCGCGTGGCACGGTCCACGCGAAGGAAGCATCGTGCGTGGATCACGCACAGATGGAGAATCGTGGCCGCGCCCCGCAGACCCACCCGAGCCCAGACCTCCTGCTGCGGTCGAGGCCCTTTCGGGGACCGACCCGACTCGAAGCCCCAGCGACGCAGCAGCGAGCGAACGCCCAGACAGCGACGCAGCAGCGAGCGACCGCCCAGCCGTGCAGGGCAGCAGCGAGCGAACGCGCAGCCGCCCGACGCAGCAGCGAGCGAACCCCCAGCCGCCGACGCAGCCACGACGCCTCAGGACGAGGAGCGACTCACGACTTGGGGGAGAGCAGCGCGCCGATCTCGTCCTCCGCGTCCGGTGCGGTGACGAACAAGAGCTCGTCGCCCGCCTCGAGCGAGCGCTCCGGGTCGGGCGTCTCGATCGCGTTGTCGCGCAGGATGGCCACGAGGACCACGTCCCGTGGCCACGGGACGTCGCGCACCAGGCGCCCGGCGAAGGGGGAGTCCTCGGGCATCGTCAGCTCGACCAGGCTGGTGTTGCTCTGGCGGAAGGTGAACAGGCGCACGAGGTCGCCGACCGACACGGCCTCCTCCACCAGGGCCGACATGAGCCGCGGGGTCGAGACCGCCACGTCGACGCCCCACGTCTCGCCGAACAGCCACTCGTTGCTCGGGTGGTTGACGCGACCGACGGTCCGGGGGACCGAGAACTCCGTCTTGGCCAGCAGCGAGACGACCAGGTTGACCTTGTCGTCGCCCGTCGCGGCGATGACCACGTCGCACGTCTGCAGGCCGGCCTCCTCGAGGGAGGACATCTCGCACGCGTCGGCCAGCAGCCACTGCGCCTTCGGCACGAGGTCGGACCGGATGGACCCGGGGGACTTGTCGATCAGGAGCACCTGGTGCCCGTTCTCGGTGAGCTCGAGCGCGACGGATCGGCCGACGGCACCGGCTCCCGCGATGGCGACGCGCATCAGGCCTCCTCAGGTCCGGACTCGAGCACGCGGTGGGCCTGGTCGGCGTCGCCCTCGCGCATGAAGACGGCGAGCAGGTCACCCTCTTGCAGCACCGTGCGTCCGCTCGCGACCAGGCCGGACCCGAGACGTGTCAGGTAGGCCACGCGGACCCCCGCAGCGTCCTCGAGGCTCGAGACCTCGTGACCGATCCACGGGAACGGGGCGTAGAGGGTGTCGAGTCGCAGCTGTCCGGACGGGTCGCGCCACGCGGGCTCCGACCCGGCCGGGACGAGCCGACGCAGGACCTGGTCGGCCGCCCACGGCACCGTGGCGACCGTGGGGACGCCAAGGCGCTCGTACACCTCGGCGCGGCCCGGGTCGTAGATGCGGGCCACGACGTTGTCGACGCCGAACTGCTCACGTGCGACCCGTGCCGAGATGATGTTGGAGTTGTCGCCGCTCGAGACCGCGGCGAAGCCGTCGGCGTGCTCGATGCCGGCCGCACGCAGGACCTCGCGGTCGAAGCCCATGCCGGTCACGGTGGTGCCGGTGAAGTCCGGCCCCAGGCGGCGGAAGGCGTCGGGGTTGGAGTCGATGACGGCCGTGGAGTGGCCGCGCTCCTCGAGGCTGCGCGTCAGCGTCGAGCCGACGCGTCCGCAGCCCATGATGACGATGTGCACGAGGCGACGCTACACCCGTCGGGACCGGCCCGGAGCCCGCATCCAGGGCGCCCGGCGCAGCGATCCCGACAGGTCTACGATCGTCGCTCGTGGGCATGGTCGAGTCCGTCAAGCGGACGCTCGTCGGACGCAAGCTTCGCAGCACCCAGCTCGGGGAGACGCTGCTGCCGAAGCGCATCGCGCTGCCCGTCTTCGCCAGCGACGCCCTGTCGTCGGTGGCGTACGCGCCCGACGAGATCTTCCTGACCCTGTCGATGGGCGGCATCACGGCCTACGCGTTCAACTGGAAGATCGGCCTCGCCGTCGTCGTCGTGATGCTCACCGTCGTCGCGTCCTACCGCCAGAACGTGCGCGCCTACCCCAGCGGTGGAGGCGACTACGAGGTCGCCACCACGAACCTGGGGCCCAAGTCGGGCGTCACGGTGGCCAGCGCGCTGCTCGTCGACTACGTCCTCACCGTCGCGGTCTCGATCTCCTCGGGGGTGCAGAACGCGACGTCCGCCGTGCCCTGGCTCGTCGGTCACGAGGCGCTGGCCGCGTCGGCGCTCGTGCTGCTGCTCATGACCCTCAACCTGCGCGGCGCGAAGGAGTCCGGCCGCGCGTTCGCCGTGCCGACGTACCTGTTCATGCTGGCGATCGCCCTGATGGCCTGCTGGGGACTGGTCCGCTACCTCCTGGGCGACCTGCCCCAGGCCGAGAGCGCCCGGTACGAGATCGCCGCCGAGGCGCCCTACGACTCCGCACTCACCGGCCTGGCCATGGCGTTCCTGCTGGCCCGGGCGTTCTCGTCCGGATGCGCCGCCCTCACCGGCGTGGAGGCGATCAGCAACGGCGTGCCCGCCTTCCGCAAGCCCAAGAGCGCCAACGCCGCCACCACGCTGCTGCTGCTCGGCACCATCTCGATCACGATGCTCATGAGCATCATCGTGCTGGCCGACGCCATGCACATCCGCTACGTCGAGGACCCGGCCCGCCAGCTGCTGCTCGACGGCCGACCGGTGGGTGACGGCTTCGAGCAGGACACCGTGATCGCGCAGCTCGCCAAGGCGCTCTACAGCGACGCGGCGCCGCTGTTCTACTTCACGATCGCCTGCACCGGCGTCATCCTCGTGCTGGCGGCGAACACCGCCTTCAACGGCTTCCCCGTGCTCGGTTCCATCCTGGCGCGCGACGGACACCTACCGCGCCAGCTCGACACCCGCGGCGACCGGCTGGCCTTCAGCAACGGCATCGTCCTGCTCGCCGTCGCCGCGATCGCGCTGATCGTCGCCTTCGACGCCGAGGTCACGAAGCTCATCCAGCTCTACATCGTGGGCGTCTTCGTCTCGTTCAACCTCAGCCAGCTGGGCATGATCCGGCACTGGACCCGGCACCTCGCCGCCGAGACGGACCCCGCCGAGCGGCGCCGGATGAAGCGCTCACGGCTCGTCAACGGGTTCGGCCTGACCATGACGGCCACCGTGCTCGTGATCGTCCTCATCACCAAGTTCCTCGCCGGGGCCTGGATCGCGATCCTCGCCATGACCATCGTCTTCTTCCTCATGGTGGGCATCAACCGGCACTACCAGCGGGTCAACGCGGAGCTCGAGATCGACGAGGCCGACGTCGCCCTTCCCTCGCGCGTCCACGCTGTCGTCCTCGTGGGTCGGCTCCACAAGCCGACCCTGCGGGCCATCGCCTACGCCCGTGTGGCGCGACCGAGCAGCCTCGAGGCTCTCTACGTGGAGCTCGACCCGCACGACACGCAGGTGCTGCGGGCGCGGTGGGACGAGCTGCAGATCCCCGTGCCCCTCACGGTCCTGTCGTCGCCCTACCGCGAACTCGTGCGCCCCGTGGTCAAGTACGTCAAGGAGGTGCGCCGGGCGAGCCCCCGCGACATCGTCAGCGTCTACATCCCCGAGTACGTCGTCGGGCACTGGTGGGAGCAGCTGCTGCACAACCAGACCGCGCTGCGTCTCAAGGGACGGCTGCTCTTCATGCCCGGCGTCATGGTGACCAGCGTCCCGTACCAGCTGAGCTCCGCCTCCCGCGTCGACCTCCGCAGCACCATCGGCAGCGCACCCGGCGACGTGCGGCGTGGCATCGGGGACCGGCCCGGCCCGGACGGACCCGCATGAGCGCGGTCCTCCCGGTCGTCGAGGTGGGGCCCGTCGCCCACGGCACCGATTCGGTGGGCTCCGGGCCCCGTGGGACAGTGCTCCCGTGATGTCCGAGGCTCTTCCCGTGGTCGAGGTGGGGCCCGTCGCTCACGGGGGCTCCTGCGTGGCGCGGCTGGACGGGCAGGTCGTGTTCGTGCGGCACGCGCTGCCGGGGGAGCGGGTCAGCATCCGCGTCACCGACCGCACCAAGCGGTACCTGCGCGCCGACGCCGTGGAGGTGCTCGAGGCGTCCCCCGACCGGGTGACCCCACCGTGCGACCTCGCCGGGGTCTGCGGAGGCTGCGACTTCCAGCACGTCGCCCCCGAGGCCCAGCTGCGGCTGCTCGGGTCCGTCGTGTCGGAGCAGCTGCAGCGTCTCGCCGGCATCGAGCGGGAGGTGCAGGTCGAGGCCGTCAGCCCCTCCCTCGGCTGGCGCACCCGCGTGACGTGGTCGACCACCCCCGACGGACGCCCAGGACTGCGCCGCCACCGCTCCCACGAGGTCGTCCCCGTCGAGCACTGCCCGATCGCCCACCCCGGCCTGCCCGACGTCCTGTCGCACCGCTGGGACGCCCCCCAGGTCGAGGCGATCGTCTCCTCCACGGACCAGCAGCTCCTGGTCACCGACGCGACCGTGCCCAAGGACCTCCACGTCGACGGAGTCGCAGGCACCGACGGCGCGCGGCGCGCGGGTCGCACGCGGCTCACCGAGCGCGTCGAGGACCACGACTTCACCGTGACCGGCTCCGGCTTCTGGCAGGTGCACCCGGCGGCAGCGCGCACCCTGGTCGACGCCGTCCTCGAGGCCGCTGAGGCCCGACCCGGGGATCGGGTCGCCGACCTCTACGCCGGGGTCGGGCTGTTCACCGCGTTCCTCGCCGACCGTGTGGGGCCCCAGGGCACGGTGGTCAGCGTGGAGGCCGACACCCAGGCCGCACGCGACGCCCGCCGGTCGCTGCACCGGCACGCGCAGGTCCGCCTGGTCTCCGCCACCACCGAGCAGGCGCTCCGACACGACGCCGACCTCCGTCGGGGCGTCGACCTGGTGGTCCTCGACCCGCCACGAACCGGGGCACGACGCGCCGTCCCCGACGTGGCGCGGCTCGGTGCCCGTCGCGTCATCTACGTGGCGTGCGACCCCGCGGCCCTGGCCCGTGACGTCGCGACGTTCGCCGAGCACGGCTACCGGCTGGGGGACCTGCGGGCGTTCGCCCTGTTCCCCATGACCCACCACGTGGAGTGCGTCGCGGTGCTCGACCGGCAGGCCGTCGGCTCCGAGTGATCCTGCACGCCGGTGCGAGGGCGGGCGTGTCGGTGCGACCGGGTCGCCCGACGTGGGAGAGTGGCCCCTGTACGCCCCTCTTCCTGGACCGGAGCCGAGCGATGACCGACCCCGAGACCGATCGACCGGCCGAGCCCGTGCCGTCGGTGGAGGCCGAGGAACGCACCGTCGGCGACCTCCGTCGTTCGGCACTTGCGCAGGACGCCCTGCTGTTCTGCGTGGCCTTCACGGCGGGCGCCTCGATCGTGCTGCTCGCCAGGCTGCTCGGCGGTGCGGCCGATCCCGACCTCTGGACCGTGGGGCGGTCCGACGACCTGCTCCTCGGCGGGCTGGTGGCGGGGGAGCTCTTCCTCGTCTGGAACAACGGCTGGCGCCAGGGCGTGCGGGGACACAGCATCGGCAAGCACCGCGAGGGACTGCTGGTGGTCCGCCCCGGGACCGCACGGCCCACCGGTGCGCCCCGCGGCCTGCTGCGCGGCCTGACCGCGGCACTCCTGCTGGACCTGGCGGTCGCCGCGATCCCGATCGGGCTGCCGACCGTCCTGCGCCGGTTCACGCCCGAGGCGTGGCACGTCGGTGCTGCCGCCTACGTCGCGGTCCTGCTGCTGCTCGTGCCCCTCCTGGTGGGGCTGCGTCGAGGCGTCCTCGACCGGGTGGCCGGCACCGAGGTCGTCAGGGCCGTGGGGGACGACGCCGTCACCTCCGACCCTCGTCGACGTGCGCTCGTGGTGCTCGACCTGGTCGGACTCGCCGGGGTGCTGGCCGTCTGCGCCGCTCACCTGTCCTTCGTGTGGCCACTGATCTGGCGCTGGCCGGGCCTGCTCTGAACCGCCCGGGCGGGGTTCGCTCGATTTCCTCTTGACATCATGTATCTTGACATCAAGAGACTTATCCGACCGCCGGGCCGCCCGTCGCACTCCCACTCCGGATCGACTTAGGCCCACCTGACATGGCGAGCACGCCGTGTGGTCGGCAGGATGGAACACGACGCGAAGGAGACACTCATGGTCGACAGCTTCAATGCCGAGCAGACGCTCGAGGTGGGCGACGCCAGCTACACGTACTTCAAGCTCGACGCGGTCAAGGGCGACGGCCTCGACGTCGCGTCGTTGCCGTTCAGCCTGAAGGTGCTGCTCGAGGCGCTGCTGCGCACCGAGGACGGCGCCGACATCACGAAGGCCGACATCGAGGCCCTCGCCGGCTGGGACGCGAACGCCGACCCCAGCAAGGAGATCCAGTTCACGCCCGCCCGCGTGATCATGCAGGACTTCACCGGCGTCCCCTGCGTCGTCGACCTCGCCACGATGCGCGAGGCCATGGCCGACCTGGGCGGCGACGCCACGAAGATCAACCCGCTCGCGCCGGCCGAGATGGTCATCGACCACTCCGTCATCGCCGACGTCTTCGGCACGCCCGAGGCCTTCGAGCGCAACGTCGAGATCGAGTACGAGCGCAACCGTGAGCGCTACCAGTTCCTCCGCTGGGGCCAGGGCGCCTTCGACGACTTCAAGGTCGTCCCCCCGGGCACCGGCATCGTGCACCAGGTCAACATCGAGAAGCTCGCGCGCGTCGTGTTCGACAAGAACGGCGTCGTCTACCCCGACTCCTGCGTCGGCACCGACTCGCACACCACCATGGTCAACGGCCTCGGTGTCGTGGGCTGGGGCGTCGGCGGCATCGAGGCCGAGGCCGCGATGCTGGGCCAGCCGATCAGCATGCTGATCCCGCGGGTCGTCGGCTTCAAGCTCTCGGGCGAGCTGCCGCAGGGCGCCACCGCGACCGACCTGGTGCTCGTCATCACCGAGATGCTGCGCAAGCACGGCGTCGTCGGCAAGTTCGTCGAGTTCTACGGCTCGGGCGTCGGCGCGGTGCCGCTGGCCAACCGCGCCACGATCGGCAACATGAGCCCCGAGTACGGCTCGACCATCGCGGTCTTCCCGATCGACGACGAGACCACCAAGTACCTGCGCCTGACGGGTCGCGACGAGGAGCAGATCGCGCTCGTCGAGGCCTACGCCAAGGCCCAGGGTCTGTGGCACGACCCGGACCACGAGCCGCGCTTCTCCGAGTACCTGGAGCTCGACCTCGGCGACGTCGTCCCGTCGATCGCCGGTCCCAAGCGTCCGCAGGACCGTGTCTCGCTCACCGAGAGCAAGGGTTCGTTCCGCACCGCGCTCGCCGACTACACCGAGCAGGACGTCAACGGGTACGACGAGGCCGTCGCCGAGTCCTTCCCGGCGTCCGACGCGCCGAGCAGCAGCGACGACGGCACCAACGGCGACAAGCCGAACGCACCGGCGCCCTCGGGCGCGGGTCGTCCGAGCAACCCGCAGCACGTGCGGCTCGAGGACGGCACCGAGTTCGAGCTCGACCACGGCGCGGTGACGATCGCCGCGATCACGTCGTGCACCAACACGTCGAACCCGTCGGTCATGATCGGCGCCGGCCTGCTGGCCAAGAAGGCGGTCGAGAAGGGTCTGCAGCGCAAGCCGTGGGTCAAGACGACGCTGGCGCCCGGCTCGAAGGTCGTCACCGACTACTACGCCAAGTCCGGTCTCGACGTGTACCTCGACAAGCTGGGCTTCAACCTGGTCGGCTACGGCTGCACGACGTGCATCGGCAACTCCGGACCGCTGATCCCCGAGGTCAGCGCCGCGGTCAACGAGGGCGACCTCGCGGTCACCGCCGTGCTGTCGGGCAACCGCAACTTCGAGGGGCGGATCAACCCCGACATCAAGATGAACTACCTGGCGTCGCCGCCGCTGGTCATCGCCTACGCGCTGGCCGGCTCGATGGACGTCGACCTGTTCAACGAGCCGCTGGGCACCGACGCCGACGGCAACGACGTGTTCATGAAGGACATCTGGCCGTCGGCGAGCGAGGTCGAGGACGTCATCGCGTCGTCGATCTCGTCCGACACGTTCAGCAAGGAGTACGCCGACGTGTTCGCCGGCGACGAGCGCTGGCAGAACCTGCCGACGCCCGACGGCGACGTGTTCGAATGGGACCCCGAGTCGACCTACGTCCGCAAGGCGCCCTACTTCGACGGCATGGACCGTGAGCCCTCGCCGGTGGAGGAGGTCAGTGGTGCACGGGTGCTGCTCAAGCTGGGCGACTCCGTGACCACGGACCACATCAGCCCCGCCGGCGCGATCAAGAAGGACAGCCCGGCCGGTGCGTACCTGTCGGAGCACGGCATCGAGCCGCGCGACTTCAACTCCTACGGCTCGCGGCGCGGCAACCACGAGGTCATGATCCGCGGCACGTTCGCGAACATCCGCCTGCGCAACCAGATGGCGCCGGGCACCGAGGGCGGCTACACGCGCAACCTGATCGCCGACGGCGAGGTCACCAGCGTGTTCGAGGCGTCCGAGGCCTACCAGGAGGCCGGCGTCCCGCTGGTCGTCCTGGCGGGCAAGGAGTACGGCTCGGGCTCGTCGCGCGACTGGGCCGCCAAGGGCACGGCGCTGCTGGGCGTCAAGGTCGTCATCGCCGAGTCCTACGAGCGCATCCACCGCTCGAACCTGATCGGCATGGGCGTGCTCCCGCTGCAGTACCCGGAGGGCGAGAACGCCGAGTCGCTCGGGCTGACGGGGGAGGAGACGTTCGACTTCACCGGCATCACGAAGCTGAACGACGGCGAGACGCCGCGCACCGTGCACGTCAAGGCGGGGGACGTGGAGTTCGACGCGGTCGTCCGCATCGACACCCCCGGCGAGGCGAACTACTACCGCAACGGCGGCATCATGCCGTACGTGCTGCGCAGCCTGCTCGACTGAGCCCGACCGCCCGACCTGCGAGACGCCGTCCCCTCGGGGGCGGCGTCTCGCTGTGCCCGGGCGATGTCAGGGGACCTTCGTCCCGATTCGTTGTTCGCGACACGAAATTGTCGCCAGGTGCTGGACGTGACCCCCATCACGCGATAGGTTCACGCAAACAACAATTGCGTCCCGGTGACGGCTTTATGTCGTCCCCGTGTCGCCAGAGACCAACAAGGAGGCGGTTCGTATGAAGCGAACGCGCAATCTGGTGCTTGCCGGCCTCATGGGTGCCACGCTCATGCTCAGCGCCTGTGGCAGCGACTCGGGGAACGATGGCGGAGACAGCTCCGACGACGCGGGGAAGATCGGGGTGATCCTGCCCGACACGAAGTCGTCGGTCCGCTGGGAGAGCGCCGACCGTCCTGCGCTCGAGGCGGCGTTCAAGGACGCCGGCGTGAAGTACGAGATCCAGAACGCCGAGGGTGACGCCGACAAGATGGCCACCATCGCCGACGGCATGATCGCCGACGGCGTGACCGTCCTCGCGATCGTCAACCTCGACTCCGACTCCGGAGCCTCGATCCAGGAGAAGGCCGCGCAGCAGGGCGTCAAGACGATCGACTACGACCGTCTGACCCTCGGCGGCTCGGCCGACTACTACGTCTCGTTCGACAACACCAAGGTCGGCGAGCTGCAGGGCGAGGGCCTGGCCACGTGCCTCGGCGACGAGGACGCGAACGTCATCTACCTCAACGGTTCGCCCACCGACAACAACGCGACGCTGTTCTCGAAGGGCGCGCACAGCGTGCTCGACAAGAACACGAAGTACAAGAACGTCGGCGAGCAGGCCGTCCCGGACTGGGACAACGAGCAGGCCGTCACGATCTTCGAGCAGCTGTACACGAAGGTCGACGGCGACGTCCAGGGCGTCTACGCGGCCAACGACGGTCTGGCCGGTTCGGTCATCTCGATCCTCCAGAAGAACGGCAAGGCAGGCGACGTCCCGGTCACCGGCCAGGACGCCACGGTCGAGGGCCTGCAGAACATCCTCAAGGGTGAGCAGTGCATGTCGGTCTACAAGTCGGCCAAGCAGGAGGCGGGCGAGCTCGCCAAGGCCGCCATCGCGCTGGCCAAGGGCGACAAGGCCGAGACGAACGGCACCACGGAGGACAGCGAGGGTGGCCGCGAGGTCCCGTCGATCCTCCTCACGCCGCAGTCCATCACGAAGGACAACGTGAAGGACGTCGTCGACGACGGCGGCGTCACGAAGGACGACCTCTGCGCGAACGACTTCGCGGAGCTCTGCACGGACGCCGGCATCAGCTGACGTCCACCCGTCGTCCCGTGGGGGCGGTCTGCCGGACCGCCCCCACGGGGGACACCCCTCTCTGTCCCGAGACCGACCGACCACCTCCTCGCACGCACCTGGAGACCACATGAGCACCACCCCGCTGCTGGAGCTGCGCGGCATCAACAAGAGCTTCGGCGCCGTCCACGTCCTCCACGACGTCGACCTCGCCGTCCACCCCGGGCAGGTCACCGCCCTCGTCGGCGACAACGGCGCCGGCAAGTCCACGCTGGTCAAGACCATCGCCGGCATCTACTCCGCCGACTCGGGCCAGCGCTACTTCGAGGGCGAGCCCGTGGACATCCACGGCCCGCGCGACGCGTCGGCCCTGGGCATCGAGGTCGTCTACCAGGACCTCGCCCTCTGCGACAACCTCGACATCGTCGAGAACCTCTTCCTCGGCCGCGAGCTCATGAAGGGTCCGGCGCTCGACGAGGCGACCATGGAGGCCCGGGCCCGCGAGACCCTCGCGTCGCTCTCGGTGCGCACCGTCAAGTCGGTGCGCCAGAGCGTCGCCAGCCTCTCGGGCGGCCAGCGCCAGACCGTCGCCATCGCGAAGTCGGTGCTCTGGAACTCCAAGGTCGTGCTGCTCGACGAGCCGACCGCCGCCCTGGGCGTCGCGCAGACGCGCCAGGTCCTCGACCTCGTGCGCCGCCTGGCCGACCAGGGCCTCGGCGTCGTCCTCATCTCGCACAACATGGTCGACGTCTTCGAGGTCGCCGACCGCATCACCGCCCTGTACCTGGGCCGCGTGGCCGCCGACGTGGCCACGAAGGACGTCACCAACACCCAGGTCGTCGAGCTCATCACCGCAGGTCGCTCGGGCGACCTCGGTCTCACGTCCGTCGGAGAGGCATCATGACCACCACCCCCACCGATCCGTCCTCGAAGGGCGGCAGCGGTCTGGCCGAGACCGACTTCGCGATCGACGCCCGCCAGGCGGCCACGCTCGGCGACGCCTGGCAGGCCTACCTCAACCGTCTGCGCGGCGGCGAGATGGGCGCCCTGCCGGCCGCCCTCGGCCTCATCATCCTGTTCATCGTCTTCAGCGCCGCCAGCGACACCTTCCTGACGGCGCTGAACATCGCCAACCTCATCACCCAGTCGGGTGCCATCTGCGTGCTCGCGATGGGGCTGGTGCCCGTGCTGCTGCTCGGCGACATCGACCTGTCCGCCGGTGTCGCCGGCGGCGCCGGTGCCGCGATCGCGGCGCTCGCCATCGTCGACCACGGGCTCCCGTGGTACCTGGCGGTCGTCGGCGGACTCGTCTTCGGTGCCCTGCTCGGCACCCTGATCGGCGCCCTCGTGGCCAAGCTGGGCATCCCCAGCTTCGTCGTGACCCTGGCCTTCTTCCTGGCGCTGCAGGGTCTGACCCTGAAGCTCATCGGCCAGGGCGGGTCGGTACGCGTCGCCGACCCCGTCCTGCGCGGCCTGACCATCAAGAACATGCCGGTGGTCGCCGGGTGGACGATCGCGGTCGTCGCGGTCCTCGCCTTCGCCGCGCTGACGCTGCTGCGCTACCGCACCCAGGTGAGCCGCGGTCTCGCGCACCAGCCGCTGAGCCTGCTGCTCGTCAAGATCGCCGGCATGGGCGTCGTGGTGCTCGGCCTCACGGCGCTGCTGAGCGTGAACCGCAGCCGCAACCCCAACTTCCCGATCCAGGGCGTGCCCTACGTGCTGCTGCTCGTCGGCGTGCTGCTGGTGATCTTCACCTTCGTGCTGAGCCGCACGCGCTACGGGCGCCACGTCTACGCGGTCGGCGGCAACCGCGAGGCGGCCCGACGGGCCGGCATCGACGTCGACAAGATCCGCATCTCCGTCTTCGTCCTCTGCACGTCGACCGCCGTGATCAGCGGCATCCTCGCCGCGTCCTACGCCGGCAAGGTGTCGCCCTCCTCCGGTGCCGGCAACACGCTGCTCTACGCCGTGGGTGCGGCCGTCATCGGTGGCACCAGCCTGTTCGGCGGCAAGGGCAAGGCCCGCGACGGGGTCATCGGCGGCGTGGTCATCGCCACGATCATCAACGGACTGGGCCTGCTCAACCAGGCCAGCTGGATCAACTACGTCGTCACCGGCGCGGTGCTCCTGCTCGCCGCAGCGGTCGACGCGGTGTCCCGCCGGCGCCGCTCCGCGTCCGGTGTGAGCTGAGCGGGTCGTGCAGACGAGCGCGCGGTCCGGGGCGGGCACCAACCAGGAGGCCGTCCGGCGGCACAACCTGGGCACGCTCCTGGGCCACGTGCACCTGCTGGGCCGCGTGTCCCGGTCCGACCTGACGTCCGCGATGGGACTCAACCGGAGCACCATCGCCGGGCTGGTCACCGAGCTCCAAGGGCTCGGACTGGCCGAGCAGGTGAGGTCGGAGGCGGTGCGCAGCAGCGCCGGGCGCCCGTCGCCCGACGTCGTGCCGACCCAGGACGGCGCGCACGTGCTCGCGGTCGACGTCCGCGTCGACGGACTCACCGTCGCGCGGGTCGGCCTGGGCGGCGCGATCCTGGCCAGGGCCACGGGTCCGATCCCCGCGTCGCGCGACCCGCACGCGGTGGCCGACGCCGTCATGGCCATGCTGCGGCTGGTCGTGCGCGACGCCTCACCGGGCAGTGCGCTGGTCGGCGTCGGGATGGCCGTGCCGGGCGTCGTGCGACGCTCGGACGGTCTCGTCCGGCTGGCCCCCAACCTCGGCTGGAGGGACGTGCCCTTCAGCGCGATCATGTCGGACCGTCTGGGCGGCATCGCTCCGGTGGAGCTCGGCAACGACGCCGACCTCGGGGCGTTCTCCGAGCACCTGCGGGGTGCCGGGGTCGACGTGGCCGACCTCGTCTACCTGTCCGGCGAGGTCGGCGTCGGTGCGGGCGTCATCGTCGACGGCCATCGACTGGTGGGTGCGGGTGGGTACGCCGGCGAGATCGGGCACATGTCCCTCGACCCCGCCGGCCGGGAGTGCCACTGCGGCAACCGAGGGTGCTGGGAGACCCAGGTCGGCGCGCACGCGATCGCCGAGGCGATCGGCTGCCCGCCCGACCGGGTCGGGTCCTTGGGGGAGATGCTCGACGGGCTGCAGGAGGTCGACGACGACCTGCGGGAGGTCGGTCGGCTCCTCGGCCGTGGGCTCGCGAACGCCGTCAACCTGCTCAACCCGCGGGTCGTCGTCCTCGGCGGCTTCCTGCGCTCGCTGTACCCGCACGTGCAGGACGAGGTCGACCGCACGCTGCACGACACCGCGCTCGTGGCGCCGCGCGAGCTGGTGCGGATCGAGCTGCCGGGACTCGGCGCCGACGCCGTGCTCGTCGGTGCGGCCGAGACGGCCTTCGAGCGGCTGCTCGCGGACCCCGTCACCTGCCTGGCGGCGGCGCAGGTCGACGTCGAGTCAGCGCTCAGCGTCGCCTGAGCACGCCACGACCGCGGGCCCTCAGAGCGCGACGGAGCCCTCGAGCACGTCGGTGAGGGCCTGCTCGGCCGCGCCCAGGGCGGCGGCCTCGATCCCGAGCGTGCCGACCCGGACGTCCGGGCGCTGGTGGTGGGCTGCGGGCAGCCGCCGGTGCACCACGTCCTGCGCGCTGCGCAGGATCCACGGGGCCAGCGGCTGGAAGTAGCCACCGAGGACGATCACCTCGGGGTCCAGGACCGTGCACAGGGTGGCCAGTCCGTGACCGAGCTGCGCGCCGAGCACGTCCAGCGCGGTCGCCACGTCGGCGTCCGTTTCGGCCCTCGCCGCCACCTTCGCCGCACGTTCCATCGGAGTGCCCGAGGCTCGCATCCCGACGGCGGCGAGCGCGGCACGCAGTCCCACGGTGGTCTCCCAGCACCCCTGCCGACCGCAGGCGCAGCGGCGGCCCAGGTCGCCGATCGGCATGTGGCCCACCTCGCCGGCGAATCCCGACCCCCTCACCAGGCGGCCGTCCTGCACGATGCCGGCGCCGATGCCGACGGTCCCGGTGATGTACAGCGTCGAGACGGACTGCTGGGCGGCTCCGTGCGTCGACTCGGCCACCGCGGCGAGGTTGGCGTCGTTGTCCACCAGGACCGTGACGCCCAGCGCCTCGGCGAGCACGTCACCGGGCCGGGTGCCCGTCCAGCCGAGGTTCGGCGCGAGCGCGACCGTGGCGTGGTCGCGCTCCACCAGCCCCGGCACGGCGAGGTGTGCGCCGACGATGCGCCCGGGGGCCTGGTCCGCCACCTCGAGGGCGAGCTCGACCAGTGTCTCGAGCGCGTCGGCACCGTCGGGCACCTGGCGCGTCGTGGTGAGGACCCGCGTGGCGGCGAGGTCGACGAGTGCGGCGGCCACGTAGTCGACGTTGACCTCGAGGCCAAGGCCGAGCACGGAGCCCGCCGCGAGCTCCACCGGCCGGGACGGTCGGCCCCGGCCGTGCGACGACGCGTCCCCCTCGACGACCACCGCCCGCTCCGACAGCTCCCCGACGATCGCCCCGACCGTGGCCTTGGCCAGACCGGTGCGTCGGGCCAGCGACGTGCGGCTGCTCGGGCCGGCGTCGCGCAGCGTGCGGACGACGAGCGCCGTGTTGGCCCGGCGCAGCTGGTCGGGGGCGGCCGGGGGCATGCTCAGCGCACCCCGTACAGGTGCTCGAGCGCGAGCTGGTCGAGGTGCTCGAAGGCCATGCCGCGGGCGCCGAGGACCTCGGGGTCCTCGCCGGTCTCGGCCTGCAGGTCGGCCCAGGTCTCGCCGGCGGCCAGCGTCGGCTCGGAGAGCTCGGGCACACGCGCTGCACCGAGCGCCTCCTGGACCTCGGGGTCGGCACGGAACGCCAGGGCCTTCTCGCGCAGCACGAGGTAGTTGGTCATGCAGGCGGCAGCCGCCGTCCACACGCCGTCCTCGTCCTCCGTGCGCGGAGTCTTGAAGTCGAAGTGCACCGGCCCGTCGTACCCGCCCTCCAGGAGGGTGTCGACGATCCAGAACGCGCCACGCGCGTTGCCGGCGCCGAAGCGGAAGTCCTGGTCGTAGCGCGGACCCGACTGGCCGTTGAGGTCGATGTGGAACAGCTTCCCGTGCCACAGCGCCTGCGCGTAGCCGTGGGCCGCGTTGAGCCCGGCCATCTCCTCGTGCCCGATCTCGGGGTTGACGCCGACCATCTCGGGGCGCTCGAGGCTGTCGATGAAGGCGAGCGCGTGCCCGATGGTGGGGAGCAGGATGTCGCCGCGGGGCTCGTTGGGCTTGGGCTCGATGGCGAACTTCAGGTCGTAGCCCTGGTCCACGACGTACTGGCCCAGCAGGTCGAAGCCCTCCTTGTAGCGCGAGAGTGCCGCCTGCACGTCCTTGGCGGCACCGCTCTCGGCGCCCTCGCGCCCGCCCCAGCAGACGTAGACCTGGGCACCCAGCTCGGCGGCCAGGTCGATGTTGCGCATGACCTTGCGCAGGGCGAATCGGCGAACGGCGCGGTCGTTGGACGTGAAGCCGCCGTCCTTGAAGACGGGGTGGCCGAAGAGGTTGGTGGTCGCGGTCGTGACGGCGAGCCCGGTCTCGGCCAGGCCCTTGCGGAACCGGTCGAGGATCGCGTCGCGCTCGGACTCCGAGGAGCCGAAGGGCACCACGTCGTCGTCGTGGAAGTTGACGCCGTAGGCGCCGAGCTCGGCCAGCTTCTCCAGCGCGTGGACCGGGTCCATCGCGGCGCGGGTGGGCTCGCCGAAGGGGTCGCGGCCGGCGTACTGCACCGTCCAGATGCCGAAGGAGAACTTGTCGGTGGGGACGGGGGTGGGGACGGTCATGTCAGGCCTTTCGAGGGGTTCGGGTGGTCGGTCGTGAACGGGGAGGTCAGGTGGTCCAGGGCGCCGTGAGCTCGCGCAACGAGGCGTAGGCGTCACGGACGTGGGGGAGGGGGGCGGCCTCGAGCACACGGCTCTCGGGCAGCGCCCACACCGGCGGCTCGGCGGAGCCGGAGAGCGACCAGGCGGCCTGTCGGGCCGCGCCGAGGGCGACGTACTCCGCGTCGCCCGGGAGCGTGACCGCTCGGCCGAGCACGGCCGGCGCCAGAGCCTGGACGGCGCGGTTCCGCGCGCCACCACCGATCAACAGCACTCGCTCGACGGTGCCGGGCCTGTCGAAGCCCTGGGCGACCGCCTCGAGGGCGTCGGCGAGCGAGCAGAGCAGGGCCTCGACCGCTGCCCGTGCGACGTCCTCGCGGCTCGTCGAGGGGGTCAGTCCGGCCCAGGTGCCGGTGGCGTCCGGACGGTTCGGACTGCGCTCGCCGGCGTAGTAGGGGCTGACCGTGAGCCCGTGGGCGCCGGCCGGTGCCGCGAGGGCCAGGTCCGCGAGGCCGTCGTGGTCGACCCCGAGAAGCCTCGCGTGCAGGTCGAGGATGCGCGCGGCGTTCATGGTGGTGGCCATGGGGAGGTACCGGCCGGTCGCGTCGGCGAAGCCGGTGACGACGCCGGTCGCGTCGGCGACGGGCTTCTCGCTGACCGCCGACGCGACCCCGGAGGTGCCGATCGACAGCGACACGTCGCCGGCCACCAGTCCGAGGCCGAGGGCCGCGGCCATGTTGTCCCCGGTGCCGGCGGCCACGACGCACCCGTCGGCGGTCGTCGTCACCTGCTCCGCCGGCTGGGCGACACGCGGCACGTGCGGGACGCGGCCGAGCGCCAGCTCCAGCAGGTCGGCCCGGTACGCGTCGTCGACGGCGGAGTAGTAGCCCGTGCCTGACGCGTCGCCGCGGTCGGTCACGGGCTCGGCCCGCTGACCCGACGCGTGCCAGGTCACGTAGTCGTGCGGCAGCATCACGCGGACGGTCCGCCGGGCGGCGTCGGGCCGGTGGTCGCGGAGCCAGCGCAGCTTGGTGATGGTGAAGGAGGCCACGAGCACGCTGCCCACGGCCTCGGCGCACGCAGCGGGGCCGCCCATCTCCTCGACGAGGTCCGCCGCAGCAGCGGCCGAGCGGGTGTCGTTCCAGAGCAGGGCGTCGTGCACCGGGAGGTCGTCGGCGTCGAGGGCCACCATGCCGTGCTGCTGACCACCCACGGCCAGCGCCGCCGCCCGCGGCAGCAGGGGCCCGGCGGCCTCGTCGAAGGCGGCCAGCCAGGCGCGGGGATCGACGCTCGAGCCCTCGGGGTGGCGGGCGGTGCGCGACTCGACGACGGTGCCGTCGTCGGCGTCGACGAGCAGCGCCTTGGTGGACTGCGTCGAGGAGTCGACGCCGAGGACGAGAGGCATCCTCCGATTATTCGTTCAGTGCCCGAACAAAGTCAAGGCCGAGCGTGGCCCACGTCACGATCGCTTCACGGGACCGCGTGGTGCTGGCCTCCTGATGCTCGACGCCTCGACGTCCCTCGTTCACCAGGCACGGATCTGCTGAGGTCATGACCAGCATCGAGTCCTCGCCACCGGCCGGCCCTCCGGACCCGCCGCCTCCGTCCCGCCGACACGTCCTGACCGGTGCCGCCATCGGCGCCGGGGCCGTCCTGTGGCCGACGACCGCCTCGGGGGCCGCCGTCGACCGCCGGGCCCACGCCGTCGCGCTGCGGCGCACCCCGTTCACGCTCGGCGTCGCGTCGGGCGACCCGGTTCCCGACGGGTTCGTGCTCTGGACCCGGCTCGCCCTCGACCCGACGGCAGCCGACGGGCTCGGCGGGATGCCCCAGCGTCCGGTCGAGGTGAGCTGGCAGGTCGCCGCCGACGACGGCTTCCGCCGTGTGCTGCGCAGAGGCAGCGTGACGGCCCTGCCGCGTGACGCGCACAGCGTGCACGTCGAGGTCGACGGCCTCGACCCCGGCCGTGAGCACTGGTACCGGTTCCGTGCGGGGCGCCACGTCTCGACCGTCGGACGGACCACGACGTCGCCCGCAGCCAGCAGCATGCCGACGTCGCTCAGCATGGCGTTCGCGTCGTGCGCCCAGTACGAGCACGGGTTCTTCACCGCGTACCGACGTCTGGCCGAGGACCGGCCCGACCTGGTCCTGCACCTCGGCGACTACCTCTACGAGTACACCGCGAACGACTACGTGGCCCCGGGTGGGAACGTGCGCAACCACGAGGGGCCCGAGACGGTCGACCTCGCCTCCTACCGCCAGCGCCACGCGCAGTACAAGGCCGACGCCGACCTGCAGGCCGCGCACGCCGCAGCACCCTGGCTCGTCGTGTGGGACGACCACGAGGTCGACAACAACTGGGCGGGTGGGACCCCGGAGGACCCGCTCGAGACGCCCGGGTTCGCCGCCCGGCGTGCAGCCGCGTTCCGTGCCTACTACGAGAACATGCCGCTGCGACGCTCCTCGATCCCGCGCGGGGACCACCTGCAGCTCTTCCGGCGTCTGCACTGGGGCAGGCTCGCGTCGTTCCACATGCTCGACACCCGGCAGTTCCGCGACGACCAGGGGTGCGGTGACGGCTACCGGGCCGACTGCCCGGCCGCGGTCGACCCGAACCGCACGATCGTGGGTCCGGCCCAGGAACGGTGGCTCCTCGACGGCTTCCGCCGGTCGCGGGCCCGGTGGGACGTGATCGGCCAGCAGGTCTTCTTCGCCCAGCGCGACAGCACCGAAGGACCGGTCAAGACGGTCTCGATGGACGCCTGGGACGGCTACCAGGCCTCACGCGACCGCATCACGCGTGGCTGGGTCGACGCCGGCGTGCGCAACCCGGTCGTGCTCACCGGGGACGTGCACGCGCACTGGGCGTCCGAGCTCAAGCTCGACTACGACGACCCGACCACGCGCAGCGTCGGGACCGAGCTGGTGTGCTCGTCGGTCACCTCGGGCGGCAACGGGGCGGACGGCCCCGTGGACGGGCACGCCTGGCTGCGGTGGAACCCGCACCTGCGCCTCCAGAACAACCTCCGCGGCTACGTCCGGACCAGGATCACGCCCGAGGACATGACAGCGGAGTTCCGCTGCCTCGCCCAGGTCCGGGCGCCGGGGGCCGAGGCCTTCACCCGGGCGACCTTCGTGGTCGAGGACCGGGTCCCCGGGCTGAACCTCGTGCAGGACCGCGGTGTGCCCGGAGCCCGGACGTTCGCCGGGAGGTCGGCCGAGCAGGACACGCGCGAGACGATCGAGCGGGAGACGGACCGGCCGGACTGAGGCGACGGCTCACCAGGTGGGGGGACGAGGTGGCGGGCCTAGGCTGGCGGGGTGACGATCCACGACGAGCACCCCTTCGCGTCCCCCGAGGGTGACCGGGACGGGTTCCGTCGTCTGCGCGGACGCCTGCCCGCCGCCGTGACGGTGTGGGCGGCAGGGGAGGGGCGGGCGCGCGTCGGCCTCACCGTCTCCTCGCTGCTGCTCGGCGCCGGCGATCCGCCCAGGGTCCTGGCCCTCGTGGACGAGGAGTCGACGCTGTGGGACGCGCGGCCGACCACGGTGGTCGTGAACGTGCTCGGCCCCGACCACGCCTTCCTCGCCGACGCGTTCGCGGGGACCGCACCGGCCCCGGGAGGACCGTTCACCCTCGGGACCTGGGACGACGGCCCCTGGGGCCCGCGGCTCGCCGACGCCGTCGGCTGGGTGGGGGTGCGTCTGGACACGACCGAGCCGCGTCGCGAGGGCTGGGGGCTGCTGCTCGCCGGCACCGTGGAGCACGTCGACCTGCGGGACGGGGAGGCCCTGACGCACGTGCGGGGCCGCTACCGGACCTGAGCGGAGGCAGACGGCGGGGGTGGGACGGGATCGCTAGACTGACCGAATGGCGTTGCTCGACCAGATCACCGGCCCCGCGGACCTGCGGGCCCTGTCCGACGCCGAGCTGGAGACCCTCGCGCACGAGATCCGCGAGCGGACGATCGACGCGGTCGCCGCGCACGCCGGTCACCTCGGGCCCAACCTCGGCGTGGTCGAGCTGACCCTCGCCATCCATCGCGTCTTCGAGTCCCCGCGCGACCGTGTCGTCTGGGACACCGGGCACCAGGCCTACGTGCACAAGATGGTCACGGGGCGCGCCGGCGACTTCGACACGTTGCGCCAGGAGGGTGGCCTGTCGGGCTACCCCTGCCGCGGCGAGTCCGAGCACGACTGGGTCGAGAACTCGCACGCGTCCACCAGCCTCTCCTACGCCGAGGGCATGGCGCGGGCCAACCAGGTCCTCGGCCGCGACGACCACGTGGTGGCCGTCATCGGCGACGGCGCCATGACCGGCGGCATGGCCTGGGAGGCGATCAACAACATCGCGGCCTCTCAGGACAGGCGCCTCGTCATCGTGGTCAACGACAACGGCCGGTCGTACCAGCCCACGGTCGGCGGCCTCGCCAACCGGCTCACCGACATCCGGACCAACCCGCGCTACGAGCCGGCCCTCAGCGCCATCCGCGACCGGCTCAACCGCGGCGGACCGGTCGGACCCGCGGCCTACGGCGCCCTGCACGCCATCAAGAAGGGCGTCAAGGACGCCCTCGCGCCCCAGGGCATGTTCGAGGACCTCGGTCTCAAGTACGTCGGTCCGGTCGACGGTCACGACCGCGCGGCGCTCGAGCAGGCGCTCACGTTGGCCAAGCGGTTCGGAGGGCCCGTCCTCGTGCACGTGCTCACGACCAAGGGGCAGGGCTACGACATCGCGGTGGCCAACGAGAACGACCAGATGCACCAGGCCCCGCCCTTCGACCGTGAGACCGGCGACGCGGTCTCCGTCGCCCCCGCGGGCTGGACCTCGGTGTTCCGGGACGAGGTCGTGCGGATCGCCGACGAACGCCCCGACGTCGTCGGCATCACGGCGGCCATGCTCTACCCCGTCGGTCTCGACGCGTTCGCCGACAAGTTCCCCGACCGGGTGTTCGACGTCGGCATCGCCGAGCAGCACGCGGCCACCAGCGCGGCCGGCATGGCCATGGCGGGCCTCCACCCGGTGGTGGCCGTCTACGCCACGTTCCTCAACCGCGCGTTCGACCAGGTGCTCCTCGACGTCGCCCTGCACCGTTGCGGCGTGACCTTCGTGCTCGACCGGGCCGGGGTCACCGGTGACGACGGCGCCAGCCACAACGGCATGTGGGACATGTCGATGCTGCAGATCGTGCCGGGGCTGCGGCTCGCCGCGCCCCGCGACGGCACGCGGCTGCGCGAGCTGCTGCGCGAGGCCGTGGCCGTCGACGACGCCCCCACGGTGGTCCGCTTCGCCAAGGGCGCCGTGCCCGCCGACGTCGACGCGATCGACACGGTCGGCGCCGCCGACGTCCTCGCGCGCGGGGAGTCCGACGACGTGCTCGTCCTCGCCGCGGGATCCATGGTGCCCGTGGGCCTCGGAGCCGCCGAGAGGCTGTCCGCCGACGGACTCGGCGTCACGGTCGTCGACCCCCGCTGGGTCAAGCCGTTCGACCCGGCCGTGGTCGCGCTCGCGGCCTCCCACCGCCTCGTGGTCACCATCGAGGACAACGGTCGCATCGGCGGTGTGGGTGCCGCGTTCACGCAGGCGCTGCGCGACGTCGAGAGCGACGTGCCGGTCCGCGTGCACGGTGTCGCGCAGGAGTTCCTCGACCACGCCAAGCGCCCGGTGATCCTCGAGCGCCTCGGCCTCACGCCCGATGCCGTGGCCGCCGACACCCGTGCCGCCTGGCAGCGGGTCGTCGGGAACAATCTCGAGCCGTGAGGCCTTGACCATGAAGTGGCCCTCTCGACGTGACCCCGAATCCCAGGACCCGACCCCGCGTGGCGACGGACCGGTCCTCATCCATGCCCTCGACGGCTTCCTGACGGCGGGTGGGGCCTCGCGGATCGCGGCCGAGCACCTCGTGAGCGGGCGGGGCGAGGTGGTGCGCAGCTTCGACGTCGACGAGCTCTACGACTACCGCGCCCGTCGGCCCATGATCACGTTCCGGCAGGACCACTACGTCGACTACGACGAGCCCCGCCTCGACATCGTGCGCGAGCACGACCGCTCCGGCACGCCGTACCTGGTGCTCGCCGGTCCCGAGCCGGACTTCCGATGGGAGTCCTTCGTCGACGGCGTGCAGGAGGTCGTCGAGGACCTCGACGTCAGCCTGACCCTGGGCCTGGGAGCCGTGCCGATGGGCGTCCCGCACACGCGGCCGCCCATGATCACGGCCCACGGCTCGCGACCGGAGCTCGTCGACCGCAAGAACCTGTGGCAGGCGGAGGTGCGCGTGCCGTCGTCCGCCCAGTCGCTCCTGGAGTACCGGTTGACGCAGCGCGACATCGACAGCGCCGGCTACGTGGTCCACGTCCCGCACTGCCTCACCCAGGTCGACTACCCGCCGGCCGCGCTGGCGCTGCTCGAGGCGGTCGTCGACCGCACCGGGCTCGACCTCGATCTCGACCCGATCCGCGCGGTGCAGGGCGCCACGGTGGCCGACATCGAGCGGCAGATCGCCGAGCAGGGCGGCGCCGAGGTGCTCTCGGGGCTGGAGGAGCAGTACGACGCCTTCACCCGTGGAGCGGCCCAGTCGCTGCTCGCCGACGACGACTCGATCCCGAGCGGCGAGGAGCTGGCCGACCAGTTCGAGCAGTTCCTGGCGCGGCAGCGCAAGAACGACGAGGGATAGCCCGACCACGAGCGTCGGCCCGGCACCTGCTCAGGTGCCGCCTGCGTCGGCTGCCGGCACGGGATGCGTGCTCAGGAGGCCGGTGGGCCCCGAGGGCCGAGCGTGCCGCCGGCGACGGTGGACCACGACGGCAGCGACGACGCAGCCGAAGGAGCCCAGCGCGAGGTCCGCGAGGGTGTCCCCGTAGGCACTCCGGCGCTCGCTGGACCGACTGATGAAGGCGAAGTACTCCGCGATCTCCCAGAACACCGCAGCCGGCACCCCGAAGGCGAGCGACCGCTCGAAGGTGGCGCCGAAGGTCGCCGTGCGGGGCAGCGTGAGCAGGATGAACGCGGCCGCGAGGAGGCCGGTGTTCATGAAGTGCATCCAGTCGTCGAACCAGACGATGCGGTCGTAGAGGTCGAGCCGGTTGCCGAGGACGTCGGTGAAGCAGGTGATGGTGACCATGAGGTCGGCCGCCCAGGGGAACGGACGACGCTCGCGCCAGAAGATCCACCAGACCACCGGGACGGTGAACGAGAGCAGCGGGTAGGCGACGGCTCGAAGACCGGCCGCCTTGTCGGCCATGTTGCCGAGGTCCGGCGCGGACATGGCCAGCGCCAGGAGCAGCACGAGGGCGGCCTTCGCGACGAGGTCCAGGGTGCGGACGAGCTGCGGGACGGGGTGGCGCGTGGGAGCGGGAGCGACGGACATCTGTGTGAACTCTAGGTGATGGGCCTGGACGCCGGGTCCCCGCTGCGGCGAGGCCGTCGCGTCGGGTCCTGGCGTGGGTGAGGCCTCGAGTCGATACGATCTCGGCGTGCCCGCCTCACTGGACCAGCTCGTGACCCTCCTGGACCTCGAACCCCTGGAGGTCGGCCTCTATCGGGGCGGGCAGCCGGAAGGATCGAGCCTCACCCGTGTCTTCGGTGGTCAGGTGGCGGCGCAGGCGGTCACGGCCGCGCAGCTGACGGTCCCGGAGGACCGCTACATCCACTCCCTGCACGCCTACTTCCTGCTCGGCGGCGACCCGTCGATCCCGATCGTGTACGACGTCGAGAACGTCCGCGACGGTGGCTCCTTCACCACGCGCCGGGTGGCCGCACGCCAGCACGGCGAGACCATCTTCTACATGACCGCCTCGTTCCAGAAGGCCGAGGAGGGCTGGGACCACCAGGACGTCATGCCCACGGTCCCCGCGCCGGCGGACTCCACACCGCTGCTCGAGGTGATCCGCGCCGTCCGTCCGGACGAGGTCGACACCTGGAAGCGGGAGTGGTCGTCCTTCGACCTGCGCTACATCGGCGACAACCGACCGGAGGACGACCCGACCCGGCAGAGCGTCCCCGCGGTCCAGCGACTCTGGTTCCGCGCCGACGGCACGCTCCCGGACTCGCGCATCGTCAACACGGCGGCCTTCGTCTACATCAGCGACTTCAGCCTCCTCGGCGTCGCGCTGATCCCGCACGGACAGTTCATCGGCTCCCCGGAGGTCGTCCCGGCCTCGCTCGACCACACCATCTGGTTCCACCGGCCCATCCGTGCCGACCAGTGGCTGCTGTACGACCAGACGTCGCCGTCGGCCTCCGGCGCCCGCGGGCTCAGCACGGCCCGCGTGTTCACCGAGGACGGCACGCTGGTGGCCACCGTGGCCCAGGAGGGCCTGATCCGTCGCCGTCGCTCCTGAGCGGACCTCCGCTCAGGGGGTCCCGAAGGTCAGCGCCGACGGGTGCTGCGGGCCCGTGTGGACGGTCATCGGGGCCAGCGAGGGCAGCAGGGAGCCCAGCGTCGGCAGCAGGTGCGGCACGTCGAACCCCTGCACCGAGACCCGCAGGCGGTGCCCCTTGGCGAGTCGGGCGCGCGTGGGAAAGACCTCGACGTCGACCGGGGCGACGGTGCCGGCGGCCAGGGGCTTCTGGGCCTGCTTCGTGAACGGGTGGTGAGGCTGGACCAGGGTGCCGCGGACGTAGCGGGAACGGGTCGTGTCGAGGGCTCGGTGGGACACGACCTGCCAGCCGCCGGTGAGCCGTGAGACGGTCCCGTCGGGCGCCACGTCGGAGACCGTGACCGAGAGCATCCCGTCGCCCGTCGGCGTCGACGTGTACAGCCGGGCGTTGAGCGGGCCGTGCACGACGACGTCGGAGGTCAGCGGTGCGGTCTCGAAGACCGGCCCGAGGGTGTCGTTGAACTGGTTGTTCGTGAAGCAGGGCAGGTCGGGCATCACCAGTCCGACGACGCCGGCCGTCCACTGGTTGGTGGACCGGCTGCACAGACCCTGGACGGGGATGGCGGGCACGGTCGTCCGGCCGGCGGTCGGCGTGCCCGTGGTCAGGCCTCCGGCCGACCCGGCGGTCCGGGCGGTCCCGCTGAGGCGGAACGTGCGCGGCGTGAGGCTCGACGGCATCCACTCCGTGCCACGGACCCAGCGTCCGCTGCCCTGCTCGAAGTAGCTGAGCCCGGCGATGTCGGAGAGTCGCTGGTTCGGCAGCTTCTTGACGTAGTGGTCGAACCACCGGAGCTGGAGCTCGCCGAGGCTGCCGTAGCCGGCCGACTCGAGGCCATGGCCGCCGGAGGCCTGGAGGTGGTCCCACGGGCCGACGATCATCTTGGTGGGCACGTCCCGACGTTGGAGGTTCTCGTAGAGCAGGGGAGTCCCGCGCTGGAAGAGGTCGTACTCGCCGGCCACCAGGAACGTGGGCGTGGTGATCCTCGAGACCTCCTCGATGGGGGAGCGCTGCGTGTAGAAGGCGCCGTCGTAGGCGGGCTCACCGCCACCGAGGGCACTGACGAGGAGGTTGAGGCTGAAGGCGCCGTTGCCGAGCAGGTGCGTGACGAGGGTCCCGAGGCCCCCGGCCGGGTCGGTGGCGGAGAGGTAGGGCGGGATGATCGCGGTGCCGTTGACGAGACCGATCCACAGCGGGATGAACCCGACGTCGAGCGCCCCGCCGGAGGCGACCACGTCGCGGTACACGTCGGCGGCCGGGACCTGCGGGAAGATCGCCTTGAGGCCGGCCGGTCGGTCGGCGGCCGCGAACATCTGTGCGATGCCCATGTAGGAGGGCCCGCGCATGGCGGTGCTGCCGTTCGACCAGGACTGCTTCGCGGCCCAGGTCATGACCTCGCCGAAGTCCTTGCCCTCCCGTGAGCAGAAGGCGCACCAGGTCCCGGCCGAGCTTCCCGTCCCGCGGGCGTCGACGGTCAGCTGCAGGTACCCACGCTTGACCAGGTAGGAGCCGTCGCCGCCACCCAGGCCGCCGGCCTGGTCCTGCACGTTCTTGTTGTACGCGGTGATGGTGACGACCACCGGGAGCCGACGGGTCTCGACGCGTCCGGTGGCGTCGACCGGCCGCATGAGGTTGCCCCTCAGGACGGTCCCGTCGGACATCGGGATCGCCAGGTCGCGCTCGGTGGTCGTCGTCGGGTACTGCTCGGGACGTGGCGACCACGCACCCGTGGCCTGCGCGGGTCCCGCTGCCGCGGCCACCGACCAGGCAGGTGCACCGGAGGCGGGCGAGGGTGCCGCCGCGGAGGCGGGGACGCTCGCGAGCGCGACAGCCGTCGTCGCGGCCAGGGCGGCCGCGACGACGGCGAGGGGACGACGTGTGGTGCGACGGGTCATGGTGGGCTCCTCCTGGGGTCCAGGAGGTCCAACGACGAGACGCCCGTCACGTCACTGCCCGGTCTGTCGCTCAGGACGGGGTGATGCGTCCGACCAGGTGCGTGGAGTCCTTCTTCTGCGCACGGACCCCGAAGTCGGTGCCGTCGTCGCCGGTCGTCGACCCGAACACCACGGTCGTGGGCAGGAGCACCGGCTTCTTGAACTCCACGTCGACGCTGAACGCGTCGGGGAGCCGGTTCTGCAGGCCCGCCAGGCTGCGGGCCTTCGTCCACATGCCGTGCGCGATGTTGCTCGGGAAGCCGAACGCCTTCGCGGTGACGGGGTACAAGTGGATGGGGTTGCGGTCTCCGGACACCGCGCCGTAGCGCCGGCCCAGGTCACCCGCGAGCCGCCAGTGGACGACGCCCCGGGGAGCCTCCACGCCCTCCAGGGGCGCGGGCGACGTCTCCGGCGCTCCGCCACGACCACGCGAGAAGAGCGTCGTGACCTCGTCCCACACGAGCTCGCCGTCGATCGTGACGGCCGTGAGGAGGTCGACGAGTCGTCCCTTCGGGTGCGGTCGCAGGTCGGCGGCCCGCACGGACACGTCGAACACCTCGTCGACGCCGATGGGACGGTGCTGCGTGATGCGGTTCCGCAGGTGCACCAGACCCATCGGGGCGAAGGGGAACGCGGTGTCCGTCATGAGTGCCATGTGCAGGCCGAACGCCGCCATGTGCGGGTACGTGGCGGGCAGGTGCTCGACGTGCGGGAAGCCGCACACGTCGAGGTAGCGCTCGAGGTGTGCCGGGTCCGTGCCGACGCCGGAGCGCTCCAGCACGAGGTCGGGCACCGCGCCCGACGCGTGCTTGACCCCCGGCAGCGAGCCCACGACGGGCAGGGCCGGCAGGGCGGCCTTCAGCATGAGAGGCAGCGTGGACGGTGCGTCCTCGAAGCGCCTGGTGGTCACGAGGCCCCCAGCAGCATCTGGCCGTTCACGCCGAGGACGTTCCCGCTCACGGCACCCGAACCCGGGTTGGCGAACCAGGCGATCGCCTCGGCCACGTCGACCGGCAGCCCGCCCTGGGACATCGAGTTCATGCGGCGCCCGGCCTCGCGGATGCCGAGCGGGATGGTCTTGACCATCTCGGTCTCCATGAAGCCCGGGGCGACGACGTTGGCCGTGATGCCGTCGGCGGCGACCCGCTCGGCGAGGGACTGGATCCAGCCGATCACGCCGGCCTTGGCCGATGCGTAGTTCGTCTGGCCGTTGTTGCCCGCGATGCCGGCGATCGACGCGATGCCGATGATCGTGCCGCCGGTGTTGACGAGGCCCTGGGCCAGCAGCTCGTCGGTGATCCGCTGGGGCGCGCCCACCGAGATGTCGACCACCAGCTGCCAGTTCTCGGCCTTCATGTTCCGCAGGCGCTTGTCGCGCGTGATGCCGGCGTTGTGCACCACGACGTCGACCGCGCCGTAGTTCTCCTTGACGTAGGCGGCGATCGTCGCAGGGGCGTCGGGCGAGGTGATGTCACCCACGATGTAGCCGCCGCCCAGCTCCTCGGCGAGGGCCTTGAGGTCGCCCTCGAGCGGCGGGACGTCGAGGCCGATGACGGTGGCCCCGTCGCGGGCGAGGGTGCGCATGTCGGCCTCGCCGAGGCCGCGCGAGGCGCCCGTGACGAGCGCGACCTTGCCGGCGAGCGGCTTCTGGAGGTCCGTCGGCTCGGTCACCTTCGTGATGCCGGTGGAGCCGATGCGGACGACCTGGCCCGACACGTAGGCGGACTTGGCGGAGAGGAGGAAGCCGAGCGTCGAGGCAATGGACTTCTCGGCGCCCTTCGCGAGGTAGACGAGGTTGGCCGTGCTGCCGGCCCCGACCTCCTTGGCGAGCGAGCGGGTGAAGCCCTCGAGGGCACGCTGGGCGACCCGCGCACCCTCGGTGGAGGCGTCCTCGGGGACGGAGCCGACGACGACGATCCGGCCACAGCCCTGCAGCTGACGGAGCACCGGGGTGAAGAACTCCTGGAGCGCCACCAGCCCGGCGGCGTCGGAGATGCCCGTCGCGTCGAACACGAGGCCCTTGTAGCGCTTGCCCTGGGCGGGCACGCCCGTGGCCTCGATCTTGTCGGCCTTGAGCGCCGCGGTGATCGCCTTGGAGACCGTCCCGGCCTTCGCCGTGCCGGTGAGGACGGTGCCGTCGACCAACGGGCCGCCGTCGTAGCGCTCCAGGTACGGAGGGTTCGGCAGTCCCAGGTTCTTCACGAGGAACTTGCCGATCGGGTTGTGGGCCAGGTCCTGGTAACGATCGCTCATCAGGGTGTGTGTCCTATCTCTCGCATACCATCGGTATCTGGAATCGCACGTGAACTGTAACTTGGAGTGACAACCGCGTCCACCGGGCGTGGTGAGGCGCACACCGCACGGTCTCGGCCCTGGCCGGGACCCTCGCGGGCTGTCGGCTCACCCTGCCGCGTGGCACCATCGTCCCGCACGCACCAGCCCGGTGTCGCACGACCCGCACCACCACCTCGCCCACCCCGAAGCGCAAGGAGCACGCGCCATGGCGGAGAACACCCCCGCGAAGAAGACGGCCGCGAAGAAGTCACCGGCCAAGAAGGCCCCCGCTGCCAAGAACGCCGCGACCAAGACCGCCGGCACGAAGGCCGCGACGAGCGCGGCTGCGGCCGGCGCCTCCGGCAGCGAGCAGACCGTCCGCAAGGTCGTCGTCGTCGGCGGCAACCGGATCCCGTTCGCCCGGTCGAACACGGTCTACCAGAACGTCTCCAACCAGGACATGCTCACGGCAGCACTCGACGGTCTCGTCGAGCGCTACGACCTCGAGGGCGAGAAGGTCGGCGAGGTCGTCGCCGGCGCCGTGCTCAAGCACAGCCGCGACTTCAACCTGGCGCGCGAGACGGTCCTCGGGTCCAAGCTCTCGCCCGAGACGCCCGCCGAGGACATCCAGCAGGCGTGCGGCACCGGTCTGCAGGCCGCGTTCCAGGTCGCCGCGAAGATCTCGCTCGGCAAGATCGAGTCCGGCATCGCCGGCGGCACGGACACCACGTCCGACGCCCCGCTGGCCGTGGGGGACAAGCTGCGCAAGATCCTCATCGAGGCCAACAACGCCAAGGACAACAAGGGTCGTCTCGCCGCCATCGCAAAGATCCGTCCCGGCTACCTCGCCCCCGACCAGCCCCGCAACGCCGAGCCCCGCACCGGGCTGTCGATGGGTGACCACCAGGCGATCACGACCCATGCCTGGGGCATCACCCGCGAGGCCCAGGACGAGCTCGCGGCGGCCTCGCACCAGAACCTCGCCGCCTCGTGGGACGCCGGCTGGCAGGACGACCTGGTCACGCCGTTCAACGGCGTCACCAAGGACAACCACCTGCGCCCGGACTCGACGGTCGAGAAGCTCGCCAAGCTCAAGCCGGTCTTCGGCAAGCAGCTCGGCGACGAGGCGACCATGACCGCCGGCAACTCCACCCCGTTGTCCGACGGTGCCTCCGTGGCACTGCTCGCCTCGGAGGAGGAGGCGCAGCGTCGCGGCTGGACGCCCCGTGCGTACTTCGTGGACTACGAGACGGCGGCCGTCGACTACGTGAGCGGTGCCGAGGGCCTGCTCATGGCCCCGGCGTACGCCGTGCCGCGCATGCTCGCCCGCAACGGGCTCACCCTGCAGGACTTCGACTACTACGAGATCCACGAGGCCTTCGCCGGCCAGGTGCTCTCGACCCTCGCCGCGTGGGAGGACCCCGACTTCTGCAAGGAGCGTCTGGGCCTGGACGTCCCGCTCGGCTCGATCGACCGCAGCAGGCTGAACGTGAAGGGATCCTCGCTCGCCGCAGCGCACCCCTTCGCTGCCACCGGTGCGCGGATCGTCGCCAATCTGGCCAAGCTGCTGCACGAGAAGGGCCCGGGCAGCCGCGGTCTCATCTCGATCTGTGCGGCCGGCGGCCAGGGCGTCGTCGCCATCCTCGAGGGCGCCTGACCCTTCGGCACCGACGACAGGACCCCCACGGCCCAGCCGTGGGGGTCCTGTCGTGGGGGTCCTTCGCGTCGGGCGTGCGTCCTGCGGGACGAGGTGGGTCAGCGGCCTCGCGCCATCGCGAGGGCGCCGCGCAGCAGGTGGTCGAGGAGGTCGTCGGTCACGACCGGGTCCACGACGGGGAGCCCGGAGATGTGCTCGCGGACGGAGATCTGCAGGTGCGCCAGGTTCAGGGCACCGAGGCCCTGCGTGTAGAGGATGTTGGCGAGGAGGTTCGGGTCGGCCACGGCGAACTCGCCCTCGGCGTCCCCGGCCTCGAGGACCCGCACCACGTGGCCGAGGCAGGCGCTCATGGCGGTGCCGAGCCGGATCATCACGTCCTCGCTGACCTCCTCCATCAGCTCGACGCCGCGCCGACGCAGCAGCGTCTGCGCACAGTCGACGAAGGCCGGGTGCTCGAGTCCGTAGCCGAAGAAGGCCCGCACGAGCGCGTCGAGGCGCTGGGGGCCCGTGCGGTCCGGGTCGTCACCCGGCGCCAGTGCCTCGTCGAGCTCGGTCAGGTAGCCCAGGAGGGTCACCGCGAACAGCTCCTCCTTGCTGGAGAAGTGCCGGTAGATGATCGCCCGGTTGATGCCGACGGCCTTGGCGATGTCCTCGATCTGCGCCTCGCGCACGCCGCGTTCGTCGAAGAGCGCCCTGGTGGCGGCGACGATCTCCGCCGAGCGTGCGGCGCGTCGCTGCTCGGTGCGGGACCGGGGCCCGCGCGGGGCGCCCACCGTGGGGGCGGACGTCGTCCCACCCTCGTCGTGGGTCTCGCCCGTGCTCGTCTCCGATGCAGACATGCATGCATCCTAGGTGTGGCCGATCACGGCCCCGCGGCAGGAGCGATGCCGCTGTCGGTGGTGGGTCGTACGGTGGACGACATGAGGCCCAAGTCCGCGCTGCGCCGTCAGGTCGCGCCGTTCTCCGTCGTGTCCGAGTACGAGCCCGCCGGCGACCAGCCGGCCGCGATCCAGGCCCTGCAGGAGCGCATCGAGTCGGGCACGCAGGACGTCGTGCTCATGGGCGCCACCGGCACCGGCAAGACCGCCACCACCGCCTGGCTCACAGAGCGTCTGCAGCGTCCGGTGCTCGTGATGCTCCCCAACAAGACGCTCGCCGCCCAGTTCGCCACCGAGCTGCGGGAGCTGCTACCCCACAACGCGGTGGAGTACTTCGTCTCCTACTACGACTACTACCAGCCCGAGGCCTACGTCCCGCAGACCGACACCTACATCGAGAAGGACTCCTCGATCAACGAGGAGGTCGAGCGGCTGCGCCACTCCGCCACCTGGTCGCTGCTCACCCGACGCGACGTCATCGTGGTCGCCACGGTGTCCTGCATCTACGGCCTCGGCTCGGCGCAGGAGTACACCGAGCGGATGATCGGCTTCAAGGTCGGCGAGGAGAAGCCGCGCGAGGAGCTGCTCCGCTCCCTGGTCCAGGCGCAGTACGTGCGCAACGACGTCGCACCCACGCGCGGCACGTTCCGGGTCAAGGGCGACACCCTCGAGATCTTCCCCGTCTACCAGGAGATGGCGGTCCGCATCGAGTTCTTCGGCGACGAGATCGAGCGGCTCATGACGCTGCACCCGCTCACGGGCGAGGTCCTCAGCGAGGACACCGAGCTCTACGTCGGGGCCGCGACGCACTACACCGTGGGCCCCGACGTCATGACGCGGGCGATCGAGAGCATCGAGATCGAGCTGGCCGAGCGGCTGGCCGAGCTCGAGGGCCAGGGCAGCCTGCTGGAGGCGCAGCGGCTGCGCATGCGCACCACCTACGACATCGAGATGATGCAGCAGGTCGGTACGTGCGCCGGCATCGAGAACTACTCGCGCCACATGGACGGGCGTGCTCCGGGGACGGCGCCGAACTGCCTGCTCGACTACTTCCCGGAGGACTTCCTCCTCGTCCTGGACGAGTCCCACGTGACCGTGCCGCAGATCGGCGCGATGTACGAGGGCGACATGTCGCGCAAGCGCACGCTCGTCGAGCACGGGTTCCGCCTGCCCAGTGCCATGGACAACCGGCCCCTCACGTGGGGCGAGTTCCTGGAGCGCATCGGGCAGACCGTCTACCTCTCGGCCACGCCGGGCACCTACGAGATGGAGAAGACCGGCGGCGAGGTCGTCGAGCAGATCATTCGTCCCACGGGCCTGGTGGACCCCGAGGTGATCGTCAAGCCGACCCGGGGCCAGATCGACGACCTCATCGCGCAGATCCGCGACCGGGTCGAGAAGAACGAGCGCGTCCTCGTCACCACGCTCACCAAGAAGATGTCCGAGGACCTCACCGACTACCTCCTCGAGGCCGGCATCCGCACCCGCTACCTGCACAGCGAGGTCGACACGCTGCGTCGCGTCGAGCTGCTGCGTGAGCTGCGCATGGGGGAGTACGACGTGCTGGTGGGGATCAACCTCCTGCGCGAGGGACTCGACCTGCCCGAGGTGAGCCTGGTCGCCATCCTCGACGCGGACAAGGAGGGCTTCCTGCGGTCGGGGCGCTCCCTGATCCAGACGATCGGTCGAGCCGCGCGCAACGTCTCCGGCCAGGTGATCATGTACGCCGACCGGATCACGGACTCCATGGCCCTGGCAATCGACGAGACCAACCGACGTCGCGAGAAGCAGGTCGCCTACAACGTCGAGCGCGGGGTCGATCCGCAGCCGCTGCGCAAGAAGATCGGTGACATCACCGACATGCTCGCGCGCGAGGACGCCGACACCGCCACCCTGCTCGCGGCCACGGGCGACCACAAGCGACGCGGTGCGCCCGTGCCGCTCGGACAGCACACCGCCGGGCTGGCGGACCTGCCGTCGGCCGACCTCGCCGCCCTCATCGAGCAGCTCAGCGAGCAGATGCACGCCGCCGCGGCCGACCTGCAGTTCGAGGTGGCGGCCCGTCTGCGCGACGAGATCGGCGAGCTCAAGAAGGAGCTGCGCGGCATGCTCGAGGCGCACGCGTGACGGTGCGGGCCGTCGAGGGGCCGCTCGCGGTCGAGATCGATCCCGACCACGGGGCGCGACTCGTCTCGTTCACGGTGGCCGGGCTGGAGCTCATCGCGACGCAGCCGGTGCCCGGAGTGCCCGACACGATCACCCGGGGCAGCTACCCCATGGTCCCGTGGGCGGGCCGGATCGGCCACGGCGTCGTGGAGCACGGGGGCGTCCGGCACCGGTTGCCGACGGCCGACGACGGCAACGCGTTGCACGGTCTCGGACGCGACGCCGTCTGGACGCAGGTCGACGACCTCGCCTTCGAGACCGAGCTCGGCGATCCGTGGCCGGTCGCGGGCACGGCGACCCTCCGCTACGCCCTCACCGCCTCACGACTCACCTGCACGCTCGGGTGGGACGGTGCGGGCCCCGGGGCCTCGCTCGGGTTCCACCCCTGGTTCCGCCGCAGGCTCGCCGACGGCTCCGAGGCGGTCCACGACGTCGCTCCCGAGCGCATGGTCGAGCGCGGCGACGCGATGCTCCCCACGGGCCGGTTCGTCGAGCCGGTGGGCGAGCCGTGGGACGACTGCTTCGCGCTGCAGCGGCCGCCGTCGATCCGCTGGGGCGACACGCTCACCCTGCGGCTCAGCAGCGACGCACCGTGGTGGGTCGTCTACACCCGACCCGAGCACGCCGTCTGCATCGAGCCGCAGACCGCCCCGCCCGACGCCTTCGCCCACCCGTCCTGGCACCGGTGGCTGGACGCGTCGTCGATCACGTTCACCCTCGACGTCGAGCAGCACGGCGCGGCGGGTCGTTCTGCAGGTGTTGCCGCAGCCCCGTAGCGTCGAGGCGTCGGATGGTCCCGGGCGAGGGACACGAGCCCAGGGAGCCGCCATGCAGCAGACGGACGACACACCGCGGCCCCGACTCGAGCCCGGCTCGGGGGGCACCAGTCGTCGGGTGCTGCTCGGCGGCGCGCTGGCGGCGACCGCCACCATCGGGGGTCTCGCCCTCCTGGACCGCATGCCCTACGTCCGCGACCTGCCGATCCCCGGCCGCCGCAAGGTCGAGCTCACGTGGCTGCCCACCGCACTGCGTGACGCCGGGCTGCAGGTCGAGGCCACCGAGGGCTGGGCGGACCGCGGCCGCCCGTGGGCGTTCGACCCGTCGGGCGTGCTCGTGCACCACACGGCGTTCCGTGCCACCACCGCCGACCCGCACCCCGCGCTGGACACCGTGGTCGACGGCAGGACCGGACTGCGCGGCCCCCTGTGCCACCTGCTCATCGACCGCGACGCCGTGTGCCACGTGATCGCAGCAGGGCGGGCCAACCACGCGGGCGAGGCGCGCTCCAGCGGCCCCATGCCCGCCGGTGACGGCAACGCGTCCTACGTCGGCATCGAGATCGACTACGCACCTCAGGAGCCGTACGGCCAGCGACCCACCGCTCAGCAGGGTGAGGCGGCGGTGCGCGCCGCGGCGGTGATCGTGGCCCGGTTCGGCACCGGCGCCGACCACGTGCGCTACCACTCCGAGACCAGCACCGCCGGCAAGTGGGACCCCGGGAACACGGTCGATGCCGACGAGTTCCGACGCCGTGTCGCAGTCGAGCTGGGCGACCGGTCCTGAACGTCTTTCTCGGGTCCCCGCGCGCGCCGCGGTGGCAGGGGGCAGGATGTGCCCATGAGGTGGCGTGACGAGCTCGACGCGCTGACGTTCGAGTCCGTGAGCCGCATGATCGCCGGCGGCATCGTGCTGGGGGGTCTGGTCGGCGCGACCCTGGTGGGGACGGGCACGGTCGGGGAGCGGTCGTCGGTGTCCGCCGCAGCCGAGCCGGTCGTCGAGACGAAGGAACGCTCGCCCGTCTGCCTGCGGGTCGACCCGCAGGAGATCGGCCTCAGCACACCGCTCGAGGCGGCGGTCATCCAGGCGTTCCCGACCGCCGGGGACGACCTCTTCTCCGGCTGGCCGCAGCGGGTGGACGGTCGCTGGCGATGGGACCGGAGCACGCCCGACGACTCGGGCGAGGCCACGTCGGTGGACGTCGGTGCCACCGCCAAGGACTCCCGCGAGGTGGCCTGGACCTCCCTGAGCTACGACCTGGTCGACGGCACGGCGGGACTCACGAAGAACCTTCGACTGGTGGTGCCGGCCGGCTACGTGGACGACGACCCGCCCTCCTCCGGCCTGCCCGGTTCCGACGACCCGGTGCAGATCCCGCCGGGGGGCTCGCTGGTCCTCGAGGCCGACGCGTTCGAGGCGGCCGGCGACGCGTCGCCCCTGCGCGGGCTCGCCGAGGACCTGCCGGGCGGCGGGGGCGACGAGGTGGCCGTGGCGATCACGCCGATCGGCTCCGACGACGTCGTCGTGACGATCGGGACCGCGGCCGCCGTCGAGCGGACCACCGTGCTGTGGCCTGCTGTCACCGACGCGCACGCCGAGGTCGCGCCGGAGAAGGACCTGCCTACCTTCGCCCTGCGTCAGGTCGTCCTCGACCTCTCCGGCGACCCCGGGCGGGAGGCGTACGCGGCGCTGCTCGACGGCGAGCTGCCGGCCGAGGGGTCGAAGGCCGTGCGCGCGACGTCGCTGGTCACCGGTGGTGCGCCCGCCACGGCGCGGGCACGGACGCTGGACTCCGGCCGCCTCGACGTCCCGCCCTCGTTCTTCGCCGCGGGGGTCGAGCGGACGGTTCGCGAGGACGGTGACGGCGCAGTCACCCTCACCCGCTCGATCGACTCCCGCCAGGGACGGCTCCGCTTCGGCGAGGTGTTCGGAGCCGACGGGCGGGCCCGCGGCATCGAGGCCGCCATCCGCGTGCGCGACGTGAGCTCGGCCGTCGCCTCGACGTACAACCAGTCCTTCGCCGGCCGCCCGGCCGAGGTCTCGGGCTCGGTCAACCTCGTGCTCGGCCTGGACTCCGAGGACCTCGCGACCATCCGGTCCGACGCCCTCGAGGTCGCTGCCGACTGGTTCAACACCGACGGCGACGGCCGACGCTTCGCGCGTGACGTCCTGCGGCTGAAGGGTCTCGCGGAGGCCGACGACGTGGCGGCATGGATGGAGCAGGCCCAGCCCGCCCTGGTCGACCGCATCGCGGGCACGATGGCCGCCGGCGGTGGTGGCACGCCCGACCACGCGGCCGGCGAGGTGCTGCGAGCGACGTCCGCGGACGGTGAGGACCCGTGGGCGACGTACGTGGCGTTCACCGGGGCCATCGACGACGCCGCAGCCGGTGTCCCGACCGCGCTGAGCCAGTGGGGGGCCGCGGTGCAGCGGGGGAGCCGGTCGGACTACTCCGGGTTCGGCGACGCGACCTGCACGAGCGTGAGCTGACAGGACGCACGACGTCACACCGACTCGACGTGCGCCCCGTCGCGCGCTCCTGCAAGAATGTCCGGCGGAGGGGAGTATTCCTTCGCTGCAGTGTCGTCATCACGGTGGTCGTCCGACCGTCCGGTGCTGCGGACTCCGGGGGACCGCTCCCGGGGTGGAAGAGACCTCCGGTACACGTCTGTCGACCGGAGGAACCTGAGTGAACGTCTCGACCATGGAGTGGTCCATCACCGTCGGTGTGACCATCGCCATCATCCTCTTCGACGTGTTCGTCGTGGCGCGCAAGCCGCACGAGCCGTCGATGAAGGAGTGCGCCACCTACCTGAGCATCTACGTCGGCCTGGCGATCGCCTTCGGCATCTGGACGTTCACGTACCACGGGTCCCAGTACGGCGTGGAGTTCTTCGCCGGCTGGTTGACCGAGTACAGCCTGTCGATCGACAACCTGTTCATCTTCATCATCATCATGGCGAGCTTCAACGTGCCGCGGAAGTACCAGCAGGAAGCGCTGATGGTGGGCATCATCATCGCCCTGGTCTTCCGGGCGATCTTCATCGCCGTCGGCGCCGTGGCGATCAACAACTTCTCGTGGGTCTTCTACCTGTTCGGCGCGTTCCTCATCTACACGGCCATCCAGCTGATCCGCGACACCGACCACGACGACGACGCCGAGAACGCCGTCGTCCGGCTGGCCCGCCGCCGCTTCAACCTGACGGACCGCTGGGACGGCCTCAAGCTCGTCGTGAAGGAGAACGGCCGGCGCGCCCTCACGCCGATGGCCCTCGTGATCATCGCCCTCGGCACCACGGACCTGCTGTTCGCGCTGGACTCGATCCCGGCCATCTACGGCCTGACCCGCGAGCCGTACCTCGTGTTCACGGCCAACGTCTTCGCCCTGATGGGCCTGCGCCAGCTCTACTTCCTGCTGGGCGACCTGCTCAAGCGCCTGGTGTTCCTGTCGCAGGGCCTGTCGGTGCTGCTGGCCTTCATCGGCGTGAAGCTGCTGCTGCACGCCCTGCACGAGAACGAGCTGCCGTTCATCAACGGCGGCGAGCACGTCCCCGTCCCGGAGATCCCGACGCTGGCGAGCCTCGGCGCGATCATCGTCATCCTCGGCACCACCGCGGCGGCCAGCCTCTGGTACGCCAACAAGTACCCGGAGCGCGTCAAGGACCACGCGGCCCCCAAGGCCGACGGCCACGAGGCCCACGAGCAGGCCACGCCCGACGTCGACGAGACGCCGGAGAAGGACGCCCGGCGCGGCGACCAGTAGCGGCACGCAGCACGACGCGGGGAGGGTCCGGCTAGGCCGGGCCCTCCCCGCTCACGTGGTAGCGCCGCACGTGGGCGTCCAGCACGTCGGGGAGGGCGGTCCCGCCGGCCTCGCCGTCGTCGGGGAGCGCGCGGAACGCCATCAGCGAGGACTCGTCGGTCCACTGCTCGTGCACCACGACGAGGCCGGGGTCGACGCTGTCGGCCGTGACGGCGAAGGCCAAACACCCGGGTGCACGCCGGGCGAGCTCGACGGCGTGACGGCACGCGTCCACGTACGCGTCGCGGTGGGCGGCGTCGACACGGAGCCAGCCGGCGACGACGAGGGTGGTGGAGCCGTCAGCCACCCAGGCCCTCGACGTCCTCGAACGAGCTGTCGGCCGTGCCGGTGGCCTTGTTGATGAAGTACGTGACGACCCACAGGGCGATGCCGATGAGCATGAGCGCCCCGGCGATCTTGTAGACCTCGGGGTCGCGGTCGACCCACGGGCCGGCGAGGAAGAGGCACAGGAAGGCGGCCACGGCGGGCAGGACCCCCGGCGACATGAAGTGGTTCCGCTCGGCGCCGGTGGTGTCGCGCCGCAGGATGAGGCACGCGACGTTGACGATCGCGAACACGCACAGGAGCAGGAACGCGGTCACGTTCGAGAGGTTCGCGACCACGTTGCTGTCGGCGTCGCGGGTGACGTAGAAGATCAGGCCCAGAGCCAGGACCGTCGAGAACCCGACGGCGACCCACGGGGTGCGCCGTCCGGGCAGCACCGCTCCGAGCTGGCGGGGGAGCACCCCCTGCCTGGCCATGCCGTAGAGGAGCCGGCTCGCCATGAGCATGTTGATGAGCGCGGTGTTGGCCACGGCGAACACGGCCAGGAACGGGAACACCCGGTCGATCGGGAAGTCGGGTGCGCCCTTCGACACCACCTCGAGCAGCGCGCGTCCCTCGGAGTCGGCGATGTTCTTCAGCTCGGGGGCGGTGAGCACCGCCACGACCGAGACGGCGACCAGCATGTAGAGGATGACGGCGATGCCCAGACCGGTGAGCATGGTGCGGGGGAAGATCTTGTTCGGCTCCTTGACCTCCTCGACCATGTTGACCGCGTCCTCGAAGCCGACCATGGCGAAGAACGCGATCGACGTGGCGGCGGTGACGGCCAGGAAGAGCCCGCGGTCGTCGTAGTCGCGGAACGTGACGATCTCGCCGAGGTCGGCGCCGTTGCGGGTCATGGCGTAGAAGCCCACGCCGATGACGATCGACAGCGCGGCGAGCTCGACGATCGTCAGCACGACGTTGAACTTCACGCTCTCGCCGACGCCACGCAGGTTGATGATCGCGAGCAGGACCATGAAGCCCATGGCGATCGCGACGATCGTCCCGCTTCCCACCTCGGCGTCGATCCAGCCGTTGATCAGCAGACCGCCGGTGAAGTTGTCGGCGAGCGTCTTGGCCGACGTCGAGGCGCTGGTGATGCCCGAGCAGACGACCGCGAAGGCGATGAGGAACGTCACGAAGTGGATCCCGAAGGCCTTGTGTGCGTACAGCGCGGCGCCCGCGGCCTGTGGGTACTTCGTGACCAGCTCGAGGTAGGAGAGGGCCGTCATGGAGGCCACGACGAAGGCCAGGAGGAACGGCAGCCACACGAGGCCGCCGACCTTGCCGGCCATCTGTCCGGTCACCGCGTAGATGCCCGCACCCAGGATGTCGCCGACGATGAAGAGCAGCAGCAGCTTGGGTCCCATGACCCGGCGGAGCTCGGTCGGTTCCTGGACCCCAGCGGTGTCGGTGCTCATGTGGCTCCCTCGCGTCGTCACCCCCGGAGCGCTGCGCCCCGAAGCAGAGTTTGGAGGACACCTTCCTCCGGCTCCGCCTCCAGCGCAACACCAGTAGTAGGTTCTGTGGGGTGATGGACGTACGCGCACGGCTCAGCTCGTGGTTGGGGAGCGTCGTCGTCCGCCGCATACGCCGCAAGGGCATCGACCTCTCGCGCATGTCCTTCATCCCCGAGGAGACCAAGGTCCCCCTCCAGCGCGACGGCACCGACCCGCTGCCGCGGCTGGCCGAGATCCGCGGCCAGGAGCGCCTGCACAAGCTGGCCCTGCCGTTCTCCTTCAACGCCTACCTCGTCTCGGGGTACGACGAGACCCGTACCGTGCTCACCGACCGCGGGGCCTACTCCAACGACATCCGGCACCTGTTCCACGGCGACGGCCCGGCCACGTCCGACGACATCGGCGGGCTGGGCTTCACCGATCCGCCGCTGCACACCCGGTTGCGCAAGATCGTCACGCCCGAGTTCACGATGCGTCGGCTCTCCCGGCTGGGTCCGGTCATCGAGAACATCGTCGACGACGCACTCGACTCCTTCGAGGCCTCCGGCTCACCCGGCGACCTGGCGAAGCACCTCGCCTTCCCGGTGCCCTTCCAGACGATCTGTGCCCTGCTCGGTCTCGACTACGAGGACCGCGAGGCCTTCGCCGCGCTGGGCAGCGCGCGCTTCGACGCGACGAACGGAGCGGCTGCCGCCTTCGGCGCGGTGTCGGCGCAGCGGGAGTTCCTCTTCGAGGCCGTCGCCCGACAGCGGCTGGAGCCCGGCCCCGGCCTGATCGGCCAGATCATCCGCTCCGAGGGCGACGCCATCAGCGACGTCGACCTCGCCGGGCTCGCCGACGGCGTGTTCACCGGTGGCTTCGAGACCACCGCCGGCATGATCGCGCTCGGCACCATCGTGCTGATGCGCGACGAGAAGCACGCGGCTCTGGTGCGCAACGGCACGTCGCAGGACGTCGAGAAGGTGGTGGAGGAGCTGCTGCGCTACCTCGCCGTCGTGCAGGTCGCGTTCCCGCGCTTCGCCAAGGAGGACATGACGCTCTTCGGTCGGCGGATCCGCAAGGGCGACGTGCTGCTCGCGTCGCTCAGTGCGGCGAACCGCGACCCGGTCGGCGCCGGCGACGAACCGGAGGAGTTCGACCCCTTCCGCGTGCCGCGCAGCGCTCATCTCGCCTTCGGCCACGGCATCCACCGCTGCATCGGCGCCGAGCTGGCCCGCATCGAGCTGCGGACGGTGTTCCCTCGCCTGCTTCGTCGCTTCCCCGACCTCGCCCTCGCGGTGCCGGAGTCGGACCTGACGTTCCGGCAGCTGTCGTTCGTCTACGGCGTCGACGAGCTGCCGGTCACCTTCTGAGCGACCGCCGGTCCGACGTCAGGCCTCGGACTCCTGGCCGGGGGAGTCCTCCGGCTGCGCGTCGCCGCACTGGCCGAGCGTCGTCGCCTGGTGGCGCTTGAACTCCGGTGAGCTCTCGAACGCCTTGCGGTAGTCCTTCGCCGGCAGGGTCGCGTAGTACTCGACGGCCTCGAGCAGCTCGTCGGCGCGCTCGTCGTCACTGACCTCTACGAGGTCCCGGGCGGGCTCCAGCGCCGCCTCGAACCGTTCGACCGTCTCGGCGTAGTCGTTCTCGTTGAACGCCGCCACGCCCGAGCGCACGAGCGAGCACGTCCGGTCGAAGGCCTGCTGGGAGGCGTCGGGGTCGTCGGACCCACCACCGATCGAGCACGCGCTCGCGAGCACCAGGACCATGGACGCGGCGGCGATCGACCTCATCCGAGGAGCGTAGGCACCGCGGAGCGTTCCCGCAGGCGAGTGGAGGCACCACGTCAGGTCGAGGTCGTCCCGGTCGTACTGACGGACACGTACGACGCGTCAGGAACCCCACTCCTGCATCGCGTCGGCGACGAACTGCCAGCCTGCGATCTGTTCCTGCAACGAGTCGGACGGATGTCCGTGGCGCGCGGCTTCTGCCTGTTCCTGCTCCAACCACGTCGCGACGCGCTTCGCGTGCTCGCTGATGCTGCTCAGAACTGCTGGATCGAGCTCTGGCGGGTCGGGGCTGACCTCATCCATGCATCACCATCCGCGATCTCTCCACTCCGGGAGGTGTGGGCGCTCCGCGCCGAGGGTCGTGTCGTTGCCGTGGCCGGGGTAGACGTGCGTGTCGTCGGGGTGGCGGCCGAAGATCTTGGTCTCCACCTCGTCGATCAGCGTGGCGAAGTCCTCGGGCGACCAGGTCTTGCCCACACCGCCGGGGAAGAGGTCGTCGCCGACGAACAGGTGCACGACGCCGTCGGGGTCGTCGTAGGCCAGCACGATCGAGCCGGGCGTGTGCCCCACGACCTCGGTGACCTCCAGCTCGCACGAGCCGACGCGGACGCGCGCGCCGGTCGAGACCAGCCGGTCGGTGGGCACGTCGATGCCCTCGGCGTCGTTCTCGCCGGCCACCGTCTCGGATCCCGTGGCCTCGACGACGGCGGCGAGCGCCTGCCAGTGGTCGCCGTGGCGGTGGGTGGTGACGACGCGGGCCAGGCCGTCGTCACCGACCAGCTCGAGGAGCCGCTCCGGCTCGGCGGCGGCGTCGACGAGCACCTGCTCGCCGGTCAGCTCGCACCGCAGCAGGTAGGCGTTGTTGCTCATCTCGCCCACCGCGAGCTTCGTGATCCGCAGGTCACCTGCGTGCTGGACGTCGGCGGGACCGCCGACCTCGACCTCACCCGTGTACGTCATGCTGTGATCCTAGGCGGACGGGGCTCGCCCGCTCGTGGGACGAGGGGGCAGACGTGGACGGCGCAGAGCTGGCAGGACGACTGATCGGGCTCGTGCTCTTCCTCACCGTCCCGATCGCGATCATCGTCGTCGCGAGGCGCCGCAGGACGACGACGGCGGGACAGAAGGGCGGCGTTCTGCTCGCCGTCGGCATCGTGCTGCTGGTGCTCGTGGTGCTGGGCATGCTCGCGCAGGCCGGGCAGGTCAACCAGGTCTGACCCCTGGTGGGTGAGGTCACCGTCGCTCGAGGTGTTTCTGTCGGCGGTCGCCACTAGGCTCGAGACGTATGCCTACACCTGCTGCCGGAACCTCGGAGGGATGTCCGTGACGTCGGACCGCATCGTCGTGCGCGGAGCGCGCGAGCACAACCTCAAGGACGTCTCCCTCGACCTCCCACGTGACTCGCTCATCGTCTTCACCGGCCTGTCGGGCTCGGGCAAGTCGTCGCTCGCCTTCGACACGATCTTCGCCGAGGGGCAGCGTCGGTACGTCGAGTCGCTGTCGGCGTACGCGCGCCAGTTCCTCGGGCAGATGGACAAGCCCGACGTCGACTTCATCGAGGGCCTGAGCCCGGCGGTCTCGATCGACCAGAAGTCCACGTCGAAGAACCCACGGTCCACGGTCGGCACCATCACGGAGGTCTACGACTACCTCCGCCTGCTCTACGCGCGCGCCGGTCGTGCCCACTGCCCCGACTGCGGCGAGCCGATCTCGCGCCAGACGCCGCAGCAGATCGTCGACCGCATCCTCTCCCTCGAGGAGGGCAGCCGGTTCCAGGTGCTGGCGCCGGTGATCCGCGGCCGCAAGGGCGAGTACCTCGAGCTGTTCAAGCAGCTGCAGCAGCAGGGCTTCAGCCGGGCGCTCGTCGACGGCCAGGTGCACAACCTCGCCGACGAGCCGCCCAAGCTGGCCAAGCAGAAGAAGCACACGATCGAGGTCGTCGTCGACCGTCTGCAGGTCAAGGCCTCGATGCAGCAGCGGCTCACCGAGTCCGTCGAGACCGCGCTCGGCATCGCCGACGGGCTGGTCCTGGCCGACTTCGTGGACCTGCCCGAGGACGACCCGCACCGCATCCGCCGGTTCTCCGAGAAGCTGGCGTGCCCCAACGACCACCCGCTCGCGGTCGACGAGCTGGAGCCCCGCTCGTTCTCGTTCAACGCACCGTTCGGCGCGTGCCCGGAGTGCCACGGCCTGGGCACCCGCATGGAGGTCGACCCCGAGCTCGTCGTGCCCGACCCGACCGCGTCGGTGGCCGACGGCGCCATCGCGCCGTGGAGCTACAACCAGGTCTCCGAGTACTTCCTGCGCATCACCCAGGCGCTCGCCGAGGAGATGGGCTTCTCCACGTCCACCCCCTACGGCGACCTGCCGCAGAAGGTGCAGGACGTGCTCATGCACGGCCACCCCGACAAGGTGCACGTCACCTACAAGAACCGCTACGGACGTCAGCGCTCGTACTACACGGCCTTCGAGGGCGCGATCGCGTTCATCGAGCGTCGCTACGCCGAGACCGAGTCCGAGACCAACCGCGAGCGGCTCGAGGGCTTCATGCGCGAGGTCGCGTGCGGCGAGTGCGGCGGCAGCCGGCTCAAGCCGGTCATCCGCGCCGTCCTCGTCAACCACCCCGAGCTGGGCCCCAAGAACATCGCCGAGGTCAGCAACCTCTCGATCGCCGAGGCCGCCGAGTACCTCTCCGGCCTCGAGATGACCGACCGCGAGCGCCAGATCGGCGAACGGGTGCTCAAGGAGATCCACGAGCGCCTTCGCTTCCTGCTCGACGTCGGCCTCGACTACCTCAGCCTCGACCGTGCGGCCGGGTCGCTGTCCGGCGGCGAGGCCCAGCGCATCCGGCTCGCCACGCAGATCGGTGCGGGCCTGGTCGGCGTCCTGTACGTCCTCGACGAGCCGTCCATCGGCCTGCACCAGCGCGACAACCACCGGCTCATCGAGACGCTCGTGCGCCTGCGCGACATGGGCAACACGCTCATCGTCGTCGAGCACGACGAGGACACCATCCGGGCCGCCGACTGGGCCGTCGACATCGGACCGGGCGCGGGCGAGCACGGCGGTCAGGTCATCGTGTCCGGGCCCGTCAAGGACCTCTACAAGAGCAAGGACTCGATCACCGGCAAGTACCTCTCCGGACGGGAGAAGATCCCGCTCCCCGAGGTCCGTCGGCCGCGTCAGAAGGATCGCGAGATCACGATCCACGGTGCTCGCGAGCACAACCTCAAGGACATCGACGTCACGTTCCCGCTCGGCCAGCTCGTCGCGGTCACGGGCGTCTCGGGCTCGGGCAAGTCGACGCTCGTCAACGACATCCTCTACACCTCGCTGGCTCGCCAGATCTACGGCGCGCGCACCATCCCGGGCCGTCACCGCTCCATCAGCGGCGCCGAGCAGATCGACAAGATCATCCACGTCGACCAGTCGCCCATCGGTCGCACACCGCGATCGAACCCCGCCACGTACACCGGCGTGTTCGACCACGTGCGCAAACTGTTCGCGCAGACGCCCGAGGCCAAGATGCGCGGCTACCAGCAGGGTCGCTTCTCGTTCAACATCAAGGGTGGTCGCTGCGAGGCGTGCTCCGGCGACGGCACGATCAAGATCGAGATGAACTTCCTGCCCGACGTCTACGTGCCGTGCGAGGTCTGCCACGGAGCGCGGTACAACCGCGAGACGCTCGAGGTCCGCTACAAGGGCAGCACCATCGCCGAGGTCCTCGACATGCCGATCGAGGTGGCCGTCGAGTTCTTCGAGGCCATCCCTGCGATCGCCCGCCACCTGCGGACGCTCGTCGACGTCGGACTGGGCTACGTGCGACTCGGTCAGAGCGCCCCGACCCTGTCGGGCGGCGAGGCCCAGCGCGTCAAGCTGGCCTCGGAGCTGCAGAAGCGGTCCACCGGTCGCACGCTGTACGTCCTCGACGAGCCCACCACGGGCCTGCACTTCGAGGACATCCGCAAGCTCCTCCTGGTCCTGGGCCGGCTGGTCGACTCCGGCAACACGGTGGTCGTCATCGAGCACAACCTCGACGTCATCAAGACGGCCGACTGGCTCATCGACATGGGCCCCGAGGGCGGCTCCGGCGGCGGCACCCTCATCGCCGAGGGCACCCCCGAGCACGTCGCCACGGTGAAGGCCAGCCACACCGGCCAGTTCCTCGCCCCCCTCCTCACCTGATGGTGTTCGCGATTCCCATCACCTGATGGGAATCGCGAGCTCACCATGGTTCTCTCCCGCTCACCACGGGATGCACTTGAGGGTGAGCGAGGGAATCCCATGGTGAGCTCGCCGCAGTGTCAGGCGATGTGGGTGCGCGAGCGCGTGTAGAGCCGGCGGGACCGCTCGAGGTCGCGGCGAACTCGCGTGGCCGTGTCAGCAGACCACTCCGGCTGGACCTCCACCCACGTTGCGCGGCTCAGGCCGTTCCCGAGCTCGCGAATCGCGTCCTCACGTATCTTCTCCCTGACGACGACATCGCTGGCGTCCTCACCCCGTCGAAGGTCGCGCCAGTACTTGCGCAGCCCGTCGAACTCCCCTAAGTGACAGTAGAGCTCCCAGCCCAGGTCGGTGCGCGCGACGAAGGAACCATCCGGCCGAAGGATCACGACCTGCGTGTCGGGTGCAGGGAGCCCGTTCTCCCAGCAGAGGTAGCGCATCAACGTCTCGCCCGGGTTCTCCGCGCCCCCGTCTGCCAGACGCCCCATCAGGCGCGCCACACGTGATCGAGGCCATCGCTGGAAGCGATGGTCGGGATCGGAGAGGTCGTGCTTCGTCAGGAGCTGATGATGCAGTGCAGAGTCCATGATGACGAGCGCTCCTTGTCGGGTGCCGCTGCAGGCGACCTCCCACACGGCTCGCTCCGGGTCGACGACGAGTCGCCCGTCCAGCTGCACGAGCTGGTCGTCGTCGGGACGGACGTCATGGTGGATCACACCCGCCTCGCGACGACCGCAGCCTCCGTCGAGACGGACGAGGTGCACCACGCCGAGGTCCACCCCGTAGACGTCGAGGCCGTGGGTGAGGGCCGCGCTGTGGTGCGAGAGTGCGACCGAGCCGGGCTCGAACTTGTCGATGACCGACCTCGCGAGGACCACGTGCTTCTCCTCCGGTGTCAGGGCGTCGTGGACGTCACGGAAGACGTAGGTCCCGACGCGAATGCGGCGCAAGGTGCCTGTGGCGAGTGCGGAGGCGATCATCGCGTCGGTCCCGCCGAGATCGAGGATGTGCGTGCGGTGGAGGTAGCCGCCGAGAAGCGTTGCGAGGCGGCGAAGGCTGTCGTCCATGGTCCGAGGTTGGATGCAGGCGGCGGTCTTTGCGAGACCGCCTCGAGAGGTTGTGGACGGTGCTCGGTGGCACTGCCTCGCCTGTGGATGGCGCCACTCACCATGGGTCTTCCTCACTCACCTCGGAGGGTCCTCCATGGTGAGTGGAGGAATCCCGAGGTGAGCTCGCGATTCCCATCAGTTGATGGGAATCGCTGGGACGGAGGCGGACGGACGGGTGTGTCGGTGGGGGCTCGTAGGGTGGGGGCGTGGCGGATCCAGCGACCTACCGGCCGGCGCCGGGGGAGATACCGGTCGAGCCGGGGGTCTACCGCTTCCGCGACGCGCAGGGTCGGGTCATCTACGTCGGCAAGGCCAAGTCGTTGCGGGCGCGGCTCAACAGCTACTTCCAGGACGTCGCGGGGCTGCACGAGCGCACGGCTCGCATGGTCACCACGGCCGCGTCGGTCGACTGGACGGTGGTCACCACCGAGGTCGAGGCGCTCCAGCTCGAGTACACGTGGATCAAGGAGTTCGACCCACGCTTCAACGTCAAGTACCGGGACGACAAGAGCTACCCCTGGCTCGCGGTCACGGTCGGCGAGGAGGTGCCGCGCGTCCAGGTGATGCGCGGTGCCCAGCGCAAGGGCGTGCGCTACTTCGGTCCCTACGGCCACGCGTGGGCCATCCGCGACACGGTCGACACGCTGCTGCGGGTCTTCCCCATGCGCTCGTGCTCGGCCGGCGTCTACCGTCGCGCCCAGGGCATCGGTCGGCCGTGCCTGCTCGGCGACATCGGCAAGTGCGCGGCACCGTGCGTCGGGCGGGTCACGCCCGAGGAGCACCGCGGCATCGTCGACGACTTCATGGCGTTCATGGGCGGGCAGACCGCCGGGTTCACGCGCTCCATCGAGCAGCGCATGAAGGAGGCCGCGGCGAACCAGGAGTACGAGCTCGCCGCGAAGTTCCGCGACGACCTCGGTGCCCTGAGCCGCGCGCTCGAGAAGCAGACGGTCGTGCTCGGCGACGGCACCGACGCCGACGTCCTCGGCTTCGTCGACGACCCGCTCGAGGTCGCCGTGCAGATCTTCTCGGTCCGCGGCGGGCGCATCCGCGGCCAGCGCGGCTGGGTGGCCGACAAGGCCGACGAGGCGGGCTTTCCCGAGCTCGTCCAGCGTGCCGTCATGACCCTGTACGAGAACACCGCCGCCGAGGCGATCCCGCGCCAGGTGCTCGTGCCGCGGCTGCCGGCCGACGTCGAGGCGGTCACCGAGCTGCTCACCGAGCTGCGCGGGGGACCCGTCCGCATCCGCGTGCCGCAGCGGGGCGACAAGAAGCGGCTCCTCCAGACGGTGGAGCAGAACGCCCAGCAGGTCATGGCGCGCCACAAGCTCAAGCGTGCCGGCGACCTCACGGCCCGGAGCAAGGCGCTCGAGGAGATCCAGGAGTACCTCGAGCTGCCCACCGCGCCGCTGCGCATCGAGTGCTACGACATCTCCAACCTCCAGGGCACCGAGATCGTCGCCTCGATGGTCGTGTTCGAGGACGGCCTTCCGCGCAAGGCCGAGTACCGCCGGTTCACCATCCGCCACGAGGGCCAGAGCGACGTCGCCGCCATGCACGAGGTCATCACCCGACGCTTCCAGCGGCTGCTCAAGGCGCGCAAGGAGGGCGACGAGATCCCGGGCATCGACCCCGAGACCGGTCTGCCGCGCAAGTTCGCGTACGCACCGGGCCTGGTGGTCGTCGACGGTGGTCCGCCGCAGGTGGCGGCCGCCCAGGCCGCGCTCGACGAGCTCGGCATCACCGACGTCGCACTCTGCGGACTCGCCAAGCGGCTCGAGGAGGTCTGGGTGCCGCACACGGAGCACTCGGACGGGGGCGACCCGGTCATCTTCCCGCGCACGAGCGAGGCGCTGTACCTGCTGCAGCGCGTGCGCGACGAGGCCCACCGCTTCGCCATCGCCCACCACCGCCAGCGTCGGGCCAAGGCCATGACGGGCAGCGCCCTCGACGACGTCCCGGGCCTCGGCCCCACGCGGCGCAAGGCGCTCATGGCCGCGTTCGGCTCCGTCCGGAAGATCCGTGCCGCCACCGTCGACGAGGTGGCCGCGGTGCCCGGGTTCGGCCGGGCTACGGCAGAATCCGTCGTGGCGGCGCTCGCCGCCGACACCCCAGGGCCCGCCGTCGACATGGCGACGGGCGAGATCGTGGAGGACCGATGACGCCGTTGACCACGTTCGTGCTCGTGACCGGCATGACCGGCGCCGGGCGCGGCACGGCCGCCAAGGCGCTCGAGAAGCTCGGCTACTACGTCATCGACAACCTCCCGGCCAGGATGATCGAAGGCGCCGTCGACGCCGCGGAGGGCGCCGACGTCGCCCGGCTGGCCGTCGTGGTGGACTCTCGATCCGGGGCGTTCTACTCCGGGCTGGTCGATGCGCTCGAGACGCTGCGCCATCGCGGCATCCGCGCCCGGGTGCTCTACCTCGAGGCAGCCGACGAGGTCCTCGTCCGACGCCAGGAGGCTGCGCGCCGGCCCCATCCGCTCAGCATGGAGGGCCGCCTGCTCGACGGCTTCGACCGCGAGCGCGAGCTGCTCCGTGCCGTCCGTGGCCGGGCCGACATCGTCGTCGACACCTCGAACCTCAACGTCCACCAGCTCGCCCGGCGGGTGCAGGCCGCCTTCGAGGAGCCGGGGGCCACGGGGCTGCGTGCGTCCGTCATGTCGTTCGGCTTCAAGTACGGCATCCCCATCGACGCCGACATGGTGGCCGACATGCGCTTCCTGCCGAACCCCTACTGGGTCGACGAGCTGCGCCCGCTGAGCGGGCTCGACGCCCCGGTGAGCGACTACGTGCTCAGCCAGCCGAAGGCGCCGGAGTTCCTCGCCGCGTACGAGAACCTCGTGGACATGCTGACGGACGGCTTCCTCCACGAGGACAAGCGGTTCCTCACGATCGCGATCGGCTGCACGGGCGGGCGGCACCGCAGCGTGGCCATGTCGGAGGCGTTCGCGGAGCGCTTGAGGTCCCACGGGGTCCGGACCCTCGTGGTGCACCGCGACCTGGGGCGCGAGTGAGCGGGTCGACCGCACCGACGTCACCGACCGCCCCGAACGGCGGCGTGCGGGTCGTCGCCCTCGGGGGTGGTCACGGGCTGGCGGCCAGCCTGTCGGCCCTCCGCCTGCTGCACACCCGGCTGACCGGCATCGTGACGGTGGCCGACAACGGCGGTTCGTCCGGTCGGCTCCGCGAGGAGCTGGGCGTGCTGCCTCCCGGCGACCTGCGCATGGCCCTGGCGGCCCTCTGCGCCGACGACCAGTGGGGGCGCCAGTGGGCCACGGTGCTGCAGCACCGGTTCCGGAGCGGCGGCGCCCTGAACGAGCACGCCGTCGGCAACCTGCTGATCGCCGCCATCTGGGACATCCTCGACGACCACGTGGCCGGCCTCGACCTGGTCGGAGACCTGCTCGGGGCACGGGGTCGGGTGCTGCCCATGGCGGCCGTCCCCCTCGACATCGAGGCCGACGTGCGCCTGCACGCCTCCCCGGACCACGTCACGGTGGTGCGGGGCCAGTCGCAGGTCGCCTCGGTCGACGGGCAGGTCATGGCCGTGCGGCTCGACCCCCAGGACCCGCCGGCCTGCCCGGAGGCGGTGCGCGCCGTCGAGGACGCCGACTGGGTCGTGGTGGGCCCTGGCTCCTGGTTCACCAGCGTCATGCCGAACCTGCTCGTCCCGCAGCTCCGCGACGCCCTCGAGCGCACCCCGGCACGCCGTGCCCTGGTGCTCAACCTCCAGGAGCAGGAGGGCGAGACCGAGGGGCTGTCGCCCACCGACCACCTCGACGTCCTCGCCGCCCACGCGCCCGACCTGCGCATCGACGTGGTGCTGGCCGACCACTCGCTGGTCGACGACGACGGTGTGCTGGAGCGTGCGGCGCGCGCCCTCGGGGCCCGTGTGGTGGCCGCGGAGGTGGCCGCCAGGCCCGGCGCCGACCAGCACGACCCGGGCCGCCTGGCGGAGGCCTTCGAGGGGTTCTTGCACCCGGGCATACAGTGAGGGCTGACTGCCCGCGACGACGTTGGAGGACGCCCGGATGGCGATGACGGCCCAGGTCAAGTCGGAGCTCGCGAGCACGACGATCTCGAAGGCGTGCTGCCGCAAGGCCGAGGTGGCCTCGATGCTGCGGTTCGCCGGCGGCCTGCACATCGTCGCAGGACGGATCGTCGTCGAGGCCGAGCTCGACACCGGGGCGGTGGCACGTCGGCTGCGTCGTGACATCCAGGAGGTCTACGGACACGACAGCGAGGTGCTGGTCGTCCAGGGGACCAACCTGCGCAAGGGCACCCACTACGTGGTGCGGGTGGCCAAGGACGGCGAGGCGCTGGCGCGTCAGACCGGTCTGGTCGACGCCAGCGGGCGCCCCGTCCGCGGTCTGCCGCCGCAGGTCGTCTCCGGTGCGTCGTGCGACTCCGTGGCGGCCTGGCGCGGCACGTTCCTCGCGCACGGGTCCCTCACCGAGCCGGGCCGGTCGTCCGCCCTCGAGGTGAGCTGCCCCGGACCCGAGGCCGCCCTCGCCCTGGTGGGTGCTGCCCGACGCCTCGGCATCAGCGCCAAGGCGCGTGAGGTGCGTGGCGGCGACCGGGTCGTCATCCGCGACGGTGAGGCGATCGGCGCCCTGCTCACCCGCCTCGGTGCCCACGAGACGCTGCTCGCGTGGGAGGAGCGCCGCATGCGGCGCGAGGTGCGCGCCACGGCCAACCGGCTCGCCAACTTCGACGACGCCAACCTGCGCCGCTCCGCACGTGCCGCGGTCGCCGCCGGCGCACGCGCCCAGCGCGCGCTCGAGATCCTGGCCGAGGACGTGCCCGACCACCTCAAGATGGCCGGCGACCTGCGCGTGGAGCACCGCCAGGCCAGCCTCGAGGAGCTCGGCCAGCTGCACGTGCCGCCGCTCACGAAGGACGCGATCGCCGGTCGGATCCGCCGCCTCCTCGCCATGGCCGACAAGCGTGCGTCCGACCTCGGCATCCCCGACACCGAGGCCAGCGTCAACGAGGACTCCCTCCCTGAGGCCTGAGTCCGAGACCGGACCTACGGTCGAGGCGCTCGCCGCGCGGCTGCGAGCCGCAGGCTGCGTCTTCGCCGAGGACGAGGCACGCCTGATCCTGCAGGCCACCGACGACGAGGCCCTGCGCGACGAGATGGTGAGGCGACGCGCCGACGGCGCCCCGCTCGAGGTGCTGCTGGGCTGGGCCGACGTCGCCGGGGTGCGGGTGAGCCTGCGACCGGGCGTGTTCGTGCCGCGTCGGCGGTCGTCGCTGCTCGTCGCGCAGGGGCTGGGCGCGCTGGGCCCCGACGGCGCCGTGGTGGTCGACCTCTGCTGCGGGTCCGGAGCCCTGGGACTGGCCCTGGCGCGCGCCCGACCCGACGTCGAGCTCCACGCGGCCGACCTGGACGAGGTGGCGTGCAGGTGTGCGGCCGAGAACCTGCGCGGCATCGGCGAGGTGCATCGCGGCGACCTGTTCGAGGCCCTGCCGGTCGACCTGCGCGGCCGGGTGGACCTCCTGCTCGTGAACGCTCCCTACGTCCCGAGCGACGAGGTGGCGCACCTGCCCCGTGAGGCGCGCGACCACGAGCCGCGCGTCGCGCTCGACGGAGGAGCCGACGGCGTCGACGTGCACCGCCGTGTGGCCGACCGGGCAGGGGAGTGGGTGGCACGCGGTGGGACGGTCCTCGTCGAGACCTCCGAGCGCCAGGCCCCGAGCACCGCCGGGGCCTTCGACCCGGACCGATGGACCGTCGAGGTCGTGACCGACGACGAGATCGGGGCCACCGCCGTGCGGGCGACTCGCCGGTAGCCACGGCGACTCGATAGGCTGCAGACGATCATCACCTCGACCCCAGTAGGAGCAGGTTTCATCGTGACCGTTCGCGTGGGCATCAACGGCTTCGGCCGCATCGGCCGCAACTTCTTCCGGGCGGCCCGTGCCGCCGGCGCCGACATCGAGATCGTCGCCGTCAACGACCTGACCGACAACAGGACGCTCGCGACGCTCCTCAAGTACGACTCGATCCTCGGCCGCCTCGACGCCGACGTGTCCTTCGACGACACCTCGATCACCGTCGGTGACCAGAAGATCGCCGCCTTCGCCGAGCGCGACCCCGCGAACCTGGACTGGGCCTCCGTGGGCGTCGACGTCGTCGTGGAGTCCACCGGGTTCTTCACCGACGCCACCAAGGCCAAGGCCCACGTCGACGGCGGTGCGAAGAAGGTCATCATCTCCGCGCCCGCGAAGAACGAGGACGCCACGATCGTCATGGGCGTCAACCACGAGACCTACGACGCCGACGCGCACACGGTCATCTCCAACGCCTCCTGCACCACCAACTGCCTCGCGCCGATGGCCAAGGCCCTCAACGACGCGCTCGGCATCGAGCGTGGCCTGATGACCACGATCCACGCGTACACGCAGGACCAGAACCTCCAGGACGCGCCGCACAGCGACCTGCGCCGCGCGCGCGCCGCCGCGCTGAACATCGTCCCGACGTCGACGGGTGCCGCCAAGGCCGTGAGCCTCGTGCTCCCCGAGCTCAAGGGCAAGCTCGACGGCTACGCGCTGCGCGTCCCCGTGCCGACCGGCTCGGCCACCGACCTCACGTTCACCGCCTCGCGTGAGACGTCGGTCGAGGAGGTCAACCAGATCCTCAAGGACGCCGCCGAGGGGCCCCTCAAGGGCTTCCTGACGTACACCGAGGACCCGATCGTCTCCACCGACATCGTCACCGACCCCTCGTCGTGCATCTTCGACTCGGGCCTGACGAAGGTCATCGGCGACCAGGTCAAGGTCGTCGGCTGGTACGACAACGAGTGGGGCTACTCCAACCGTCTCGTCGACCTCGTCAAGCACGTCGGCGCCTCTCTCTGACGTGGCGGTCCAGACGATCGACGGCCTGCTCGACGAGCGCGGCGGGGACCTCTCCGGCACGCGGGTGCTGGTGCGCAGCGACCTGAACGTCCCGCTCGACGGCAGCACCATCACCGACGACGGCCGGGTGCGCGCCAGCGTACCCACCATCCGCTGTCTGGCCGAGGCCGGCGCGCGCGTGCTCGTGATGGCCCACCTGGGTCGTCCCAAGGGTGCGCCGGACCCGGCGTACTCCCTGGCCCCGGTGGCCGAGCGGCTGGCCGAGCTGCTCGGCAGCCCGGTGCTGTTCGCCAACGACACCGTCGACGTCGAGGCGCAGCGGATCTCCGCGGCGCTGCAGGACGGACAGGTCGCGGTGCTCGAGAACGTCCGGTTCAACGAGGGCGAGACGAGCAAGGACGACGCGGTTCGTGGCGCCTTCGCGGACCAGCTCGCGGCGCTGGCCGACGTGTTCGTCTCCGACGGCTTCGGTGTCGTGCACCGCAAGCAGGCCAGCGTCTACGACGTCGCCACGCGGCTCCCCGCCGTGGTCGGCGGGCTGGTGCAGGCCGAGGTCGAGGTCCTGCAGCGGCTGACCGAGACCCCCGAGCGGCCCTACGTGGTCGTGCTCGGCGGCTCCAAGGTGTCCGACAAGCTGGGCGTGATCGACAACCTCATCGACAAGGCCGACAGCCTGCTCATCGGGGGCGGCATGGTCTTCACGTTCCTCAAGGCCGCCGGCCACGACGTCGGCTCCTCGCTGCTCGAGGCCGACCAGCTCGACGTCGCCCGTGAGTACGTGGAGCGCGCCGAGGCGAAGGGTGTCGAGCTCGTGCTGCCGACCGACGTGGTCGTGGCGCCGGAGTTCTCCGCCGACGCGCCGGCCACCGTCGTCGCCGCCGACGCGATCCCGTCCGACCAGATGGGTCTCGACATCGGTCCCGACAGCGCGGCCCGCTTCGCCGAGGTCGTGCGGGGTGCGCACACGGTGTTCTGGAACGGCCCGATGGGGGTGTTCGAGTTCGACGCGTTCGCCGCCGGCACCAAGGCGGTCGCCCAGGCCCTCACCGAGGTGGACGGCCTGTCGGTCGTCGGCGGTGGCGACTCCGCCGCAGCCGTGCGTCGCCTCGGCTTCTCCGACGACCAGTTCGGCCACATCTCCACCGGTGGTGGAGCGAGCCTGGAGTACCTGGAGGGCAAGACGCTCCCCGGCCTGCAGATCCTGGAAGGGGATGCATGATGGCACGGACACCGCTCATGGCGGGCAACTGGAAGTCCAACCTCAACCACCAGGAGGCCGTCGTCCTGGTGCAGAAGCTGGCGTGGACCCTGCAGGACAAGAAGCACGACGGCACGCGCTCCGAGGTCGTGGTGATCCCGCCGTTCACCGACATCCGCAGCGTCCAGACCCTCGTCGACGGGGACCGGCTGTCCCTGCGCTACGGCGCGCAGGACGTCTCAGAGCACGACGGCGGTGCGTACACCGGTGAGATCACGGCGGCCATGCTGGCGAAGCTCGGCTGCTCCTACGTGGTCGTCGGGCACTCCGAGCGTCGCGAGTACCACCACGAGACCGACGCCGTCGTGAACGCCAAGACCAAGCGCGCGCTCGCCGCCGACATCACCCCGATCGTCTGCGTCGGCGAGGGACTCGAGGTCCGGCAGGCCGGCGAGCACGTGGCCCACACGCTCGCGCAGGTCGACGGATCCCTGGCGGGTCTCTCCCCGGAGCAGGTCGCTGGTCTCGTCGTCGCGTACGAGCCCGTGTGGGCCATCGGCACCGGCGAGGTCGCCACGCCCGAGGACGCCCAGGAGGTCTGCGCGGCCATTCGTGCCCGCGTGGCGGAGACCTGCTCGTCGGAGGCTGCGGACGCAGTGCGTATCCTGTACGGCGGATCGGTCAAGGCGGCCAACATCGCCGCGATCATGGCGAAGTCCGACGTGGACGGCGCCCTGGTCGGCGGTGCCAGCCTCCAGGCGGAGGAGTTCGCCGCCGTCGCCCGGTTCTACGACATGCCGGCCCTGCCCTCCTGACGGAAGACCCACACTGTGATCATCCTGTTCTCGTCCGTGCTGACGATCGCGAGCCTGCTCATGATCGTGCTGATCCTCATGCACAAGGGGCGCGGCGGCGGCTTGTCCGACATGTTCGGCGGCGGCATCTCGAGCTCGCTCGGAGGCTCCTCGGTCGCCGAGCGCAACCTCGACCGCATCACGGTCGGCATCGCCGTCATCTGGGCGATCTCGATCATCGCCCTGGGGCTGCTGCTGAAGGTGAGCAACTGACATGGCGGCAGGAGCCATCCGCGGCAGCCGCATCGGCTCGGGGCCCATGGGCGAGGCGGAGCGTGGCGAGGCCGCGCCCCGTCAGGCCGTGACGTACTTCTGCATCAACGACCACACCACGCTGCTGCACTTCGCCCTCGAGGCGACCGTGCCGGAGACCTGGGACTGCCCTCGGTGCGGCATGCCCGCGAGCCACGACTCCGCCAACCGTCCGACGGCGCCCAAGACGGAGCCCTACAAGACGCACCTGGCCTACGTGAAGGAACGTCGCAGCGAGGACGAGGCCCAGGTGATCCTCACCGAGGCCCTCGACTCCCTGCGCGCACGCCGCAAGTCCGGCGACGTCATCTTCTGACCCGCCTCCGGCACGGTCAGACCTCGACGCCCTCGTCCCACGGGACGGGGGCGTCGGCGCGTTCCGGGATCGAGCTACCGCAGGGCGCTCGCCGCAGCCTCGTCGAGGAACCAGAGCGTCTCGTCCTGCCCGTGGGCCCCACGTGCGGGGGTCTCGTCGATCGATCCCTCGTCGGCCCGGGCGCGGGCCACGGCATCGGCCTTGCCCTCGCCGGAGACGAGGAACCACGTGGCCCGAGCGTGGTTGAGGGCGCCGAAGGTGAGGCTGATGCGCTCCGGAGGTGGCTTCGGCGAGCCGAACACCTCGACGCACCGGCGCTCCTGCTCGTGCAGCTGAGTGAACCCGGGGAACAGCGAGGCCACGTGCCCGTCCGGTCCGAGACCGAGGAGCACGACGTCGAACGGCTCGTCGGGCAGCGTGGCACCGTAGGCGTCGGCCGCCTCGGCCATGGACGTGGAGCAGCCGTGCGCCGGCATCGACCGCACGTTCTCGGCCGGGACGCCGCACCGGTCGAGGAAGCTGTCGCGCGCCTGCCGGTCGTTGCGGTCCTCGTGGCCCTCCGGGACGAACCGCTCGTCACCGAACCAGTAGACGACGTCGGCCCAGCGCGCGGCGTCGACGTCGAGCCGCTCGTAGATCTCGATGGCGATGGTCCCGCCGGTGAGCACCACGTGCGGGACCCGTCCGTCCGCCTGGGCCGCGGCCACCCGCTCGGCCAGCCGGGTCGCCACCGCCTCGGCCAGGGTCGCGGCGTCGGGGTGGACGTGGGTGACGGGCTCGGGTGCCGTGGGGCTCATCAGGACTCCAGCAGGTGGGTGATCGTCTCGTGGTACACGTCGTCGGCGTCGAGCCGTCGCAGGTCCTCGGCGAGGAGCTCGGCGAGCGAGCGGGCGCCGAGCGGCACGTGGCGGGGTGCCGATCCCGGGATGGAGAACAGGCAGGACTCTGCGTCGATCCGCTCGATGGTCACGTCGCCGGTGGCCGTCTCGAGCACAACCCGCGCGATCTGCTCGGTGTCGCTGCGTCGCTGTGTGATCGGGACGCCGAGCCGGCTCTGCAGCCAGGCGGTCAGCAGCGTGGCGGCAGGGTTGCCGGACCCGGCCTCGACGACACCACGCTCCACGGTGCCGGTGGCCTGGTCGAGGGCGGCAGCCAGCAGGGCGCGCCAGGGCGTGAGTCGCGTCCAGCTCAGGTCGGTGTCGCCCGGGGCGTAGTTCCGGGCGGTGCTCTTGAGCGTGCGCACCGGGGAGTCGGTCGCCTCGGCATCGGTCAGTCGGCGCTGGGCCAGCTGACCGATCGGGTCCTGCGACGGGCAGGCCGGTGGCTTGCCCGGCCACCACACCACGACGGGGGAGTCGGGGAGCAGCAGCGGCAGCACCACGGACTCGGCATGCCGGGTGAGCGGCCCCGACAGGCGCAGCAGGATCGACTCTCCGGCGGCGTTCTCGCCCACCCGGACGGTGGCGTCGACCCGCGGGTGTCCGCGCCCGTCGCCCAGGACGATGCCGATGACGCGTGACGGGTGCTCGCGCGAGAGCACCGCGGCCGTGCGCAGCGCGTCGCCCACGGTCTCGTCGTCGGTCACGACCAGGGCCGTGAGCACCATGTCCATGGCCGGACTGCCGGAGTCGACTCGCGCGCGCACCATGGCACGCGCGATCTCCGGTGAGGTCGTGTCGTCGAGGTTGATCTGCATCAGGGTCGCCTCCAGACGCGGCCGTCACGTTCCATCATGGCGTCGGCGGTCGGTGGTCCCCACGTCCCCGACGTGTAGGTGTCGATGGAGCGCTGCCGCGTCCAGTGCTCGATGACGGGGTCGAGGATCTTCCAGGACAGCTCGACCTCCTCCTGCTGCGGGAACAGCGGTGGATCACCGAGCAGCACGTCGAGGATGAGGCGCTCGTAGGCCTCCGGGCTGCTCTCGACGAACGCGCCGCCGTAGGCGAAGTCCATGAGCACGTCACGGATCTCCATCGTGGTGCCGGGCACCTTCGCACCGAAGCGCAGCGTGACGCCCTCGTCGGGCTGGATGCGCATGACGAGGGCGTTCTTGCCGAGCTCCTCGATGTCGTTCTTGCTGAACGGCTGGTGCGGTGCCGCCTTGAACACCACGGCCACCTCGGTGACCCGACGACCGAGCCGCTTGCCGGTGCGCAGGTAGAACGGGACCCCGGCCCAGCGGCGGGTGGCCACGTCGACGCGCACGGCCGCGTAGGTCTCCGTGCGGGACTCCTGCGGGATGCCCTGCTCCTCGAGGTAGCCGACGACGTGCTCGCCGCCGGCCCAGCCGGCGGTGTACTGGGCCTGGGCCGTGTGGTCGGCCATCGGCGTGGCCGGGCGGGCGTTGGCCAGGATCTTCTGCTTCTCGATCCGCAGGCTCTCGGCGTTGAAGGAGACCGGCTCCTCCATCGCGATGAGGGCCATGAGCTGGAGCAGGTGGTTCTGGATCACGTCACGCGCGGCGCCGATGCCGTCGTAGTAGCCCGCGCGCGTGCCGATGCCGATGTCCTCGGCCATCGTGATCTGCACGTGGTCGACGTAGTGGCTGTTCCACAGCGGCTCGAACATCCCGTTCGCGAAGCGCAGCGCGAGGATGTTCTGCACCGTCTCCTTGCCGAGGTAGTGGTCGATGCGGAACACGCTCTCGCGGGGGAACACCTCCGAGACGAGGGAGTTGAGCGTCCGCGCCGACTCGAGGTCGTGGCCGAACGGCTTCTCGATGACGACTCGACGCCACCCACCCGACTGGTCGGCCAGACCGTGCTGCTTGATCTTGCCGACGACCACCGGGAAGAGGCCCGGGGGGATCGAGAGGTAGAAGGCGTGGTTCCCGCCGGTGCCCTGCTGCTCGTCGAGCTCGGCCATGGTGGCGGCCAGCTGGAGCCAGGCGGCGTCGTCGTCGAACTCACCGGGCACGAAGCGGATGCCCGCCTCCAGCTGCGCCCAGACCGTGTCGCGCCAGGGCGTGCGAGCGCCCGCCTTCGCCGAGTCCTTGAGCATGTCGGCGAACTGCTGGGTGCCGAAGTCGTGGCGGGCGAAGCCGACGAGCGCGAACCCCGGCGGCAGGAGACCGCGGTTCGCGAGGTCGTAGATCGCCGGGATCAGCTTCTTGCGGGCGAGGTCGCCCGTGACGCCGAACATGACGACGCTGCAGGGCCCGGCGATCCTCGGGAGCCGACGGTCGCGCGGGTCCCGCAGCGGGTTGGAACCGGTGCTCGTGTCGGTCATGCGAGCAGGTCGCGCACCGTGGCGGCGGCAGCCTCGGGGTCGGCGAGGTGGAGCCGGAGCACAGGTCTGCCGTGGTCCTGGAGCACCTGCGCGTCGCCGGCGGCCTGGGACGCGATGAACTCACCGAAGGTGAAGTCGCGACCGGGCACGGCGAGGTCCTGCGCGGCGTCGCTCGTGAGCTGCAGGTAGACCCCGGTGGCCGGGCCACCCTTGTGGTACTGCCCGGTGGAGTGCAGGAACCGCGGCCCCCAGCCGAACGTGACGGGGCGGCCCGTGCGCCGGGCCAGCAGCTCCCGCAGACCGGCGTAGGCGCTGAGCTCCCAGCGGTCGAGGTAGGCGTGCACGGCGACGTAGCCGTGCTCGGGGTCCAGCTGGTCGAGGAGCCCCTGGACCGCGTCGGTCAGGGAGTCGGCACTCGTGCCGAAGGCGCTGACGAGTCCGTCCGTGACGTCGGCCGCGACCTCGTCGTCCGAGCCGCCGCTGAGCTTGTCGCGGGCGGCCTGCTTGGCGCTCTCGACGTCGGGCTGGTCGAAGGGGTTGATGCCGATGAGGGCACCGGCCACGCTGACCGCGACCTCCCAGAGCAGCATCTGCGCGCCGAGTCCACCGGTCACGCCGGCGGACCAGCCCGAGGTGCTCGAGGGGGGCTGGGCCGAGCCCGTGACGACCAGGAACGAGTCGGGCGTGCTGGGGTCGACGTTGACGGCGTGCGTGCTGGGCACGACGACGGGCAGGATCCCGCGACCCTGCTTGCCCGTCGACTCGGCCACGAGCTGCTCGATCCAGTCGCCCACGCCCCACGCCCCGGAGGTGCCGGCGTCGTGGTCGAGCAGGACGAGCTTGTCGACCGCGGCCCGGTTGGCGACGCCCAGTGCCGCCCCGAGCCGCAGCGCGGGGTTGGCGGCGTCGTCGGCGAACAGCTCCGGTCCGGCCGACTCGGCCTCGTCGAGCAGGGCGCCGACGTCGGCGCCGGCGAGGCCGCTGGGCACCAGCCCGAACGCGGTGAGCGCCGAGTAGCGGCCGCCGACCTCGGGGTCGGCGTGGAAGACGCGGTACCCCGCGGCGGTGGCCTGCTCGTCGAGCGGCGAGCCCGGGTCGGTGACCACCACGAGGTGGTCGGCGGGGGAGAGACCCGCGTCGCCGAAGGCCTGCTCGTAGGCACGACGCTGGCTGTCGGTCTCCACGGTCCCGCCGGACTTGCTGGAGACGACCACGACCGTGCGCTTTAGACGGTCCGCGAGCGCGGACCGCACCATGTCGGGCTGGGAGGAGTCGAGCACGGTCAGCTCCACGCCTGCGGCGGCGCAGATGACCTCGGGCGCCAGCGACGACCCACCCATGCCGCAGAGCACGACGTGGTCGAGCCCGCGCGCGTGCAGCTCGGAGCGCAGCGCCTCGATCCGCCCGACGAGGGGCCGTGACGTCTGGGCCAGCGTGGTCCACGAGAGTCGCTTCGAGGCCTCGGACTCGGCGTCCGGGCCCCACAGGGTGGCATCACCGGCGAGCAGGCGGGACGCGAAGCGATCGGTGACCAGGTCGCCGAGCGCAGCCTCGAGGTCCCCCTCGTCGCCGACGGTCAGGGTGACGTCGGGTCGGGACACGGCTCAGGCCTTCTCGAGCTCGGCGGTGACGGTCTCGAGCAGCTCGGCCCAGGACGCGTCGAACTTCTCCAGGCCCTCGTCCTCGAGGACCTTGACCACCTGGTCGTAGGAGACGCCGGCCTCCTCGAGCGCGGCGATGACTGCCCGCGAGTCGTCGTAGGTTCCGTGCACCGTGTCGCCGGAGACCTCGCCGTGGTCGCCGAACGCCTGGAGCGTCTTTTCCGGCATGGTGTTCACCGTGCCGTCGACGACCAGCTCGCTCACGTAGAGCGTGTCGGGCAGCGCGGGGTCCTTGACGCCGGTGGAGGCCCACAGCGGCCGCTGCGGGTTGGCGCCCTTGGCGCGCAGTGCCGCGAAGCGCTCGCTGCCGAAGACCTCCTCGTACGCCTCGAACGCCAGACGGGCGTTGGCCAGGGCGGCCTTGCCGCGCAGCTCGTGTCCCTCGCCGAGCTGCTTGTCGACCTCGGAGTCGACGCGGCTGATGAAGAACGACGCCACGGAGTGGATGGCCGACAGGTCGCGGCCCTCGGCCGCCGCCGTCTCGAGACCCTCGAGGTAGGCGTCCATGACCCCGCGGTACCGCTCGAGGGAGAAGATCAGCGTGACGTTGACGCTGATGCCCTGCCCGATCGTCTTGGCGATCGCGGGCAGGCCCTCGACCGTCGCGGGGATCTTGATCAGGGTGTTGGGCCGGTCGACCCGCTCCCAGAGCTTGCGCGCCATGGCGGCGGTCGCGTCGCTGTCACGGGCCAGGCCCGGCTCGACCTCGATCGAGACCCGTCCGTCGACGCCGTTCGTCGCGTCGTAGACGTCGCGAAAGATGTCGCACGCCTGCTGCACGTCGGTGGTGGTGATCTCGAAGACCGCCTCGTCGACGTCGGCGCCGGCGGCCTTCAGCTCCTTGACCTGCTCGGCGTACTTCTCGCCCTTCGACAACGCCGAGGCGAAGATGGTCGGGTTCGTGGTGACGCCGACGACGTTCTGGTCACGGATCAGCTCGGCGAGGTTGCCGCTCTCGATCCGCTCGCGGGACAGGTCGTCCAGCCAGATGGACACTCCGGCGTCGCTGAGGTTCTGCAGTCGCTCGTTCATGGTCGTCTCCCGATCAGGGTTGAGGTCTCGTGACGTGCTCAGGACTCGCGGTGGCTGCCGCCACCGGGTGCGTCCTGGTTGTCGCCCGGTCCCACCGGTCCGGAGGGGCGGGCGAAGAACGGGACGCCGCCGGTGTGCTGCGACGCCTCGATGGACTCCTTGGCCGAGGCCACGACGGCCTCGGCGGTGATGCCGAACTTCTCGTACAGGGTCCCGGCGTCGGCCGAGGCACCGAAGTGCTCGATGCCGACGAACCGGCCGGCGTCGCCGAGGACGTCGCGCCAGCCGAAGGACACGCCGGCCTCGACGGCGACTCGGGCACGCAGCTGCGGGGGGAGCACGCTGTCGCGGTACCCCGAGTCCTGCTGCTCGAACCACTCGCGCGACGGCATCGAGACCACGCGGGCCTGGATGCCCTCGGCGGCCAGGAGGTCGCGGGCCCGAACGGCGAGCTGGACCTCCGAGCCGGTGCCGACGAGGACGACGTCGGGCTCACCGTCGGTGTCGAGCAGGACGTAGGCGCCGCGGGCGGCACCGTCGGCGGCTGCGTATCCCTCGGTCCCGCGGGGGAAGGTCGGCACGTTCTGGCGGCTGAGCGCGAGGGCGACCGGTCGGTTGGTGATGCCCATGAGCGTGCGCCACGCCACCGCGACCTCGTTGGCGTCGGCGGGTCGAACGACGTCGAGGCCGGGGATGGCGCGCAGGGCTGCCAGGTGCTCGATCGGCTGGTGGGTGGGACCGTCCTCGCCGAGGCCGATCGAGTCGTGCGTCCAGACGTAGGTGACCGGGAGCTCCTGCAGCGCCGCCAGGCGGACCGCAGGACGCATGTAGTCGCTGAACACGAGGAACGTGCCGCCGTACGGGCGGGTGAGCCCGTGCTGGACCATCCCGTTCATGATGGCGCCCATCGCGTGCTCACGGATGCCGAAGTGCAGCACGCGGCCGTACCAGCCGCCCTGGAACTTCTCGGTGGACCACTCCGGGGGCAGGAACGACGGCTCGCCCTTGGGGGTGGTGTTGTTCGAGCCGGCGAGGTCGGCCGAACCGCCCCAGAGCTCGGGCAGCTCGGGCGCGATGGCCGTGAGCACGTCGCCGGACGCCGCGCGGGTGGCCACGCCCTTCTCGCTGGCCTCGAAGGTCGGGAGAGCCGACTCCCAGCCGTCGGGCAGGACCCGGTCGGTGAGGCGCTGCAGCAGGGCGGCGCCGTCGGGGTTGGACGTGGCCCAGGTGTCGAAGGACCTCTGCCACTGCTCGCGCACCGTGGCGCCCCGGTCGCGCGCGGACTGCGTGTGGGCGATGACGTCGTCGGCGACCGCGAAGGCCTGCTCGGGATCGAAGCCCAGCAGCTCCTTCGTGGCCTTGATCTCGTCGGCGCCGAGGGCGGACCCGTGCGAGGCGCCGGTGTTCTGCGCCGACGGTGCCGGCCACGCGATGATCGTGTGCAGCTGGATGAAGGACGGCTTGTCGGTGACCGCCTCTGCGGCCTGGTAGGCGTCCCACAGCGCCTGCAGGTCCTCCTCGTAGCCCGTGCCGCCGTTGGTCCAGTCGACCGTCTGCACGTGCCAGCCGTAGGCGGCGTAGCGCGCGGCGACGTCCTCGGTGAACGCCACGTCCGTGTCGTCCTCGATCGAGATCTTGTTCGCGTCGTAGAGCACGGTCAGGTTGCCGAGCTTCTGGTGCCCGGCGAGGGAGGAGGCCTCGGCGGAGACACCCTCCTGCACGTCGCCGTCGGACGCGATCACGTAGACCTGGTGGTCGAAGGGGCTCTCGCCGGCGGCGGTGTCGGGGTCGAGCAGCCCACGCTCGCGGCGGGCGGCCATGGCCATGCCCACGGCGTTCGCGATGCCCTGGCCCAGCGGGCCGGTCGTGACCTCGACGCCCGGGGTGTGGCGGTACTCGGGATGGCCCGGCGTCTGGCTGCCCCACGTGCGCAGGCTCTTGAGGTCGTCGAGCGTCATCGGGTAGCCGGCGAGGTAGAGCTGGATGTACTGAGTCAGGCTCGAGTGGCCGCACGAGAGCACGAAACGGTCACGTCCGACCCACTGCGGATCGCTGGGGTCGTGGCGCATCAGCTTCTGGTAGAGCAGGTAGGCCGCCGGGGCGAGGCTCATGGCGGTGCCGGGGTGGCCGTTGCCGACCTTCTCGACGGCGTCCGCCGCGAGGAGTCGGGCGGTGTCCACCGCCTTGGCGTCGAGCTCGGTCCAGTCCAGGGTGGTGGAGGTGCTGGTCACGGTGTCTGGCGCTCCTGCGATCGGGTTCGGATCAGGCTGTCGGGGCCCTGCGGAGCCCTCGGTTCGACCCTACTCGCGTGCGACTAGACTCTGCTACGTGAGTGCCCCGAGGTTGAGACGACGCGACATGTCCTCGGCCACCCCTCCCACCGGAGCCCCCTCCCACGACGGATCGGCCGACGCCGGACCCGCTCTCGGCCAGGGCCCCCGGATGGTGACGTCGGCCCAGGTGACCCGGTCCGGTCCGGTCGACGTGATCAACGCGTACGTCGCGCTCATGAAGCCGCGGATCATCGAGCTGCTGCTGCTCACGACCGTCCCGGTGATGTTCCTCGCCGCGCGCGACGTCCCCTCCTTCTGGCTGATCGTGGCCACCGTGGTGGGTGGCACGCTCTCGGCCGGGAGCGCCAACGCGCTCAACAACGTCTTCGACGCCGACATCGACCAGAAGATGCGCCGCACCGCGCGACGTCCGCTCCCGCGGCACGGCGTGTCGACCGCCGGGGCGCTGTGGTTCGGTCTCGCGCTCGCCGTGGTCTCCACGCTGGGACTCGGCCTGCTGGTGAACTGGCTGTCGGCCTGGCTGGCACTGGCCGCGAACGTGTTCTACGTCGTGGGCTACACGATGATCCTCAAGCGCCGCACGCCGCAGAACATCGTGTGGGGCGGGGCCGCCGGGTGCTTCCCGGCCCTGATCGGCTGGACTGCCGTCACGAACGAGCTCGCCTGGCCTCCGGTCGTGCTGTTCCTGGTGGTCTTCTTCTGGACGCCCCCGCACTTCTGGTCGCTCGGGCTGCGCTACCGCGACGACTACGCCGCCGCAGGCGTGCCGATGCTGCCGTCCGTCGCCAGCGCCGCCGTGGTGTCCCGCCAGATCGTCGCCTACTCGTGGGTGATGGTCGCGACCTCGCTGGCCCTGTGGCCGGTCGCCGGCATGGGCTGGTTCTACCCGGGTGCGGCGATCGTGCTCGGCATCGTCTTCCTCGTCGAGGCCTACGATCTCCGCTCGCGTGCCAAGGAGTCCGAGGAGCTCTCGGTGATCAAGCCCATGCGGCTCTTCCACTTCTCCAACGCCTACCTCGCCCTGCTGTTCGTCGCCGCCGCGGCCGACCCGTTCCTGCGATGATCCCGGCGGCCTGGGAGCCGTACCACCGCCCGGACGGCGAGCTGCCGACCGATCGATCGCGGTTGCGGTGACCACGACCGTCGAGCGGCTCGGTCCCGACGACTGGGCACGGTTCCGGACCGTGCGGCAGGCCTCGCTGCGCGGCGACCCCTCCGCGTTCGCGGCCTCCGCGCACCGCTGGCTCGACGAGCTCGACGTCGAGCAGCACTGGCGGGCGCGCCTCGCCGACGTCGTGACGCTCGTGGCCACGCGGTCCGGGGTGGACGTCGGCACCGCAGGGCTCGACCGGTCCGGGCAGCTGATCGGCATGTGGGTGGACCCCGCGGTGCGGGGCACGGGGGTCGGGTGGTCGCTGGTGGATGCCGTCCTGACGCTCGCGCCGCCGGACGTGCCGGTGCACCTGCGGGTGATGGCCGACAACGGTCACGGCGTGCGGTTCTACGAGCGCTGTGGCTTCCGCCTGGTGACGGTCGACGCCGACGCCGAGGGCTGCCTGGCGATGACCTACGCGCCGTCGCCCGGTCGCGCCTGAGCTGCGGAGCTCGACGGGACCGCGGTCAGGCGGTCAGCCGCCAGCCCGCGACGTCGATCAGGAAGTGGGCGAGCACGAGCGCCCCGAGGTAGAAGGTGGAGACCGCCAGGGCGCCCGCGACCCGGTGCGGGAGAGGGCGTCCGCGGGTGAGCAGGAAGGCCGTGGCCGTGGCCCAGCCGAGCGCTGCCTCGGCGGGCAGGACGTAGAGCGCGACGCCGAGGACGCGCGTGGTCGCACCCGTCGGTTCCCACAGGCCGACCACCGGAGCGAGGAGCTCGGCGCCGGCGAACACCGCGAGCGCCGCCAGTGCCGACCTGCCGGGCCTCAGGCCTGCCAGGACCACGGCGAGGAACAACGGGGCGATCCACATCGCCGCCATCGCGAGCGGGATGACGTCGTCGACCCGCGGGCCACCGCGATCGGGGAACGCCAGCGTCCCCACGAGGTCCGCGAGCACCCAGTCGGGCAGGACCTGGAACACGGAGACCGGCACCAGGAAGATCGCCAGCGCCGCCCAGTCGCCCCGGCCGACCGCCCGGCAGACCAGCGGGAGAGCCACCGCGTACGCCACGACGACGACCAGGATGCCCCACCCCTGTGCGGGGACGGGGAGCGAGAGGGCCACGCCGCCCCCGACGAGCAGGGCTGCGTGGACGAGCAGGAGGCCACGCAGGGCCGCGGCGTCCGGGGCCATGACGTCGTCGGTCGGAGCGGGGGTGGGGGACACGCGGTCAACCTAGGGTCGACGCACCGCACCGTCAACGGTCCCGTCGGGACCTGCGTCCCTCAGGCCGAGCGGCCGACGACCGCGTCGTGCTCGAGCGGCCGCGGCGCGGACGGGGACGGGTGGACGGTCACGACGAGACGGGTGGCCACGGCCACCAGCACCGCCGCACCGACGAGGTGCACCGCCACCAGGGCGACCGGCAGGTCGGTGAAGTACTGCACGAACCCGATCACACCCTGCCCGAGCTCGGCGACGAGCAGCCAGACGGCGGCCTGCAGCGCCGGCGTCCGGGACGTCGTGTCGCGGTCTCGACGCACGAGGACGATCGTCGCCACCGTCAGTCCGACGAGCAGGTAGACCGCCCAGGCGTGCACGTGGCTCCACAGCTGGGGGTCGAGGCCGTTGCGCGGCACGTCGAGGTCACCGGCGTGCGGGCCGCTGCCGGTGACGACGGTGCCGAGGTAGACCACCACCCAGAGCGTCGCGTAGACCGCCAGCACCAGCCGCCGGACCAGGACCGAGGACATGGATGCGGCTTCGGCACGCACGCGCAGGAGCAGCCAGGTGGACCCCGCGACGAGGAACAGCGAGAGCACGAGGTGCAGCGCGACGATCCACGGGTTGAGGTCGGTGAGCACCGTGATGCCACCGATGACGCCCTGGAACGGGACGCCGGCGGCCAGCACGACCGCGTGCCGGCGGAGGCGGCGACCCTCGCTCCAGCGCCAGACGGCCACGAGGGTCCCGATCGCGATCGCTATGAGCACGTACGTCAGCAGCCGGTTGCCGAACTCGATGAGACCGTGCAGGCCCAGCTCGCTGTGCGGCACGAAGGACTCCTCGGTGCACCGCGGCCAGGTCGGGCAGCCGAGCCCCGACGCGGTGAGCCGGACGAGGCCCCCCGTCAGGATGATGACCGTGTTCGCGACAAGGCTCGCCCAGACCCACCGCTGCACGACGGCGCGATCGGGATGGCGCAGACCCAGGGTCGGGTAGCCGGACGGCGTGGAGGTCATTCCCATCGGAAGGTCCTAGCGGTGAGGGCGGTGCCCACGGCGGCCCACGCCACGAGCACCACCAGGGGGAGCAGGTCGACCGTGCCGTCCTCGAAGGCCGAGCGCATGCCCTCACCGAGGGCGCCCGAGGGAAGCAGGGCGAGCACGCCCTGCGCGCCGTCGGGGTAGCGGGACAGGGGGACCAGCAGGCCCCCGCCGACGAGGAGGAGCACGTACACCAGGTTGGCCACGGCGAGCGTGGCCTCGGCGCGCAGCGTTCCCGCGATGAGGAGACCGAGCGAGCCGAAGGCGGCGGTGCCCAGCACCGCCAGCAGGACGAGCCACGCCCACGGGGCGAGGCCACCGGCCGGGTCCCACCCGAGCAGCAGGGCGACGCACGCGAGCACGAGCAGCTGGACGAGCTCGACCACCACGACGGCCGCCGACTTGCCGGCGAGCAGTCCCCACCGGGGCAGCGGGGAGGCGCCCAGCCGCTTGAGCACGCCGTAGCGGCGCTCGAAGCCGGTGGCGATCGCGACGGAGGTGAACGACGTCGAGAGCACCGCGAGGCCGAGGACGCCGGGGGTGACGATGTCGATGGGGCGTCCTGCGCCGAGGTCGACCACGCGCCCTGACCGGGTGCCGGCGACGAGCAGGAGCAGAGGGATGACGAGCGTGATCAGCAGCTGCTCGCCGTTGCGGGCCAGCAGGCGCAGCTCCATGCGGGTCTGCGCGGCCACCATGGCCGAAGTCGAGGCCGCGCCGGGACGCGGGGTGAGGTCGAGGCTCATCGCAGGGCCCGTCCCGTCAGGTCGAGGAACCGGTCCTCGAGGGTCTGGCGCTCGACGAGCACGGACTCCGCGAGGACGCCCTGCCCGGCGAACCAGGCGGTGAGCGTGGCGAGCAGCGCCGGGTCGACGGCGCCGACGACGACGTACTGGCCCGGCGCCTGCTCGTGCACCTTGCTCTCCGGCGGCAGCGCCGACATGAGGGCGTCGACGTCGAGCGCCGGCCGTGCGGTGAACCGGACCGTGTTCTCCGCCCCGGACCGTGAGAGGTCGGCGGGGGAGCCGCTCGCGATGACACGGCCGGCGTCGACGATGTGGACGACGTCGCTCAAGGCCTCGGCCTCGTCCATGAAGTGGGTGGTGAGCACCGTCGTGACGCCACCGGACCGCAGCTCGTCGATCAGGTCCCACGTCGCTCGTCGGGCCTGCGGGTCCAGGCCGGCGGTGGGCTCGTCGAGGAACACGAGCTCAGGGCGTCCGACCACGGCCATGGCCAGCCCGAGCCGCTGCTGCTGCCCACCCGACAACCGGCGGTAGGCGGTGCGACCGCACGAGCCCAGGCCGAGCCGCTCGCTGAGGGTGTCGACGTCGAGGGGGTGGGCGTGCAGCGAGGCCATGTGGCGCAGCATCTCGTCGGCCCGCACGCCCGACCAGGCGCCACCGGCCTGGAGCATGACGCCGACGCGCGGGCGCAGGCGCACGGCGTCGCGCACCGGGTCCAGGCCGAGCACACTGACGCGCCCCGAGGTGGGTCGTCGGAAGCCCTCGCAGGTCTCGACGGTGCTGGTCTTGCCGGCGCCGTTGGGACCGAGGATCGACGTGACCGTGCCGGCCTCGACCTCGAGCGAGAGGCCGTCGACCGCGGTGACGTCGCCGTAGCGGACCACCAGGTCGGTGACGGCGACGGCGGGCTGGTTCACCAGGACAGTCTAGTGATCGTGTGCCACGCAGGCGGCCCCGACCCGGCCTAGGGTGGGCGCGTGGACCTGCCCGTCATGCCGCCGCTGCGACCGATGCTCGCCAAGTCCGTGGCGGCCGTGCCGTCGGCGGACGGGGACTACCTCTTCGAGCCCAAGTGGGACGGCTTCCGGGCCATCGTCTTCCGCGACGGCGACGAGGTCGAGATCGCGAGCCGTTCGACCAAGTCGCTGACGCGCTACTTCCCCGACGTCGTGGCGGCCGTCCTGGAGCAGCTTCCCGACCGGTGCGTCGTCGACGGCGAGATCGTCACGGCCGTCGGTGACCGGCTCGACTTCGACACGCTGTCGCAGCGCATCCACCCCGCGGGGTCGCGGGTCGACATGCTCGCCCGCGAGACGCCGGCCAGCCTGGTGGTCTTCGACCTGCTGGCCCTGGGCGACACGTCGTTCGTCGACACGCCGCTCGGCGAGCGTCGGACGGCCCTGGAACGCGCGCTCTCCGACGTCTCCGCGCCCGTCCACCTCACCCGCACCACGGGGGAGACGGCGGAGGCCACCCGCTGGTTCCACCAGTTCGAGGGGGCGGGCCTCGACGGGGTCATGGCCAAGCGCCTCGACGGCCCGTACGTGCCCAACGGCCGATCGATGCTGAAGATCAAGCACGCCCGGACGGCCGACGTGGTGGTCGCGGGATACCGGTTGCACAAGACCTCCACGCCCGAGCAGCCGCTGCTCGGCTCGATGCTGCTGGGCCTGTTCACCGAGGAGGGCCGCCTCCAGCACGTGGGTGTCTGCGCCTCCTTCTCGGCGGCCCGCCGGGCCGAGCTCGTGGACGAGCTGGACCCGTTGCGTGCGGACCTCGATCAGCACCCCTGGGGTGCCTGGCAGAGCGAGGAGGCGCACGCCGACGGACGGCTGCCCGGTGGCCAGAGCCGCTGGACGGGCACCAAGGACCTCTCGTTCGTGCCGTTGCGGCCCGAGCGGGTCGTCGAGGTCGGGTACGAGCACATGGAGGGTCGGGGCGAGCAGGGTCGCTTCCGGCACACCGCACAGTTCAAGCGGTGGCGCCCCGACCGCGAGCCCGGCTCGTGCACCTACGAGCAGCTCGAGGAGGTCGTGGCCTACGACCTCGGTGACGTCCTGACGTAGCCGAGGTCGGCTGCTGTCGTCCCGGTGTCGGGCCCGACCGGATCAGTCCGCGGCCAGACGGCGCAGCTGCTCGAGCAGCGCCTCGGACGGGACGAGCTCGTCGCCGGTCAGCAGGTCCTCGCGCACCTGACGGGGGAGCGTCTCCACCCCGTCCTCGCCCAGGTGGCGCACCTCGTCGTGGAGTGCCTCCATGCGTGCGTCGAGCGCGTGCGCGGAGTCGGCGGCGTCGCACAGTCGCTCGGCCAGGTCGTCGGGCACGGCGCCGCGGTACTTGTAGTGGATCTTGTGCTCGAGGCTGGCCCAGAAGTCCATCGCGATGGTGCGCAGCTGCACCTCCACCGTCACCGGCACCGGGCCGTCGGACAGGTAGACCGGGACCTCCAGGAGCGTGTGCAGGCTTCGGTAGCCGTTCTTCTTCGGGGCGGCGATGTAGTCGCGGACGTCGAGCACCGTGAGGTCGTCCTGGGAGGTGAGCAGGTCGTGCACGCGGTACACGTCGGAGACGAAGCTGCAGGTGACGCGGACCCCGGCAATGTCGGTGATGGTCTCGCGGATCGAGGCGTAGGTGGGGCGGGTGCCCTTGCGCCGCATCTTCTCGGCCAGGCTGTCGGGCGACTTCAGCCGCGAGGCGATGTGCTCGATCGGGTTCGTGTCGTGCATGAGGTCGAACTCGTCGCGCAGGATCGTCAGCTTGGTGACGACCTCCTCCATGCCGAAGCGGTGGCGGAGCATGAAGCGGCTGAAGTCCTGGCGGAGGAGCTTCGGGTCGCCGACGTGCAGGACGTCATCGTCCAGGGGCAGGGTGGCTCGGCTGCTCAGCTCCACCCGGCCAGCGTACGTCCCCGGTCTTGCGTCGATCCGTGGCTAACCTGTGAGTCGTGGGAGTCATGGACGACGCCGAGCGTCTCGCACCGGGGTCGAGGTCGCGCTGGGGTGCCTGGCTGGCCGACCACCACGCCGACACGCGCGGGGTCTGGCTCGCGGTGCCGGACCGGGTCGCGGACGGTGACGACGCCCTGTCCTACGAGAACGCGGTCTGCGAGGCGCTGTGCTGGGGCTGGATCGACGGCCAGGCCCGCTCCGGCGGTGGCGTCGGCGGCTCGGTCATCTGGTTCTCGCCGCGTCGGCCGGGCAGTCCGTGGGCGGCGTCGAACCGGGCGCGTGTCGAGCGGCTCGAGGCCGGAGGCCGGATGAGACCCCCGGGGCGGGCGCTGGTCGACGGGGCACGTGGCGACGGCTCGTGGTCCGTGCTCGTGGGTCCGGAGCAGGGGATCGAGCCGGACGCCCTCCGCGCCGGACTCGACGCCGACCCCTCCGCTCGCGCGTTCTGGGACGGTCTTCCCCCGAGCGCGCGCCTCTTCGCCCTCACCCAGCTCGCCACCGCCAAGCGCGAGGACACCCGGCTCGCGCGCAGCGACAGGCTGCTCGCGCAGTGCCGGGCGGGGACGCGACCCGACCGCGCCTGACACGACATGAACAAATGTCCCGATTCGCACCCCTGCGGCGCTGGAGCGGCCTAGGCTTCTGCGAGGTGCTGCGCGCGCGGCGCGCGCCGAGCGGCTCGGGGTGACCCGTGTCCCTCAGGATTCAGGGGTTGATGACATGAAGACTCGTGCCGTGGCGCTCGTCGTGGCGATACTGCTGGTCACTGGGACGTGGGCGTCGGCCGTCGCCTCGCACCAGTACGAGCCGGCACTGGAGGCGAAGGAGGGCCTGGTCTTCGTCGGTGGTCCGATCCGTCTCGGCTCGGCCTTCGCCCTGCATGCGAACTCCACGCACGCCGTGCCCGGCGTCAAGAGCGTCAAGCGACGGGCCAACTGCGACATCGAGGTCGATTTCGAGTCCAAGAAGGGCGACAAGGTCGTCTCGGTCCTCGTCGACGAGGACGAGACCATGTCGCGACTCGGCGTCAGCGCCGGCGCCAGCGGCGGCCTCTACCGCGTCACGATCCAGATGTGGCGCAATGGGAAGAAGATCTGCCCGCAGGACAAGCGATTCGGCAAGAGCGGCAACCTCTGGCTGCAGATCCTGATCCACCGTCCGTCGGCCGCGGTCGACGAGTCCGGCATGGGCATGGGCGGTCAGGTGGCTCCCCAGCGCACCGCTGAGTCCGACGACGACGTCCCGGCATCGAACGCCCCGAGCGAGGGCGGGCAGCCGACCACGCAGGACGAGGTCGTGGAGCCGGTCGCCCCGTAGCGGAGGTCAGGACCCTCGGGTGTTGCGCGTGTCCTTGCTGGGCTGCACGCGCTTCGGCTCGCCCGGCATCTTCGGGTACTCGGGCGGGTAGGGCATGTCGCCGAGGCCACGCTCGAGGTCGGCGCGCCAGAGGTCGAGCAGGGGCTCGAGGGAGTGCGGCTGGGCGTCGATGTCAGCCCAGGCGTCGCCGCCCTGGGACGTCAGCAGGTCGGGGACGGTCCGGAGCGTGAAGGCCATCGGGTCGTCCACCGCGGCGAGTCCGTCCCACGTGAGCGGGAACGAGACCGGTGCGCCCTGCTTCGGGCGCAGGCTGTAGGCCGACGCGATCGTGCGGTCGCGGGCGTTCTGGTTGACGTCGACGAAGATGCGGTCGCCGCGCTCCTCCTTCCACCAGGCGGTGGTGAGCCGGTCGCTGCGGCGCTCGAGCTCGCGGCCCAGCGCGATCGCCGCGTGGCGCACGTCGGTGAAGGTCCAGCGCGGCTCGATGCGCAGGTAGACGTGCACGCCGTTCTTCCCGCTGGTCTTGGGGAACCCGCGCAGTCCCAGCTCCTCCAGCAGGGCCCGCACGTGCTCGGCCTCGCGGACGGCGTCGGCGAAACCGGTGGCGCCGTGCGGGTCCAGGTCGATGCGCAGCTCGTCGGGTCGGTCGACGTCGCCGCGACGCACGGGCCAGGGGTGGAAGGTGACCGTGCCCATCTGTGCGGCCCAGGCGACCACCGCGACGTGGTCCGGGCACAGCTCGTCGGCGACCCGGCCGGACGGAAAGTGCACCCGGACCGAGCGGGCCCACTCGGGCATGCCGCGCATGAGGCGCTTCTGGTAGAACGCATCACCCTGCGGCCCACGGCCGTGGGTGGCGTCGCGCGCGGTGAGCGTCATGCCGGGCAGCACGCCCTTGGGCCAGCGCTCGAGCGCCGTCGGACGGTCCCGCAGTGCTCGGACGATGCCGTCGGCGACCGCGACGTAGTACTCGACGACCTCGCGCTTGGTGATCTCCGGGCCGTGGTCGGAGGCAGGGAAGATCACGCGCTCCGCGCTCGAGACGCGTACCTCGCGACCGTCCGCGTCGACCAGCACCGCGGGTGCCTTGGCAGCCATACCTGCACCCTACGGCGCACGGGTGTTCGGGGATGGCGTCAGGCGCGAGATATTTGTATGATCTTCTCAACTGTCGATCGTGGAGGGACACTCATGACTCACTCGACGTGGCGCCGGGTCGGCGTCGTCTCGGTCGCGCTCGTCGCTTTGCTCGCGCCCTCGGCCGCCCACGCCGACCGTGGCGTTGCATCAGTCAAGGTGGGATCGAGCAAGACCGTCGGGGTGACGGCGATCTTGAGGGATGCGGTGACGAAGGACACGACGGCAGTCCGCGTGATCGGCACCTTCTCCAAGCACGCCTCGAGCTCGGTGCACCTGAAGACTCTGCGTCTCTGCCTCACGGACTCGAGCGGTGGCGGCTACGTGCTGCCGACCGTCACCAAGAACGGCGCCAAGGTCTGGTCGGCGCCGAAGTCCGTGCACCTCAAGTCGGGGGACTGCACGACGACCTACACGCTGAACCGGACCTTCAAGGCGGCGTCGGGCAAGGAGCTGTTCGCGGTCCGCACGAACCTCGGCTTCATCAACAGCTACACCATCAACGGCTTCAATCGCTGAGCCACCGCCGCGTGCGGGGGTCGCGTGACCGCGCCCCCGCACGAGGGTCGGTGGGGGAGTGAGGCTCACCTTCGTTGAACGCCGGGAATCATTAACGGCACACTGTTGTTGTGAAATACATGCGTGCGGAGGAGATGTCGGCAGTCGTCGACGACGCCCCCACGCGCGAACGCGTGGCGACGTCGATCCTGGAGCACGGTCCGTCGACCGCCGCGGACCTCGCGCGGCGCCTCGGGCTCACGCCCGCAGCCGTGCGTCGCCACCTCGACCTCCTCCTTGCCGACGGGGTCGTCGCCCAGCGCCAGCCCCGTGCCACCACGGGCCGTGGACGAGGTCGTCCGGCCAAGGTCTTCATGATCACCGACGCCGGCCGCGACACGTTCGCTCACGCCTACGACGACCTCGCGGTCGACGCCCTGGGCTTCCTCGCCGAGACCGCCGGTGACGGCGCGGTCGTCGAGTTCGCCGCACGACGTCTGCGTGGTCTCACCGAGAAGTACCGCCCCCTCGTCGACGCCGCACCGGTCGACGAGCGCCCCCGCGTGCTGGCCGAGGCGCTCAGTGCCGACGGCTTCGCGGCGTCGGCCGGCACCACGCCGGCCGGCGCACAGATCTGCCAGCACCACTGCCCGGTCGCGCACGTGGCCGCGGAGTTCCCCCAGCTGTGCGAGGCCGAGACGGCGATGTTCGCCGAGCTGCTCGGCTCGCACGTGCAGCGGCTCGCCACCATCGCCCACGGCGACGGCGTGTGCACGACCCACCTGCCCCATCCCCCTTCCCAAGCCACTGGTCCCACCACAGAGAGGGTGTCGTCATGACGACCAACTCGATCGAAGAGCTCAACCCCGGGCTCAAGGACGTCGGACGCTACGAGTTCGGCTGGTCCGACGCCGACGACAAGGGCGCGAACGTCCAGCGCGGTCTGTCCGAGGAGGTCGTGCGCAACATCTCCGGCCTCAAGGACGAGCCCGAGTGGATGCTCGCGCAGCGACTCAAGGGTCTGCGCCTGTTCGGCCGCAAGCCCATGCCCGTCTGGGGCGCCGAGCTCGACGGCATCGACTTCGACAACATCAAGTACTTCGTGCGGTCCACGGAGAAGCAGGCCGCCACCTGGGACGACCTGCCCGAGGACATCAAGAACACGTACGACCGGCTCGGCATCCCCGAGGCCGAGAAGCAGCGTCTCGTCTCCGGCGTCGCCGCGCAGTACGAGTCCGAGGTCGTCTACCACTCGATCCGCGAGGACCTCGAGGAGAAGGGCGTCCTCTTCCTCGACACCGACACCGCGCTGAAGGAGCACCCCGAGCTCTTCGAGGAGTACTTCGGCACCGTCATTCCCGTCGGTGACAACAAGTTCTCGGCGCTCAACACGGCCGTGTGGTCCGGTGGCTCGTTCATCTACGTGCCCAAGGGCGTCCACGTCGACATCCCGCTGCAGGCCTACTTCCGGATCAACACCGAGAACATGGGCCAGTTCGAGCGGACGCTGATCATCGCCGACGAGGACTCCTACGTCCACTACGTCGAGGGCTGCACGGCGCCGATCTACTCCAGCGACTCGCTGCACTCGGCCGTCGTGGAGATCGTCGTCAAGAAGGGCGCCCGCGTCCGCTACACGACGATCCAGAACTGGTCGAACAACGTGTACAACCTGGTCACCAAGCGCGCGGTCTGCGAGGCCGGCGCCACGATGGAGTGGGTCGACGGCAACATCGGCTCCAAGGTCACCATGAAGTACCCGGCCGTCTACCTGATGGGCGAGCACGCCCGCGGCGAGACGCTGTCCATCGCCTTCGCCGGCGAGGGTCAGCACCAGGACGCCGGCGCCAAGATGGTGCACGCCGCGCCGCACACGTCGAGCTCGATCCTGAGCAAGTCGGTGGCACGCGGTGGCGGTCGCACCTCCTACCGCGGCCTGCTGCAGGTCATGGAGGGCGCGCACGGCTCGGCCAGCACCGTCAAGTGCGACGCGCTGCTGGTCGACCAGATCAGCCGTTCCGACACCTACCCGTACGTCGACGTCCGTGAGGACGACGTGACGCTCGGGCACGAGGCCACCGTCTCGAAGGTCAGCGACGACCAGCTCTTCTACTTCATGCAGCGTGGCATGGAGGAGGACGAGGCCATGGCGATGATCGTCCGCGGCTTCGTCGAGCCCATCGCGCGCGAGCTCCCCATGGAGTACGCGCTCGAGCTGAACCGTCTCATCGAGCTGCAGATGGAGGGAGCCGTCGGATGACCCTCACCGACACCGACCGCACGGTCGAGAACATCGAGCAGGCGCTGGAGCTCGACCACGTCGAGTCCCACCTGCACCCTGTCCCGTCCTACGACGTCGCCACGCACCCGGTGCCGACGGGTCTCGAGGAGATCTGGCGCTTCACGCCGCTCAAGCGGCTGCGCGGGCTGCTCGAGGGCTCGCCGTCCGACGCGTCGCTCACGTGGGACGAGCAGCTGCCCGCGGGCGTCACGCTCACCCGCATCAGCACGCAGGAGGCGCAGGCGCTCGCCGTGAACGCCCCGTTCGACCGTCTGGGTGCGCTGGCCGTGGCCAACGCCGGGGGAGCGGTGCTGCTCGACGTCCCCGCCAACACCGAGCTCAGCGAGCCGGTGCGTCTGCGGCTCACCGGTGACTCGGTCGAGTCCACGGTCTGGGGCCACGTCGTGGTCCGGGTCGGCGCGCACGCCCGGGCCACGGTCGTCATGGACCACGCCGGCAGCGCCACGTACGACGCGTTCACGCAGGTCGTGGTCGCCGACGGCGGGTCGCTCGACCTCGTCACGGTCAACGACTGGGCCGACGACGCCGTCCACGCCGGCCAGTACAACGTGCGGGTCGGGCGTGACGCCTCGGTGCGCGCCTTCGAGATCTCCCTCGGTGGAGACCTCGTGCGCACCAACGTCAACGTCGACTACGCCGGTCCCGGCGGCAGCGCCGAGCTGCTCGGCGTGTACTTCGCCGACGCCGGCCAGCACATCGAGCACCGCCAGTTCATCGACCACACGGCGCCCCGCACGCGCAGCAACGTCGAGTACAAGGGCGCGCTGCAGGGCCAGGACGCCCACACGGTGTGGGTCGGCAACGTGCTGATCCGCAAGGTCGCCGAGGGCATCGACACCTTCGAGCAGAACGACAACCTCGTCCTGACCGACGGCGCCAAGGCCGACTCCGTGCCGAACCTGGAGATCGAGACCGGTGACATCGCCGGTGCCGGTCACGCCAGCACCACGGGTCGCTTCGACGACAACCACCTGTTCTACCTGCAGAGCCGGGGGATCGAGGAGTCCGAGGCCCGTCGTCTCGTCGTCCACGGGTTCTTCAACGACATCATCCGTCGGATCGGTGTGCCCGAGCTGCAGGAGCGGCTCGTGGCGGCCATCGAGGACGAGCTGTCCGGTGCGGACCTGTCGAAGCTGGACCGCCGCCCGGAGGCCCCGACCGAGGCCGGTGCCTGAGCCGATGAGCGAGCAGCAGACCGACCAGCAGGTCGGCGGACCGCGGTTCGCCGCGCCCCTCGACGTCCTCGTCGAGGGGACGGCGACTCCGGTGACCGTCGACGGCGTCGACATCGCCCTCGTGCGCGACGGCGACGCCGTCTACGCCATCCGCGACGAGTGCTCGCACGCCGCCATCCCTCTCTCCGAGGGGGAGGTGGAGGGCTGTGAGATCGAGTGCTGGCTGCACGGGTCGCGGTTCGACGTGCGCACCGGCTCGCCCCTCAACCTGCCGGCCACCGAGGCCGTGCCCACCTACCCCACGACCATCACCGACGGACGCGTCCTCGTCGACGTCTCCGCCCCCACCAGGAGCTGAACCACATGAGCACCCTCGAGATCAAGAACCTGCACGTCACCGTCAAGACCGAGGAGGGCGACAAGGAGATCCTCCGCGGCGTCGACCTCACGATCAACAGCGGCGAGGTCCACGCCATCATGGGCCCGAACGGCTCGGGCAAGTCCACGCTGGCCTACTCGATCGCCGGTCACCCCAAGTACACCGTCACCGAGGGCGAGGTGCTGCTCGACGGCGAGAACATCCTCGAGCTCAGCGTCGACGAGCGTGCGCGGGCCGGGCTGTTCCTGGCCATGCAGTACCCCGTGGAGGTCCCGGGCGTGTCCGTCGCGAACTTCCTGCGTACCGCCAAGACCGCCATCGACGGCGAGGCTCCCAAGCTGCGCACGTGGGTCAAGGACGTCAACGCCGCCCTGGAGCGCGTCACGCTCGACCCGACGTTCGCGCAGCGCAGCGTCAACGAGGGCTTCTCCGGTGGTGAGAAGAAGCGCCACGAGATCGCCCAGCTGGAGCTGCTCAACCCGAAGTTCGCCGTGCTCGACGAGACCGACTCCGGACTCGACATCGACGCCCTGCGGGTCGTCTCCGACGGCGTCAACCGGTACACCGGCCAGGGCGACCGCGGGCTGCTGCTCATCACGCACTACACGCGCATCCTGCAGTACATCAAGCCCGACCACGTGCACGTCTTCGTCGCCGGCCGCCTGGCCGAGTCCGGCGGCCGCGAGCTGGCCGACCAGCTCGAGGCCGAGGGCTACGACAAGTACGTGAAGGCCGCGGCGGTCTGAGCATGACGGTGAGCACTGCCGTGTCCTCGGTGGCGAACGGTGCGGGCTACGACGTCGAGGCGGTCCGCAGGGACTTCCCGATCCTCGAGCGCACCCTCGCCGGCGGACTTCCGCTGGTGTACCTCGACAGCGCCAACACGTCGCAGAAGCCGCGCCAGGTCGTCGACGCCATCGAGCAGCACTACCTGCAGCACAACGCCAACGTCGCCCGCGCCATGCACCAGCTGGGTGCCGAGGCGAGCGAGGCGTTCGAGCTCGGCCGCACGAAGGTGGCCGACTTCATCGGTGCGCCCCGTCGCGAGGAGGTCGTGTTCACCAAGAACGCGTCCGAGGCCCTCAACCTGGTGGCGCGCGTGCTCGGCGACGCCGGTCCGGGGCACGAGCACGGTGTCGGGGAGGGCGACGAGGTCGTCATCACCGAGATGGAGCACCACTCCAACATCGTTCCGTGGCAGCAGCTCACCCAGCGCACCGGCGCCACGCTGCGCTGGTTCGGCGTCACCGACGAGGGTCGCCTCGACCTCGACGACCTCGAGTCGCTCGTCACCGAGCGCACCAAGGTCGTCTCGCTCACGTGGGTCTCGAACATGCTCGGCACCATCAACCCCGTCGAGCGCGTCGTCGCCCGCGCCCACGAGGTGGGTGCCCTCGTCGTGGTCGACGCCTCGCAGGCGGTGCCGCAGATGCCGGTCGACGTCGCCGCGCTCGGGGCCGACCTCGTGGTCTTCACCGGCCACAAGATGGTCGGGCCCACCGGCATCGGCGTGCTGTGGGGCCGCTACGACCTGCTCGCCTCGCTTCCCCCGTTCCTCGGCGGCGGCGAGATGATCGAGACGGTCACGATGGCCGGCTCGACGTTCGCCGCTCCGCCGCACCGCTTCGAGGCCGGCACGCCGCCGATCGCCCAGGCGGTCGGCCTCGGTGCCGCGGTCGACTACCTGTCGTCCCTCGGCATGGAGAACGTGGCTGCGCACGAGCAGGCGATCACCGCGTACGCGCTGCAGCGGCTGCAGGAGGTCGACGGCCTCACCGTCGTCGGTCCCACCGAGGCGGTGCAGCGTGGGGGAGCGATCAGCTTCACCCTCGACGACGTGCACCCGCACGACGTCGCCCAGCTGCTCGACTCCCGTGGCGTGGCGGTCCGCGCCGGGCACCACTGCGCCAAGCCGGCGCACCAGAGGTTCGGTGTCCAGTCGACGACCCGCGCGTCGTTCTACCTGTACACGACCGAGGCCGAGATCGACGCGCTCGTCGACGCGGTCCGGCACACCCAGCGCTACTTCGGAGGGCGGTGACCCATGAGCGACGCCACACAGGTCGACTCGCTGTACCAGGAGATCATCCTCGACCACTACAAGCAGAAGCACGGCGCAGGACTTCGTGACCCGTTCGAGTCCCAGGTGCACCACGTCAACCCCACGTGCGGTGACGAGGTCACGCTGCGGGTCCACCTCGACGGCAGCACCGTCACCGACGTGTCCTACGACGCCGTCGGCTGCTCCATCAGCCAGGCCTCGGCCTCGGTGATGAACGACCTCGTGGTCGGCAAGCCCGTCGACGACGCCCTCGCCGTGCTCGACGCGTTCCAGGCCCTCATGCAGGGCAAGGGTGCCGTCGAGCCCGACGAGGACGTGCTCGAGGACGGCATCGCCTTCGCCGGTGTCGCCCAGTTCCCGGCACGCGTCAAGTGCGCGCTGCTCTCGTGGATGGCGTTCAAGGACGCCACCAGCCAAGCTCTCATCACGCAGGAGGACGCATGAGCGACCCCGTCACCACCCCTGACCACTCCGACCTGCCCGACGTGTCCGCGCCGGCCGGTGCCACCACGGCCGAGGACGTGCTGGAGGCCATGAAGGACGTCGTCGACCCCGAGCTCGGCATCAACGTGGTCGACCTCGGCCTCGTCTACGGCGCCGACGTCGACGAGCACAGCAACACCGTGCTCTCCATGACGCTCACCTCGGCCGCCTGCCCGCTGACCGACGTGATCGAGGACCAGACGCGCGCCGCCCTCGACGGGATCGTCAACGACTTCCGCATCGAGTGGGTCTGGATGCCGCCGTGGGGTCCGGACAAGATCACCGACGACGGCCGCGAGATGCTCCGCGCCCTCGGCTTCAACGTCGGCTGAGGCGCACCGCTCGTTCCTCGCGGCACCGGCGGTTCGTTCCTCACCGCCGCCGGGCTGACGCCCGGGCGCCCGCCTCGCTTCGCTCGGCCCATGGTCGGGGTCATGCATGTCACGTCCTCACCATGCCGCCCGGCCGGGCCGACGCCGTAGACTCCTCGGGTGAGCTACTACCAGCGGGAGTGACGACCGGACCACGTCCGGCGTTCTCGCACTCCCTCTGACCTCGTAAGGCTCCCCATGATCACCGTCCACGACGTGACGCTGCGCTTCGGCGCCCGCGTCCTCATGCAGAACGTCTCCTTCCGCGTCGACAAGGGCGACAAGGTCGGTCTGGTCGGGCGCAACGGCGCCGGCAAGACCACCCTCACGCGGATGCTCTCGGGTGACGGCCAGCCCGCCGAGGGCTCCATCACCAGCTCCGGGAAGATCGGCTACCTGCCGCAGGACCCGAAGTCCGGCGACCTGTCGATCACCGCACGTGACCGCATCCTGGGTGCCCGTGGTCTCGACGAGGCGCTCTCCACGATGCGCAAGGCCGAGCTGGACATGGGCTCGGCCGACCCCGACGTCGCCGAGCGCGCCATGAAGCTCTACGGCCGTGCGCAGGACGTGTTCTCCGCCGGTGGCGGCTACGCGGCCGAGGCGGAGGCCGCGACCATCTCGAACGCGCTCGGCCTTCCCGACCGCGTCCTGGACCAGCAGCTCCAGACCTTGTCGGGCGGTCAGCGTCGACGCATCGAGCTCGCGCGGATCCTGTTCAGCGACGCCGACACCCTGCTGCTGGACGAGCCCACCAACCACCTCGACGCAGACTCCGTCACGTGGCTGCGCGGCTTCCTCAGGACGTTCTCCGGCGGCCTGGTCATCATCAGCCACGACGTCGAGCTCGTCGAGGAGACCGTGAACAAGGTGTTCTACCTCGACGCGAACCGGGCCACGATCGACATCTACAACACCGGGTGGAAGCACTACCTGCGCCAGCGCGAGGCCGACGAGGCCCGGCGCAAGCGGGAGCGCGAGATCACCACCAAGACCGCCGAGCGACTCGTCGCCCAGGGCAACCGGATGCGGGCCAAGGCCAGCAAGGCCACCGCGGCCCAGCAGATGCTGCGCCGAGCCGAGCAGATGATGTCGGGCCTCGACGACGTGCGCCAGGCCGACAAGGTCGCCAAGATCGACTTCCCGAAGCCGGCCGCGTGCGGCAAGACCCCGCTCATGGCCGAGGGGCTCAGCAAGTCCTACGGCGCGCTCGAGATCTTCGCCGGCGTCGACCTGGCGATCGACAAGGGCAGCCGCGTCGTCGTGCTCGGCCTCAACGGTGCCGGCAAGACCACGCTGCTGCGCATGCTCGCCGGGACCCTGGAGTCCGACACCGGCAAGATCCTGCCGGGCCACGGACTGAAGATCGGGTACTTCGCGCAGGAGCACGAGACGCTCGACATGGACCGCACGGTCCTCGAGAACATGCAGCGGACGGCTCCGGAGCTGACCGACACCCAGGCACGCAGCGTGCTGGGCGCCTTCCTGTTCTCCGGCGACGACACCGCGAAGCCCGCCCGGGTGCTGTCCGGTGGCGAGCGGACGCGACTGGCCCTCGCCGGCCTCATCGTCTCGAGCGCCAACGTGCTGCTGCTGGACGAGCCGACGAACAACCTCGACCCCGCGTCCCGCGAGGAGGTGCTCGACGCGATCCGCCGCTACGAGGGCGCGATCGTCCTCGTCTCGCACGACGAGGGTGCGGTCCGCGCGCTCGACCCCGACCGGGTGCTCCTGCTGCCGGACGGCGACGAGGACCTCTGGAACGACGGCTACGCCGAGCTCGTGTCCCTGGCCTGATCGTCGGTCCTGGCGTCCGGCCGGCGCCGTTCGAGCCACTCGGCGCGGGCGAACCAGACGAAGCCGCCGATCGCCAGTGCGGCGAAGAACCACCACTGCAGGCCGTAGAAGAAGTGCGGCCCGCCGCCGAGATCGGGCTCCGGCTCCAGCTCCAGGCCCCCGGTCCCACCGGTCTGGCCGCGCAGGTTCAGGTAGCCCGAGCGGACCGGGTACGGCAGCGTGCTGCCGACGCCGACGCTCGAGATCGACCGGACCTGCCCGTCCACGGGCACCACGGCCTCGTCGCCGGCGCCGTTGTCCGGACGCAGCCAGCCCTCGACCTCCACCCGGCCCGTGGGAGGAGCAGGGACGTCGTCGGGGGCGGCCGAGGTGTTCGCGGTGGGCACCCAGCCGCGGTCGACCAGGACGGCCGTCCCGTCCTCGAGCAGGAGCGGCGTGACGACCTCGGCACCCGGCCGGCCGTCGCGGGTGCGGAACTTCACCGTGACCTGGGACGTCGGGTCGTACCGGCCCTCCACGAGGACCCGGGTCCACTCCTGGTCCTTCGCGACCTTCCCACCGGCCGGGACCACGTCGTCGAGCGGGACGGGGTCGATCGCGAGGTGCTTCTCGACGAGCTCGTTGGAGGCGTGGCGCACCTCGCGCTTGTGCCACTGCCAGTCGCCCATGAGCACGCAGACGACCGCGAGAGCCAGCACGGCGAGGAAGAACCCGATCCATCGGGGGGTGAGCAGGAACCGCACGACCCGAACCTAGCCGGGCGGACCGAACGCCCACCGGCAGGGCTGGGCTGCGAACCCTAGGATGGAGCGATGGACCTCGGTGATCGGCACGGACGTGTGGCCACGGACCTGCGCGTCTCGCTCACCGACCGGTGCAACCTGCGCTGCCAGTACTGCATGCCGGCCGAGGGGCTCGACTGGATGCCCACCGCGGAGGTGCTCACCGACGACGAGGTCGTGCGCCTCATCCACGTCGCGGTGACCAGGCTCGGCGTCACCGACGTGCGCTTCACCGGCGGCGAGCCGCTGCTGCGACGCGGCCTCGCCTCGATCATCGCCGCCACCAAGGCCATGCCCGGCTCACCGCGCACCGCGATCACGACGAACGCGCTCGGCCTGACCCGCACGGCGAAGGCCCTGGCCGCCGCCGGGCTCGACCGGGTCAACGTCAGCCTCGACACCACCGACCCCGAGATGTTCTCGAGGATCACGCTGCGCGACCGGTTCCGCGACGTGGTGGCCGGCCTGGAGGCGGCGGCCGAGGCCGGTCTCGCACCGGTCAAGATCAACGCCGTGCTGCTGCGGGGCCTCAACGAGGACGAGGGTCCCGACCTGCTCCGCTGGGCCATGGAGCGGGACTACCACCTGCGCTTCATCGAGCAGATGCCGCTGGACGCCCAGCACGGCTGGGACCGCAGCCGGATGATCACGGCCGACGAGATCCTCACGCGACTGTCCGAGCACGTCACGCTCACGCCGCTCGACGGACGCGGGAGCGCTCCGGCGGAGCGCTTCCTCGTCGATGGCGGCCCTCAAACGGTCGGCATCATCGGTTCGGTCACCCGGCCGTTCTGCTCGGAGTGCAACCGCGTGCGGCTCACGGCCGACGGCCAGGTGCGCACCTGCCTGTTCGCCCGCGAGGAGTCGGACCTGCGGGGCCCGCTGCGCGACGGCGCCGACGACGAGGAGCTGGCGCGCCGGTGGTCGGAGGCCATGTGGGGCAAGCGCCCCGGGCACGGCATCGACGACCCGACCTTCCTGCAGCCGACGCGACCGATGTCGTCGATCGGCGGCTGAGCAGCACGAGCGACCTGGCGACCTGGCGACTCAGTCGAAGCCGCGGCCCTTGGTCCAGGTGATCGTGCCGCCCGACCCGTCGAAGTCCACGCGGCTGCCGTCGCCGGCCACCGTCACCGACTCGAAGTCGTCGACGTCGTCGATCGTGCGCACGTCCCACGCGTCGGTGACGCCCGCGAGCGCCGCGGCCACGACCTGCTGCGGGGGCTCGCCGTCGTAGCAGTAGAGGCCGAACCCGGCGGTCAGCGCCACCGTGCCACCGGCCTGCTGCAGCTCGACGCCCTGGCACGGGTCCTCGGCCGACTCGACGAGCGTGGCCGGTGCGCTCCAGTCGTCCTGCCCAGCGGGCCGCACCTGGACCACCAGACCGGTCCCGGCGACCAGGTAGGCAGCCACCCGCGCGCCGTCGTCCAGCGCGACCTCGGCACGGAAGTCCTGCGGGTTCTGCCCCTCGGGGACGACCGGGGAGCCGAGCGGCACTCCCGCTCCGGGGCTCGAGGTCTGCGACGGAGCGGCGGACGACGTGCCAGGCGACGTCGGCGCGGCTGCGGGATCGTCGTCGCCGCCGCACCCGGCGGCGAGGGCGGCGATCAGCAGCAGGGCCGCGGCACGGTGGGGGAGCGGACGCATGCTCCGACCCTAGGTGACGAGCAGCGGATCACCCGGGGGTGACGTCGTCCTGCAGCGGCAGCGTGTCGCGGTAGAAGTCGCGCGCCGAGAGGAACGACCTCAGCGTCGGCTCGTGCTCGTCGCACGCCAACCAGGTCTTGCGCCGGTCCGGCGTGTGGATCTTCGGGTTGTTCCACTCGATCCGGTGCACCGCTGCGGCCGTGCATCCCTTGGACGAGCAGATCAGCTCCTCACTCACGAGGGGCGCCGTCGCCGATCTCGCCGAACGGGGACGGCTTCATCAGGTCGCTCCCGTCGGCCTTGCTGCGCACGCCGGCGTTGGCGAGGATCACCGAGGTGTACGGCAGGAAGACCGCACCGACGAAGAGCAGGACGCCGAGCCACAGCACGTGGTTCCAGACCAGGACGCCGCCGATGAAGCACAGCGTGCGGAAGCCCATGCTCAGCGCGTACCGCAGCTCGCGTGCGCCGAGCTCGTCGCTGTGGCCCGTGCTCGCCGACGTGATGGAGTAGACCTGCTCACCGCGGCGCTCGGGCGCCTCGTCGCGGCGCTGGGCAGCATCACCGCGGCGCTGTCCGGGGCCTGCTGACGAGGAGTCCGACGGTGTCTGGTTCACCCCTCCAGCGTACGTCGGTCCCGGTCGTCCCGCCGGGCAGGCATGATGTCCCCATGAGCAACCGCACCTACCGCGTGACCGAGATCGTCGGCACCTCCCCGGACGGCGTCACCGAGGCCATCGAGAACGGCATCGAGCGGGCCGGAAGGACGCTGCGCCACCTCGACTGGTTCGAGGTCGAGGGCATCCGCGGCCAGATCACCGACACGTCCGTCTCCCACTACCAGGTGACGATGAAGATCGGGTTCCGGCTCGAGGACGACGAGTAAGGTCCGAGACCTCTCAGGAGCCGTCGGCGTGGTCCTCGTCCGCGTCGGCGGCCTCGACCTCCTCGCGCGTGATGCCGAGCAGGTAGACGATGGAGTCGAGGTACGGCGAGTTGACCGACGTGCGTGCCTGGTCACGCACGACGGGCTTGGCGTTGAACGCGATGCCGAGGCCCGCGGCCGCCAGCATGTCGAGGTCGTTGGCGCCGTCTCCCACGGCGACGGTGTTCTTGATGCCGATCCGCGCCTCCGCGGCGAAGCGTCGGAGTGCCTCGGCCTTCCCGGCGCGGTCGACCACCCGGCCGACGACTCGGCCGGTGAGGCGCCCGTCGACGATCTCGAGCTCGTTGGCGGCCACGTAGTCGATGCCGAGGTCCGCGGCGATCCGCTCGATGATCTGGGTGAAGCCGCCGCTCACGAGGGCGAAGCGGTAGCCCAGTCGCTTGAGGCTCCGGATCATCGTGCGGGCACCAGGCGTGTAGGTGAGCGCGGCGTGGACCTCCTCGAGCGCCGAGGCGGGCACGCCCTCCAGGCGAGCGACCCGCTGACGCAGCGACTGCTCGAAGTCGATCTCACCGCGCATGGCGGACTCGGTGACGGCGGCGACCTCGTCGGCGCACCCTGCGTGCTCGGCCAGCATCTCGATGACCTCGCCCTGGATCAGGGTGGAGTCCACGTCCATGACGACCAGCCGTTGGGCATGGCGCAGGATCCCGCGCTCCTCGACCGCGATGTCGACGCCGTGCTCGTACGCAGCGGCTGCCAGGTCGGCCTGCAGCACGTCGGGGTCGGCGCCCGAGACCTCGAGCCGCAGGGCGGTCACCGGGTAGCGGGCGAGGCGCAGGATGCGGTCGATGTTCCCGTCGGCGGCCTTGATGCGGCTGGTCAGCGCCGTCATGGCAGCCGGCCGCAGCGGGTGGCCGAGCACCGTCACCTGGCTGCGCCCGACGCGGCGCGGGCGGTTGTCACCCACCCCGTGCTCGAGCTCGACGTCCATGCCGAGCTCGGCGGCCACTTCACGCAAGGACCGCTCCATGGGAGTGGGGTCCTGCTGCACAGGCTCGCTACCGGCGGCGTCGCTCGCCAACGAGACCAGGACGCTCAGCACCAGGCGTCCTCGCACGACCAGCTGCTCGACGTCGACGACCTCGACGTCGAACGGCTCCAGGCACGCGAAGAGCCGGGTCGAGACGCCGCTGCGGTCGGGGCCGGTGAGCGTCACGAGCAGGGTCGGCGAGGTCAGGTGCACGGCTGGCACATGGGGCGTCATCGAGCACGAGGCTATCGTCCGGCCGCCGCCTCGGCGCATGGGACGTCGCGATAGGTTGGACGCATCGTGGCCGCGGACGAACGGCCGCGGTCGACCGCCGGCGAGAACAGTGCAGGAGACCCACCCATGGCCACCGCGTTCCAGCTCGACTCGGTGAGCGTGGTGAGGCCTGGCAAGGTACTGCTCGACGACGTGTCCTGGACGGTGGGCGAGGACGAGCGCTGGGTCGTCCTGGGCCCCAACGGAGCAGGCAAGAGCACGCTCCTGCAGATCGTCGGCGCCCACCTGCACCCCACCTCTGGCACCGCTGAGATCCTCGGGCAGCGTCTCGGCCAGACCGACGTGTTCGACCTGCGGACCCGCATCGGACACAGCGCCACGGCGATCGCCGACCGCATCCCTCCTGGCGAGCGCGTCGAGGACGTGGTGGTGTCCGCCGCGCACGCGGTCACCGGCCGCTGGAACGAGTCCTACGACGAGGACGACCTGACCCGCGCGCACCAGATCATGGGCGAGCTCGGGATCACCCGGCTCGCCGACCGCACCTTCGGCACGCTGTCGGAGGGTGAGCGCAAGCGCACGTTGATCGCCCGCGCGCTCATGACCGACCCCGAGCTGCTCCTGCTCGACGAGCCGGGCGCGGGCCTGGACCTCGGAGCGCGCGAGGACCTGCTGGCGAGCCTGGACCTGCTCTCCTCGATCGAGGGCGCCCCCGTGCTCGTCATGGTGTCCCACCACGTGGAGGAGATCCCGCAGGGCTTCACCCACGTGCTGCTGCTGCGCGACGGCAGGATCGTCGACGCCGGCCCGCTCGAGCAGGTCCTCACCGCCGAGTCCCTCGGACACACCTTCGGCATGCGCCTCGAGCTCGACCACGTCGACGGCCGGTACGCCGCGCGTCGCGCCCAGTACGGGCGCCGTGCGTTGCGGTGATTGCACGACGATCCGACTGGTAGCGTGACGCACCCGGTGGGGGGCCCGGTCCAGGATCGACGGGCCGCCCCGACGACAGGAGGGCACCGATGATCGAGTGGATGACGGACAACGCCTGGGTGACCTGGGTCGGGATCGCGGTGCTGCTCGCCGTGGCCGAGCTGCTCAGCCTCGACCTCGTCCTGCTGATGTTCGCCCTCGGCGCGCTGGCCGCGGCCGTCGCCGCAGCGGTGGGGGCGCCCTTCTGGGTGGCCATGCTGCTGTTCGGTGTCGTGTCCGTCGGGCTGCTCTTCCTGGCCCGGCCGCCGATCGTCGCACGTCTGCACGCCGGGCCCACCCTGACCACGGGCCATCACGCCCTCGTGGGCCGCACCGGCGTCGTGCTCGAGCCGGTCGGCCCGTTCGGCGGTCGCATCACCCTCGCCAGCGAGGTGTGGTCGGCCCGCACCACCGACGACCGGGAGCTCGAGCCGGGCGCCGAGGTCGTCGTGACCAGCATCGACGGTGCCACCGCCGTCATCACCTCGAAGGAGCCCACCGCATGACCGCCTTGACCATCTTCCTGGTCCTGCTGGCGATCCTCGCCGTCGTCGTCGTGTCGATGACGGTCAAGATCGTCCCGCAGGCCCGAGCCGGCATCGTGGAGCGGTTCGGCAAGTACCGCACCACCCTGACGGCCGGCCTCAACATCGTCATGCCCTTCATCGACAAGGTGCGCTACATGATCGACCTGCGTGAGCAGGTCGTGTCGTTCCCGCCGCAGCCGGTCATCACCGAGGACAACCTGACGGTCTCGATCGACACCGTCATCTACTTCCAGGTCACCGACCCGGTGGCCGCGACCTACGAGATCGCCCACTACATCCAGGCGATCGAGCAGCTGACCATGACGACGCTGCGCAACATCATCGGTGGCATGAGCCTGGAGCACGCCCTGACGAGCCGCGACCAGATCAACTCCGGCCTGCGCGGCGAGCTCGACGGCGCCACCGGCAAGTGGGGCATCCGCGTGAACCGCGTGGAGCTCAAGGGCATCGACCCGCCGCCGTCGATCATCGACGCCATGGAGAAGCAGATGCGCGCCGAGCGTGACAAGCGCGCCGCGATCCTGACCGCCGAGGGTGACCGCCAGAGCCGGATCCTGTCGGCCGAGGGCCAGAAGCAGGCCGCCATCCTCACGGCCGAGGGCCAGAAGCAGGCCTCGATCCTGTCGGCCGAGGGCGAGAAGCAGGCGGCCATCCTCACCGCACAGGGCGAGGGCCGGGCCATCGAGACCGTCTTCCAGGCGATCCACGACGGCAACCCCGACCAGAAGCTGCTGTCGTACCAGTACCTGCAGACCCTGCCGAAGATCGCGAGTGGCGAGAACGCCTCCACCTGGATCATCCCGGCCGAGCTCACCAAGGCGCTCGGCACCCTCGGCGGGACGGTCGGCACCGTGCCCGTCGACGGCGGCGGCAGCAAGAAGCGGGTCGACCTCGACGAGCCGATCGAGACGGGGACCTCGTCCTCGGGCACCGAGGCGGCCGTCCAGGCGGCTCTCGAGGCCGCACGGGCCGCCGAGAAGCCGGGCGTCAGCCCGTCCAAGGAGCCCGACGTCCCGACCTTCGGTGGCGACGAGCCCCCGGCGGAGCCCCCCACCCCGACGTCCTGACGGACCCGCAGCACGACGACGGCCCCGGAGCACCTCGCTCCGGGGCCGTCCTCGTCGGTGTCAGTGCTGGTACGTGCCGTGCAGGATGGCGCGACCGAGCGTCTTGAAGGCCAGGTTGAAGCCGACGACGGCGGGGGAGGCGTCGCCGTCGACGCCCAGCGTCGGCTCACCCACGGCGTGCACCACGAAGAAGTAGCGGTGCGGCTGGTCGCCCTCGGGCGGGGCCGCACCCATGAAGGCCTTGGTCCCGCCGTCGTTGCGCACGTGGAAGGCGCCCTCCGGGAGCGAGGCGTCGTCGGCGCCGGCACCGGCCGGCAGCGACGTCACGTCGGCGGGGACGTCGACGACCGTCCAGTGCCAGAAGCCCGAGACGATCGGCGCGTCGGGGTCGAAGCACGTGACGACGTACGACTGCGTCCCCTCGGGCGCACCGCTCCACGAGAGCTGGGGCGAGGTGTCGCCGTGCGCGTTGACCTGGTCGTCCTTCAGCGGGGCGCCGTCGGTCACGTCGTCACTGGTGACGGTGAACGGCGCAGCGGCCGGGAGCAGCGGGTAGGGGTCCGGGGTGACGGGGCGTTCGAGGCTCATGCCTCCACGCTAGCGACGACGCCTGAGTCGTGCAGGGCGGTCGTGCGGGGCGATCGGGGCGGGGCGCACGGCCTAGGGTGGGGCGGTGGCCAGGATCGAGCACGTCGAGGACCTCGACGACCCCCGTCTCGGCGACTACCTGGACCTGCGGGACGTGCAGATGCGGCTGGCGCACGAGAGCGAGCACGGCATCTACCTCGCGGAGGGGGAGAAGGTCGTGCGCCGAGCCCACGAGGCCGGGCACGAGGCTGCGTCGTTCCTCATGGCACCGCGCTGGCTCGACGGTCTCGGCGACGTGCTCGACGCCAGCGACGCGCCCTGCTTCGTCATGAATGAGAAGCGGATCGAGCAGGTAACCGGCTTCCACGTGCACCGCGGGGCCCTGGCCGCGATCCGTCGACCCGCGCCGCTCTCACCCGAGGTCGTGCTGGCCGAGGCCCTCCGTGTCGTGGTGCTGGAGGACCTCGTCGACCACACGAACGTGGGAGCGGTCTTCCGGGTCGCGGCCGCGCTCGGCTTCGACGCCGTGCTGCTCTCACCGCGGTGCGCGGACCCGTTCTACCGACGGGCCGTGAAGGTGGCCATGGGTGCGGTGTTCTCGGTGCCCCACGCCCGTGCAGACGACTGGTACGCGACGCCGGCCCTGCTCGCCGAGCACGGCTTCACGACCTACGCCATGACGCTCGCCGACGACGCGGTCTCGCTCGAGGACGTGCACGAGGTGCCCGACCGGCTCGCACTCGTCGTGGGCTCGGAGGGCCCGGGGCTGACGGCGCACTGGCAGCGCAGCAGCGACGTGCGCGTGACGATCCCGATGGCGGCCGGCATCGACAGCCTGAACGTGGCGACGTCCGTGGCGGTGGCGTGCTGGCACCTGCGCGGTCGGTGACGGACCGACGGGGGAGCGGTCAGTCCTCCTCGATCGACGCCGGGGTGACCGGCCAGTCGTCGGGGTAGGCGTCGGCCAGCTCGTCGTGCCGCTTGTGGAGCTTCTTGCGTGCCTTGGCCGGCACGCGGTCGCCGAAGACCGTGCCGAACAGGTGGTCGGTCTCGTGCTGCAGGCAGCGGGCCAGCAGTCCGGTGCCGTGGAACTCCACCGGCCGCCCGGTCTCGTCGAACCCGGTCACGCTCGCGACGTCGGGACGCGAGCACTCCGTGAAGGCTCCCGGGAGCGAGAGACATCCCTCGTCCGCGGTGTCGAGGTTGCGGTCCGCCGTGGCGGGCAGCGTGAGCACCGGGTTCACCACCACGCCCGTGACGCGCACGTCGTCGTCGTCCGGACAGTCGAAGACGAACACCTTGAGGTCGACGCCCACCTGGTTGGCGGCGAGACCGACGCCGTTCGCGGCGTGCATGGTCGCGGTCATGTCGCGCACGAGCGTGGCGAGGGCGTCGTCGAACTCGGTGACGTCCTTCAGCTCGTGGTGCATGACCGGCGTGCCCCACCGGGTGATCGGCAGGACGGTGCCGCCGTCGGGAAGCGGACGGGAAGAGGGGTGCGATGCCACGCGTCACAACGTATCGCGGACACGCTGGCGCCGATGCGTGGACTCCGACCTGTGACGTCGGATACGATCACTACGACGTACTGCAACTCACAGTTACAGTACGGTCGGACGCAGCACCACCGGCACGACCCCCACCAGCACCACCCCCAGCCGTCCTGGGCGGGAAACCCTCTCGACCCGATCCACCCCTTCGTCCCTGTCAAGGAGACCCCGTGGCGAACCGACCAGACCCCATGGGCATCGGTCTTGCGGTGCTCAACCGCATCGCGAGCTCACCGGCCATCGACAAGCTCGGCCTGCGCAAGGCCACCGAACGCGCCGTCTACCAGGGCGCCAAGTCCGGCTTCCAGGTCGCGGCCAACGCCAACCGCACGTTCAAGCGGGTCAAGGGCTCGGGCAAGCCGAAGCGCCTCGACGCCACGAGCGACAGCGGTCTGTTCGACCTGACGCCCACCGAGGACCAGCAGATGATGGTCGACGTCATCGGCGAGTTCGCGTCCGAGGTCCTGCGCCCCGGTGCCGAGGCCGCCGAGAACGCCGACGACACCCCGAAGGAGGTGCTCGACCAGACCACCGAGTTCGGCCTCACGCTGCTGAACGTCCCCGAGTCCCTCGGCGGGCTCTCCGAGGAGCGCTCGGCCGTCACGGGCGTGCTCGTCAACGAGGCGCTCGCCTACGGCGACATGGGCCAGGCCGTCGCCTGCCTCGCGCCCGCCTCCGTCGCCACGGCCATCTCGCTGTGGGGCACGGACGAGCAGCAGCAGACGTACCTGCCGGCCTTCACCGGCGACGACGTCCCGGCGGCCGCCCTCGCGATCGCCGAGGCGCGCACGCTGTTCGACCCGTTCGAGCTGCAGACCACGGCGACCGCGACCGACGGCGGCTACCGCCTCGACGGCATCAAGTCCGGCGTGGTGCGCGGCACCGAGGCCGAGCTGTTCGTCGTGGGGGCCGTCCTCGACGGCAGCCCGCGGCTGTTCGTCGTGGAGTCCGGCACCAGCGGGATCTCGCTGGCCGCGGACCCCTCCATGGGTCTGCGTGCGGCCGGGCTCACCCGCCTGCGCCTGGACGGCGTCGTGGTCCCCGAGACGGCGCTGCTCGGCACGACCGACGACTACCGCGAGTGCGTCCGGCTCTCCCGACTCGCGTGGGCGGCCCTGGCCGTCGGCACCGGACGCGCGGTGCTCGACTACGTCAAGGAGTACGTGAAGACCCGCGAGGCGTTCGGCGAGCCGATCGCCCACCGTCAGGCCGTCGCCTTCATGGTGGCGAACATCGCGATCGAGCTCGAGGGCATGCGCCTCGTGACGCTGAAGGCCGCCTCGCGCGCCGAGCAGGGTCGCGACGCCTCCCGCGAGATCGCCCTCGCCCGCCGACTGGCGAGCGAGTACGGCATGAAGATCGGCACCGACGGCGTCCAGCTGCTCGGTGGGCACGGCTTCGTCAAGGAGCACCCGGTGGAGCGGTGGTACCGCGACCTGCGGGCCGTCGCAGTCCTGGAAGGAGCAGTCCTCGTCTGAGGGCGGACCACATCATGATCAATCTCGACACCCCCAAGAAGTTCCGCGGGTTCGTCCAGCAGGCCCACGAGGTCGCCGACAACTTCCTGCGCGCCAACTCCCGCAAGTACGACCTCGCCGAGCACTCCTACCCCAAGGAGCTCGACCTCCTCGCCTCGTTGATCGACGGCATGGGCGACTCCGGCCAGGGCCAGGGCGCCGGTGCGGCCGGCGTCCGCCGCACCGAGGACGAGGAGATCAAGGGCAAGGGCAAGAACGCCGTCAAGAACGGCACCAACCTCTCGTCGGTCCTCTCCGTCATCGAGATGTGCTGGGGCGACGTCGGACTCCTGCTCTCGATGCCGCGCCAGGGCCTGGGCAACTCCGCGATCGCGTCGGTCGCGACCGACGAGCAGCTCGAGAAGTTCAAGGGCACCTGGGCCGCGATGGCCATCACCGAGCCGGGCTGTGGCTCGGACTCCGCAGCCATCCGCACCACGGCGATCAAGGACGGCGACGAGTACGTCCTCAACGGCGAGAAGATCTACGTGACGTCCGGCGACCGGGCCGACTCCGTGGTCGTGTGGGCCACGCTCGACCCCAAGCTCGGTCGCGCCGCGATCAAGAGCTTCGTGGTGCCGAAGACCCTGCCCGGCATCCGGGTCGAGCGTCTCGAGCACAAGCTCGGCATCCGGGCGTCCGACACGGCCGTCATCGTGCTCGACAACTGCCGTGTGCCGGCCGCGAACATCCTCGGCAACGAGGAGATCGACACCAAGCAGGGCTTCGCCGGTGCGATGGCGACGTTCGACAACACCCGGCCGCTCGTGGCCGGGATGGCCGTCGGCGTCACGCGGGCCGCGTTGGAGCTCACCCGCGAGCTCCTCGAGGACGCGGGCGTGGTCGTCGACTACGACCGTCCCGCGACGTCGCAGTCCTACGCGGCGGCGACCTTCCTGCAGATGGAGGCCGACTACGAGGCTGCGCTGCTCCTGACCCTCGAGGCGGCCTGGCTGGCGGACAACCGCAAGCCGAACTCCATGGAGGCCTCGATGTCCAAGGCCAAGGCCGGTCGGGTCGGCAACGAGATCACGCTGCGCTGCGTCGAGCTCGCCGGCACCCTGGGCTACGGCGAGACCGAGCTGCTCGAGAAGTGGTCGCGCGACTCCAAGATCCTCGACATCTTCGAGGGCACGCAGCAGATCCAGCAGCTCATCGTCGCTCGACGACTGCTGAACCTCACGTCGTCCCAGCTCCGCTGAGACCCGACGTCCCCAGGTCCGAGGCCCCGTCACCGTGGTGGCGGGGCCTCGGCGTGTGCGGGGGGAGCCGCGGTGGGACCCCCACCTAGGATGTGCGCATGGATCGGGAGCTGCCGCCGGACTTCGATGTCGACTACCAGCTGACACGGCTGGTGCGGCAGGTCCGGGCGCGCTCGCTGCGCAACCTGGCCTCGATCCACGAGGAGCTCGACTACAGCACCTTCGTGCTGCTGCTCGCCGTCGTCGACGCCGGCACGGGCGAGGGCGAGGGGGTGCGAGCCTCCGAGCTCGCGGACTCGCTGCACGTGCACAAGTCGACGGTGAGCCGCGCGGTCCGACTGCTGGAGACGATGCAGCTGGTCGACCGCACGCCGCACCCGGAGGACGGACGGGCCCACGTGCTGAAGGCGACGCCGGAGGCCACGCGGCGCGTCGACGCCTACCGCGAGAACAGCCACGCGCGCCTCGCGGCAGCGCTGGAGCACTGGGAGCCCACCGAGCTGCGCACCTTCGCACAGCTCCTGGGCCGGCTCAACGACGCCCTCGGCGCGGAGGACTGACCGTCCCGCGGGACCGGCGGGCGGCCGCGCAGCGGCGCCGGCACGGTGTGCGAGGATCGACGGCATGACCTCCAAGCCTGAAGTGGACTTCATCGAGGGCCCCGCGCCCACCGAGCTGCAGATCAAGGACCTCGTCGTCGGCGACGGCGCCGAGGCGACGCCCGGCGGCGTCGTCGACGTGCACTACGTCGGTGTCGAGTTCGACACCGGTGAGCAGTTCGACGCCTCCTGGGACCGCGGCCAGTCCGCGCGCTTCCCGCTCACGAGCCTCATCGGCGCCTGGCAGCAGGGCATCCCCGGCATGAAGGTCGGCGGACGCCGCCAGCTGGTGTGCCCGCCCGAGCTCGCCTACGGTCCCGCCGGTGGCGGCCACCGCCTGTCGGGCAAGACCCTCGTGTTCGTCATCGACCTGATGGGCGTCGGCTGACCGCCCGTCCCCACCCGATCCACCACGACGCCTCGCGACCACCTCGGTCGCGGGGCGTCGTCGTCAGACGGCGAGGTCGTCGAGCATGCGCCTCAGCCGCTTGACCGAGACGGGCCGGGACGTCCCGAGGTTCTGCGCCACGACGCTCACGCGCAGCTCCTCGAGCGCCCAGCGCACCTCCTGGACGTCGGCAGCGTGCCGACGCAGGTCGCCGAGCCCGTCGGTGCGCTCGTGGAACTCGGCCTCGAGCTCCTGCACGCGCAGCAGCTGCTCGCTCGCAGGGGTGGCCAGCCGACGCCGTGCCGCCTCGAGGTAGACGTGCAGACGCCGCACCTGGGCGACCCCGAGCTCGCGCACGAACCCCGGGTGGACGAGCCAGCTGAGCTGCACCCGCACGTCCTCCGCGGCCTCACCCGGACCCTGGGGCTGCACCTGGGCGAGCTTCTCGAGGGCGCGCAGCACGTCGCGGAGCACCGCGGCGGTCGCGTCGTGCACCTCGGACCGGGCCGCCTCGCGCAGCGCAACGAACGCGGCCTCGTCCCACACCGGGCCACCGTGCCGGGTCACCAGGTCGTCGAGGGCCGCGAGGCGGCAGTCGTCGAGCACAGCCGCGGCGTCCTGGTACGGGGAGGAGGCGAGCAACAGCTTCTGGCGAAGGTCGAGGGTGCGACCGAGCGACGGCGTGGTCGTGGGCGTGCCCAGGGCCAGGAGCCGTGCCTGGGCACGCACCATGGCCACGTGCTGCTCAGCCTCGGTGTCGAGCACCGTGAGCGTCACCGAGGCACCGGCGTCGACCAGCGCGGGGTAGCCGGTCACCTGGCCCGCGGGGACGGTGCGCTCGATCGTGCCGACGTCCCACGAGGTGATGCCCGTACGCTCGGCCGCGGCGGCCACCTGCTCGAGGTCGCGACGCACGACGTCGCTCAGCTCGGCCCGCAGCGCCTCCAGGTCACGACCCCGCGCGATCTCGGCGCCGTCGTCGACCACGCGGAACGTGACCACCAGGTGCTCGGGAACGGCCGAGAGGTCGAAGTCGTCGGGGGTGACGAGGGTGCCCGTGCGCTGTCGGATGCCACGCACCAGCTGCTCCAGGAGCGGGCCACCCGAGGGGTCCAGCACCTCGACCAACGCAGCGGCGTGGTCCGGGACCGGCACGAGCTCGCGGCGCAGACGCTTCGGCAACGAGCGGACGAGCGCGACCACCAGCTTGTCGCGGTGTCCGGGCACGTTCCACAGGAACTCGGCCGGGTCCACCGACAGCAGCGCGTCGACCGGGACGTCGACGATCACGCCGTCGGTGTCGCTGCCGGGCTCGAAGGCATAGGACACCTGGTACTCGGCCGACTGCGACGTCCACGTGGTGGGGAAGTCCCGCTCCAGGTCGCCGACGTCGACCAGGAGCGAGTCCGGGTCGAGGTCGAGCAGGTCGGGGGTCTCGCGCGACGTCTTCTTCCACCACGCGTCGAAGTGCCGCACGGAGACGACGTCGGCCGGGACCCGTTCGTCGTAGAACGCGAACAGGGTCTCGTCGTCGACCCGCAGCCCGCGCCGACGCACGCGGTCCTCGACGGCCTCCGCAGCCTCGATCCGCTCGGTGTTCCGCTGAACGAACCCGTGCTGCGTGCGCCACTCGCCCTGCACCAACGCGTGCCGGACGAACAGCTCGCGCGCCAGGACCGGGTCGTGGCGCCCGAGCGGGACCAGCCGATCGACGACGAGCGGGATCCCGTAGAGCGTGACCCGCTCCTTGGCCATGGCCGCGCCGCGGCGTGCCGACCAGTGCGGCTCCGCGTACTGGCGCTTGACCAGGTGCGGTGCGGCCTTCTCCACCCACTCCGGCTCGACGCGGGCCACGGTGCGCCCCCACAGACGTCCGGTCTCGACCAGCTCGCCGGCCACCACCCAGCGCGGGGGCTTGCGCGCGAGCGCGGAGCCCGGGAACACCATGAAGCGTGCGCCGCGTGCGCCGAGGAACTCCTTGGAGTCCTCCTGGCGCACGCCCACGTGGGACAGCAGGCCGGTGAGCAGGGCACGGTGCACGTCGGCGGGGTCGGCGCCCACCTTCCCGGGCTTCATCCCGAGGTCGCGGACGGTGCGGCGCAGCTGGGCGTGCACGTCCTGCCACTCGCGGATCCGCAGGTAGTGCAGCAGCTCGTCGCGGCACAGGCGGCGGAACGCGCTGCTGCTGAGCTCGTCACGTCGCTCGCGCACGTACTCCCAGAGCACGAGCCAGGACAGGAAGTCCGAGTCGGGGCTGCGGAAGCGGGCGTGCAGCTGGTCGGCCCGTGCCTGGTGCTCGGCCGGCCGCTCGCGCGGGTCCTGGATGGACAGCCCGGCGACGATCACCAGCACGTCGGCGAGGCAGCCCTGGCGGTCCGCGGCCAGGAGCATGCGTGCCATGCGAGGGTCGGTCGGCAGGCGCGACATCGTCCGCCCGAGCCGTGACAGGCGCGGGCGTCCGTCCCGGCCCTCCTGCAGCGCGCCCAGCTCGGCCAGCAGCGCACGTCCGTCACCGACGGCACGGCGGTCCGGCGGGTCGAGGAACGGGAAGTCCTCGACGTCGCCGAGGTCGAGGGCGGCCATCTGCAGCAGGACGGATGCGAGGTTGGTGCGCAGGATCTCGGGGTCGGTGTACTCGGGCCGCCCGTCGTGGTCGTCCTCGGCGTAGAGCCGGATGCAGATGCCGTCCGCCACACGACCGCACCGTCCGGCGCGCTGGGCCGCGCTGGCACGCGAGACCGGCTCGATCGGCAGCCGCTGGACCTTCAGCCGCTGGCTGTAGCGGGAGATGCGGGCGTAGCCGGTGTCGACCACGTAGCGGATGCCCGGCACCGTCAGCGACGTCTCCGCGACGTTCGTCGCCAGCACGATGCGACGCCCCGGGTGCGAGGCGAAGATCTTGGCCTGGTCCTGGGCCGCCAGCCGGCCGTAGAGCGGCAGGATCTCCGTCTGGCGCCAGCGCAGACCCTCGAGGTGCGCTGCGGCGTCGCGGATCTCGCGCTCCCCGGACAGGAAGACCAGCACGTCGCCCTCGCGGGGGAGCTCGGAGATGGCCGCGGTGATCCCGTCGAGCATGCCGTCGTCGGGATCGGTGAGGGGGCGGTACCGCACCTCCACCGGGTACGTGCGGCCACTGACCTCGACCACGGGCGCGTCGTCGAACATCGCCGAGAACCGACCGACGTCGATCGTCGCCGAGGTGACCACGACCTTCAGGTCGGGGCGACGGGGGAGCAGCTGCTTGAGGTATCCGAGCAGGAAGTCGATGGCGAGGCTGCGCTCGTGGGCCTCGTCGACGATGACGGTGTCGTAGCGGCGCAGGTCCCGGTCGTGGTGGATCTCGCTCAGCAGCAGGCCGTCCGTGACCAGCCGGATCTGCGTCTCGTCGCTCGTGCGGTCGTCGAACCGGACGGCGTAGCCCACCTCCTGGCCCAGCTCGACCTCGCACTCCTGCGCGATGCGTGCCGCCACCGAGCGGGCCGCGATCCGTCGGGGCTGCGTGTGCACGATGCGTTCGCGGCCGAGCAGCCGCGCGATCCTCGGCAGCTGCGTGGTCTTGCCCGACCCGGTCTCCCCGGCGACGACCACGACCTGGTGGTCACGCAGAGCCTGGGCGATGTCGTCGGCCCGGTCCGCGATCGGCAGGCCGGGTGCGACCTCGATCTTCATCCCCCCGCCCATCCCCGCGCCCATCACCGCAGTCCCAGCCGGTCGCCGAGCAGCAGGACACCGACGAAGGCGAACACGTCGAGCAGCGTGTGGGCGACCACGAGGGGTGCGAGGCGGCGGGTCCGGTGGTACCAGTAGCCGAACACCAGACCCATGACGAGGTTGCCGAGGCCCTGGCCGAAGCCCTGGTAGAGGTGGTAGCTGCCGCGGATCACGGCGCTCGTCCAGATGACGGCCCAGGGGCCCCAGCCGAGCTGGCGGAGCCGGGTGAAGAGGTAGCCGACCATGACGACCTCCTCCAGCACGCCGTTCTGGAAGGCGGCCAGGACGAGCACGATCGCCGTCCACCAGTACACGTTCTCGGGGACGGTGAGCACCTCGGCGGTCACGCCCAGCGCACGTCCTGCCAGGTAGAGCCCGATGCCGGGGAGCCCGATGACGGCCGTCAGGCCGATGCCCTCGGCCACCACGCGACGTCGGCTGCTGCCGGTGAGTCCCAGCCTGCGCAGCACGCCCGGGCCGTCACCGGCGAGCAGGAAGAGGGCGAGCGCGACGGGGACGAGCGCGAAGCCGATCCCGAGCAGCTGGTAGGTCACGTCCAGCCACTCGCGGTCGCTGCGCGAGGAGTTGAGGGTGGCGGTCGCGTCGCGGAGCGGCCCACGGGTCAGGGCGGCCACCAGGCTGAGCACCGCGTACACCGCGGACTGTCCGAGGGACAGCCCCAGGACCAGCCAGACCTCGGCCCGGATCCGCGAGCGGCCCGGGGTGTGCGCCGCGGTCACAGGTCGTCGGTGGCGAAGGTGTCGCACTGGTTGGCGGTACCGCCCTCGTAGCCCCGCAGGAACCAGCGCTGGCGCTGCTCGCTCGAGCCGTGCGTCCACGAGTCGGGGTTCACCGTGGCGCCCGAGGACTGCTGGATGTGGTCGTCACCCACGGCGGCAGCGGCCGACAGCGCCGACCGGACGTCGGCCTGCGTGAGTGGCTTCAGCAGGGTGTTGCCGTCCGCGTCCTCGGTGGTCGCGGCGTGGTTGGCCCACACCCCGGCGAGGCAGTCGGCCATGAGCTCGACCCGCACCCCGCCGCCCGTCGCGCCGCTGCCCTCCTGCGCGCGACCGAGCAGGCCGAGGACGTGCTGCACGTGGTGGCCGTACTCGTGCGCCACCACGTACTCCTGCGCCAGGGCGCCGTCGTCGGCCCCGAAGCGGCTCGAGAGCAGCTCGAAGAAGGTCGCGTCCATGTAGATGCGCTCGTCGGACGGGCAGTAGAACGGTCCGGTCTGGTTCGAGGCGGTGCCGCACGCGGACTGCGTGCTGCCGGAGTAGATGACCGTCTGCGCCGCTCGGTACTGACGGCCGACGTCGGCGGGGAGGGCGTCGTTCCAGTAGTCCTGGACGCTGTTGACGGTGCCGATGATCCGGCAGGTGTCGTCGCGGTTGGCGTCGGCGCCGGTCCGGCACTGGCTGAAGTCCTCGGTGGACTCCTCGCCCTGGGCGGCGACCTGGCTGGTGTCGAACGGGTTGCTCGAGCCGCCCGTGACGCTGCTCAGGTCGACGCCGAAGAAGAGACCGATGAGCAGGACGACGATGCCGCCGACACCCCCGCCGACGACGGCCCCGCCGCGGGCCCGGCCCCCGGTGACCTGGCTGGTGTCGAGGCGGGCGCCCTCGTTGAAGCTCATGGCAGAAGTCTACGCAGCGGGATCAGCGACTCGGTGCTCTCGACCGGCCGGCGCCCTCGCGCTCACCTACGCTCGGGCCGTGAGCACCTCCCTGACCGACTCCACCGGACCAGCGTTGTCGTCGGACCCCGCTGCCGACGAGGAGCGCCGTCGTGGCCTGCGCCGGATGCGGATCGTCGCGACGTCGCTGCTCGTGGTCGCCGCGATCGTGTTCCTGCTGACGCGGGAGCGCGACGGCGCGTGGGGCTACGTGAACGCCGCGTCCGAGGCGGCCATGGTCGGCGCGATCGCCGACTGGTTCGCCGTGACGGCGCTGTTCCGCCACCCGTTGGGGTTGCCGATCCCGCACACGGCGATCATCCCGCGACGCAAGGCGTCGCTCGGGGCGAGCCTGCAGGAGTTCGTCACGGAGAACTTCCTGCGCCCGGAGGTCGTCAAGGAACGACTCGAGTCCGCCGAGCTGACCCGACGCACGGGTGTCTGGCTGGCCGACGGCGACCACGCGGCCCGGCTGGTGCGCGAGGGGTCGAAGATCACGGCCCATGCCCTCACCCGCGTGCGACCGGAGGACGTGGCCGCGCTCGTGGAGGAGGCGATCATCCCGCGCCTCGTCGAGGAGCCGCTCGCGCCGGTCGCCGGCAAGCTGCTGGGCGACGTCCTGGCCGAGCGCGCCCACGTGGGCATGGTGGACCTCGTCCTCGACGAGCTGCACGCGTGGCTGCTCGACAACGCCGACGAGGTGAGCGCGCTGGTGGGGGAGCGGGCACCGTGGTGGACCCCGCAGTGGGTCGACGAGCGCGTGGGCGCCCGCCTGCACCTCGAGGCCGTCTCCTGGGTGAGCGAGATCCGCAGCCAGCCCGACCACCGCGCCCGCCGCGCGCTGGACGGCTGGCTCGGCCGCCTCGCCGACGACCTGGAGGACGACGTCGAGACCCAGCAGAAGTTCGAGCGGCTCAAGACCCGCATGCTCAACCAGCCGCAGGTCACCCGCACGGGCGTCGCCGTGTGGGACGCCCTGCGTCGTGCCCTCATCGACACGCTGCAGGACGAGGAGGGGATGCTGCGGCGCCGCGCTCTGCAGGAGCTGCAGAACCTCGCCGTCCGCCTCCAGGAGGACGAGGCCCTCCGGGCACGCGGCGACAGGGTCGTCTCCGAGGCCGTCGCCTACATGGTCGACCACTACGGAGGCGAGGTCGCGACGATCATCTCCGCCACCGTGGACCGCTGGGACGGTGACGAGACGGCTCGCAAGGTCGAGCTGCACGTGGGCCGCGACCTGCAGTTCATCCGGATCAACGGCACCGTCGTCGGCGGTCTCGCGGGCCTGGTCATCCACACGGTCTCCCACCTCGTCTGAGCAGGGGTGGGGGTGCTGAGCGCTCCCGGGCCGGCTGGTACAGTTCCTGACTGCACCACGGATCCTCAGGGTCCACGTCCGGGTGGCGGAATTGGTAGACGCGCTAGCTTGAGGTGCTAGTGGCCCGATAGGGCTGTGGGGGTTCAAGTCCCCCCTCGGACACAGTGGGGGTCCTGACGAAACTCAGGGCCCCAAAGTGACGAAACCCTGGTCAGACTGCGGTCTGGACAGGGTTTCGTTGTATCTGGGCGCCGCCCGTTGGCCTAGTGCGTCCTTTTCTTGCGAATCCGGACTCGACGCGTGCGGCCGGGGCGCGTGTGGTGGGTCCGTCAGTGAGTTTTGTGAAACGCCTCTGGCCCGCCGGCACGGGGCCAGCGGGCTGCAAGGTGGGGTATGAAGTTGAGGTGCCTGTGGGTCCTACACGGGCACGGGGGGCGGTACGCCTCCAATGACGTTCCCGCTCACATCGAGTTCCTCGAACCCGTGGTCAGTCAAGTCGATCAGCGTGAGTGGGTCCCTCGTGTCGCCGCACACCTTGGCCCAACGCAGGAGAGTGGTCAGGTTGTAAGCCGCGACGACGAGGATGCCGTTGAAAGCTGTCTTGACCAGTCCGACCTGTCGTGTCCAGCCCCGGGTGGACACGTTCTGCTCGGTCTTGATGAAGCCGAAAGTTCCCTCGGCGCGGGACCGGCGTCCGTAGTCGGCTTGCCAGGCCTTGCTGCCCCAGTAGTGCTTCTGGTTCAACTTAGGCGCAGCCGAGGGGTCGATCGTGATGGTCTCCTGCGCGCACGCGCGAGGCAGGTTCTCGAGGTCCTCAGGCTCGACGGCGGGCCGGTCGCCGGGAAGCATGGTGCTCAGCGGGCATCCCTCGCACAGCAGCTTGCCGGCGCGCGCGGGGCACTTGAAGCGAGTCTTGCCGGATGACGTCGTGCCGTGCTTCTCGAACTTGTACTGATCGCGCTCGGCGATCTCAGCGTTGAACCTCTCGAGGTCGGCGACCTGTCGGTCGCGGTCTGCATGCTCCTTTGACGTCGCGTTGCGTCGTAGCTTCAAGGGGCTGAAGGTCTGCGGGCGTGCAATGCGCTTCAGACGGTTCGGCGTCGACGGGCAGTGCGCCCAGCCGTCGATCATCAGGCAGCCGTCTTTCACGTTCAGCTTGGCGCCGTGGTCGTTCGGGTGAAGATCGAAGACCTGCTCGATGCAGAACTCACGAAGCTTGTCGGCCCACTTGGGAGCGACCGAGTAGCTGTAGGCGCGGTCGACCATGATCTCGTCTACACCGCCTGGCAGTCCGTTGGCGTAGGCGAGCTCTGCGACTGTCTCTTCGATGCCCTTCTTGTTGGCGGGCAGCAGGAAGAAGGTCTCGACCAGTGCAGGCTCCTCGACACCGCCGACTGTGCCGGTGCGAATTCCCATGGTCGCGTGGAAGTCAAAGACCTTCTTGGTGCGGTTGTCGTATGCCTTGGTGCGAGGACCCCATCGGGCGTCTGGGTCGGCGCAGCGGAGTCCGCGGACCTTGCCGCGCGCCGCGGAGTCCAGCGCGGTGGCGTCGATCGCCAGCCGCGTCCCTCGTCCGATGTGAGTCGTGGACGCCGCGAGGATCTTGCGCTGGAAGTCCGCGAGTGCAGCCTGCCGCTCGGCTTGTTCGGCTGGGGTCAGCGAAGTGACGTTGTCGACATCCATGCCTGCTTCGCGGCGCGCCGCTCGTTCCGTAGCCATGAGCACGGGCTTGACGGCGTCACTGGTCTCGTAGGTGTCGGTGATCGTGTTGTGGAGGTAACGCACCTGCCGCAGGGACAGGACGTGAGAGCCGGACCGGATGTTCAGGGTCTTCTGGAGGGTGCGCGACAGCCCGGTGGTCAGCAGGCGGTGCAGTTTCGTGTGGTGAACCTTGTTCAGGTCCTGCGGGACCAAGATGATGGCGGCGAGAAGGACATCGATCTCGAGGTCACGCGGTCGGCCGCCGACGCCGCTTCGGACCCGGGCCTCGACGTCGGCACCCACACCCGAGCGCCGAACGTACTGCATCGTCATGTCGAACCGCTTGGCCTCGACCCTCATCGGTCGCCTCCAGACGGGTTCTTCAGCTCGGTCAGTATTCGGGCTACGACAGTCGGGTCTTGGGGCGGGCAGTGCGGAAGCAGGTCGGTGATCGTCCTGGGCGTGGAGAAGCCAGCTGCCTTGAGAAGGTCGGCCAGCGAGATGTCCGAGCACATGGCGGCGACGAGCCACGTGTTGCGCAACCGCATGATGCTGATGGACGGAGCGGGGTCGCCGGCGGTGACCGGTACCCGGTCGTCCGTCGGCACAATGTTCGTTCTGTCCTCGACGCGTCCGAGCAGCCGAGCCGACGGGCCGTGTCCGGCGGCGGCGTGGATCCGCAAGGCTGTGCGGATCCGGTCGGCGATGTCGTGACGAACCGGGACGGTGCGTGACCTGCGACCGTTGATGACGGTGACGGTCAGCACGGGAACGCCCTCCACGTCGATGTCGTTGAAGGACGTTGGGGTGAGCGCACGCATGTCTCCGGCGTCCAGCCCGGCTCCAAGCGGCAGACCGACCAGCAGGCAGATCCTCTTGGTGGCTGCGTCGGTTGGCTGGTTCTTGGCGAGCAGGATGAAGGTCCGGCATGTCTGGTCGTCGTAGGGGCCGACCACTGGAGGACGAGAGATGCGCGCTGGGCGTCCGTCCGGGCGCAGTGAGTCGATGCAGCGACGCAGGGCCGATCGGGCGGTGCTCATCGAGCGGTCCGTCGAGCTGTGGGATGCGACGAACGCCTCGAGGACACCCTGCGCGAACAATTCATCGCGCCGGATGCTCGGGCTGTTCGTGGCACGTCCCGGCGAGGAGGCGAACCACGTGAGGAACACCGCGACGAAGGAGCACACCTTCTTGGCGTTGCACACCGATCCCGGCTCGTATGCCAGAACGAGGTCTGTCGCCAGCTGCTCGTTTTGATCCCACACCGGACGGTTGGGAAGCCGCGGCAGGAAACCCTCGATAGCTGCAAGGATCACGGCATCGGGGGCGACTGGATGGGCCTCCGCCGCTTCGGCCCGCTGCTGCGCTGCCATCGCCTTGCGCGCCTGCGCCAAGGCCGCGGTGCGTGACAGCGGCTTGACGGTCGAGGATGGATCTGTCTTCTTGCGTGAATCGGAGGTCACGGTTGCTTCTCGCGTCGGTGGGTCACCTCGGCCAGCGACTGGAGAGTTGCTGGCGCCCACACCGTGCTGGGGTTCGCCGCTGCTGCAGTGGCGCTGACCTGCGGGTTTGCGCGAGCGAAGCTGTCGAACAGGGCCTTCGGAACCGTGCCGCGATCTGCGAAGATGACCGCAGCCAGAAGGGCTGCCCCGATGGGCCGGTGGCCAGCGGCCTGGACTAGTGGGTTGACTCGCGTCAGCGCTGCGGGCGGGGATGGGTTGAGAAGCGGCACAACACCAAGGGCGCGGCCGACGGCGCGCAATGCGTGACGCTGGCGGCTCTTGCTGCCGATGCTCACGACGAAGTTCGTGTACGTCTCGACCGACTCCGGCGACAGCAGCGTTGCGATGTCCAGGCGCGTGCCAACCTTCCAGCCCACTGGGCTGGCGAGGAAGCGGACCAGCGCGTTCAGATGACCGGTGGCGATCTGCGGTGACGACGGTCGTGCAGCCGTCACGGCGGCACGCACTTCGTCGCCGACTTCGAGCCACCAGTGTTCTGAGACCTTGCGCGGCGTGTAGTTGGCGATACGTGCCGCGGCGGCGGCGTCGACATCGCGGAGCTGGGGCGGGCGGTTGTTGTAGTCCATACCTCTGGCAGTCCCGCCTGGATCTCAGGACGCAAGCGCGCACACGCGCGCTGGTGGGGCATGTCGAGTGAAGTCGTTGCCTCATCGCGTCGCGGTGGCGTTCTCCATTGCGCTAACGGCGAGCGCCGGCACGGTGCTACCCGAGGGCTTCGGCCGCTCCGCGCATGACCGAGGACATCCAGGTCCGAGGCAGCGCCCACGCCCCCTGGAGGGCCACAAATGAAGACAAACGACTGGAGTCAGGACGACCTCGCTGGGGTCGTCCAGTTGAGCGACGTGAAGGCACGTCGACGCATGGATGTCCTGTTGATGATGCGGCGCCGGGTCGCGATCACCGCGGCTGAGCACCGGTCGCACTCGCTCGACGATGTGACCGCGTTGTGGTCGCTGCAGCTGGAACTGGAGCAGACGATCCAGGACGAGTTGCCGGACCTGCATGAGGAGCAGTTCGGACTCTGGGCGGTGGAGGAGCTCTCCTACGAGCACCCGCTTGGAGTCCTGACTCCCGGGTGCAGCCTGTGCGAGGCCATCGCGGCCGAGGCGCAGATCAATCTGGAACTGCCACAGGCTGCCTAAGTCGAACGACCAAGGGTGGGGTGAGCATTCGTGCTCACCCCGCCCTTCTGGCGTCCACTGCGCCTACAGGCGGCACCGAGCGAGCCGGTAGTTCGCCCCAACCGTAGACCCACTTGACGGAACCTGTAGAGCTTCCGGCGTCTGCTTGCGGGCACCTCCGGTCGGCTTTTCGCGGGCTCTGCCCCTCGGCTACGGCTACGGCTCAGCTGCGCGTCGAGACGAGTTCGGTGTCGGCCTCCGCGGTGTGCGCGGACCGGTGCTCCCATGGGAAAACCCAGCGGAACAGGCTCAGGACGGGCTTGCGGCACCAGCAGTCCGTGGCGCAGTCGCAGCGCATCGCGCCGAGGTGCTCCGCGAGCCTGTTGCCGACTGCGATGAGGACGTAGGCGCCGACCAGCACAAGAACCGCGCGTCTCACGGCAGGGCCGCGATCAGCTGGTCGGTGGTGGGTGAGCCACTGAGCCCTGTCGGCGTGGTGTAGACCCGGCAGGCGAGCCCCACCTGCTCGGTACCGGACGCGAACGGGTCGATGCCGTCGATGCGGATGGTTGGAGACCCCAGGAACCCGGTCGCCTCTGCCTCCTCGACGGTCTCGACCCGGCGACGCTCCACGATGGCGTCCTGGTGATTGGCGGCCCGAAGTGCCTCGGAAAGCCGCTCGTCGGCGACCGTCCAGTTCGGGCATCCATCGAAGTACAGCAGCTCAACACGCATCGGATGCTCCTTCTGGCCGGCAGGGTTCACTTCCTACTGTGCCACCGCCGTCACCGGCAGACGACCCGATCGGCGTGGTCCGCAGCGCCGGGGCCGCGCCCTTGCCGGGTGCAGGCTCGGTGCGGCCCCTTCGCGTGCCCGCTCGTCGTGGTGTCTACCGCGTGCTGGCTGCCGTGGCGGCACCGTTGCGGCGTGCCAGGGCCGCGGCGACCGGGTAGCCGGTGGCCAGGCCGAGAACGATGCCGATCTGCATGAGGAACCAGAACGACCCCTCGGAGGCGGGCGGCATGTACTCGTTGAAGTGCAGCAGCAGCATCCAGCTGGCCATGCCAATGTCGAACGCCAGCACGGTCAGCACCGCTGCGCCTGCTGCGGCGCCGACGCTCACGCCTGTGGCTGCGGTTCGCTCGAACGTGAACAGCAGCACGATGGCCAGTGCGCCGATGACCAGCAGCATGACCCACAGGTCGATGCCGGCGATGGTCAGGCCGGAGGCCAGCACCAGGGGCACCCCGACGAGGTGCGCAACGGCGCTGGCCGCCCCGCCGGGCAGGCTGACGGTCGCCGCCGACGCTGCGGAGTCGCGGTCGACGTGGCCGGTGCGGGCAGGAGCTCGACCGGTCTTGGTGTACAGCCACAGTGCTGCGGGTCCGAGGTAGAGACCAGAGCACACCCAGACAATCTCGGTGGCGATGGTGCGGTGCCGTCGCCCTCGGCCGTAGATGTCGGCGGCGATGAGAGCTGCGCTGAGCACGGCAAGGGCGATGTAGGCCCAGGCCACGGGCGTGACCCAGGCGGGGACGTTGTTGGTCATGTTCATGTGAGGTTCCTCTGTCGGAAGGGGGTGTGAGTAGGCGTGCGCAAGCGCGTGTGTCCCTTGTGCCGTGGCGCGTGACGGCGCTGCTATAGGAACGCGCGCGTCAGGGCGAGCAGCGCCAGCAGCGGCGCGGCGGTGTCGCGTGCGGTCGATGACAGCACCTGCAACGGGAGCCGTGAAGGTCGGGGAAGTGTCGCGCTTGAGGTGCCTGTCAGCAGCGGATGACGGTGGTCCGTTGTCGTGGTGTCAGGGCCTCGAAGGTCCCGCGCATGCTACCTAGGTGAACGAGGGTCGGACGCGCTTGCTGCCACAGGACCCGCGTAGACGGGCCTCGACGCCAAGCGGCGAGGGCCAAAGCCGAGACCAGCAACGCCAGGCACATGATCATCAGGCCGCCGCAGTCCGGCATCCCACCGGTGCCGTGACCCATTGGGGCGTCCGCGCCGGTCGGCGACACGGCTGCGTGGGTGGCGGCGGCTGGGTGGGTCATCGCCATGGACGTCATCGAGTCGTCCATAGCGGACATGCCACCGATGGCGGGCGCGCTCATCAGGCTGTGCATGAGCACGATGCCCACGATCAACGCGGGCGCCAGAACGAGCAGCAACCACCCGTGGCGGGTGGTCGCCGGGCGGGCGGCGGAGGCGTTCGACATCGCGTTCATCGTACGTACCGCAGCGTGTTCCGGCCCGGTGGAAGTCAGAACGTCTGAGAGCCCGCCGGGGAAACCGCTTGTCTTTCAGCACGCTCACGTCATAGCATCGCCGTATGACGATGACATTGGACGCGGTCGATGCGGCAGCCGAGGAACCTCTGACCGCTGCTGCGTGCCTGTTCCACGGGTTCAGTGACCGCTCGCGCCTGGTGATCCTGCAGCACCTGTTGTCCGGAGAACACCGGGTGGTCGAGCTGACCGAGCACCTGGGACTGGCCCAGTCCACCGTCTCCAAGCACCTTGCTTGCCTGAAGGAGTGCGGTCTGGTCACCTCCCGACCGCAGGGCCGAGCGTCGGTGTTCAGTGTCACCCACCCCGAAGCGACGACCCAGCTGCTGGCAGCGGCCGAGACGTTGCTGGACCTGACCGGGTTCGCCGTCACCCTGTGCCCGACCTACGGAGTCAACCGATGAGCACCCTCGACCTGGCAACCAAGCAGCGCTTGGGTAGGCGCGCCAAGATGCTCGCCGGCCTGTCGGTGACGTACAACGTCGTCGAGGCCGTCATCGCCATCACCGCCGGCATCGTGGCCGGGTCCGTGGCCCTGGTCGGTTTCGGCCTGGACTCGGTCGTCGAGGTCTCCAGCGGCCTGATCATCCTGTGGCAGTTCTCCCACCGCATCCCGGAGTCCCGCGAGCAGCAGGCGCTGCGACTGCTGGCATTCTCGTTCTTCGCCCTGGCCGCCTACGTCGGGTTCGAGTCCGTCCGCAGCCTGCTGACCGGCGCCGAGTCCGACCCGTCGACCGTGGGCATCGTCCTGGCCGCGGTGTCGCTGGTCGTGATGCCGTTCATCTCCTACGCGCAGCGCCGCACCGGCAAGGCGCTCGGCTCGAACGCGGTCGTCGCCGACGGCACACAAACGCTGCTGTGCACGTACCTGTCCGCGGTGCTGCTGGTCGGCCTGATCCTCAACGCAACGCTGGGCTGGTCGTGGGCCGACCCCATCGCTGGGCTCATCATCGCCGGCGTCGCCGTGCGCGAAGGACTCGAGGCGTGGCGCGGCGATGGATGCTGCTCACCCATCAGCCGAGACAGCGACGACACCGCCGGGTGCGGATGCACCGACTGCCAGGACGACTGCTGCGCACCAGCCAGCGAGCCGCAGACCCTTCAGCTCGGCACGGACAGGAGCCTCTGATGGGATCCGGGCACAGCCACGGGCCCCCGGCAGGACACGCCGGTGCCAAGTACCGCGGCAAGCTGGCCATCGCGTTTGGCCTCATCGCGACGTTCTTCGTCGTCGAGCTCGTCTACGGCCTGCTCGCGGACTCCCTGGCTCTGATCTCCGATGCCGGCCACATGGCAGCCGACGTCGTCGCCCTAGGTGCTGCGCTGGCCGCGACCAAGATCGCGACCCGCAAGGACACGACCGGCCGCCGGTCGTTCGGGTCCTACCGGGCCGAGGTCTTCGCCTCAGGCCTGACCGTCCTGCTGATGCTGGCAGTGTCGGCCTACGTGGTCATCGAGGCCATCAGCCGCATCGGCAGCGACCCCGAGGTCTCCTCGGGGCCCATGGTCGTGGTCGGCGGGCTCGGCCTGGTCGTCAACATCGTCGTGATGCTCCTGCTGCGGGTCGGCTCCAAGGAGAGCCTGAACGTCAAGGGCGCCTACTTCGAGGTCGTCGCCGACACCGCCGGGTCCGTCGGTGTCATTGCCGCCGGCATCCTCATCGCGACCACCGGGCAGGCGTGGTGGGACACGGCCGTTGCCGTGGCCATCGGTGCGTTCGTCGCCGTCCGCGCCGTCATCCTCGGCCGGCAGGTCCTGGCCGTCCTGGGTCAGCACGTCCCAGAGGGGATGGCCATCGACGCGGTCGCTGACGACCTGGCCGCCATCCCCGGCGTCACCGACGTCCACGACCTGCACATCTGGGTGCTGACGTCGGGCATGAACGTGGCCACCGCCCACCTCGTCGCCGACGACACCGATGAGTTCCCCCGCATCCTCGAACACGCCCGCACCACGTTGAAGACCACCTACGCCATCGAGCACGCCACCCTCCAGGTCGAACGCACAGCAGCACGCGAGTGCCACGAGATCGACTGGTGACCCACACCCAGGAACGAGACGACCGATGAAGACCATGACCAGACAGACCAAGATCGCGATCCTGTTCGGCCTCATCGCAGTAGCCCTGTTCGGTGGTGCGTTCGTCTACCAGAACCTCGCCGGCACCGAACCCGCCGACGCTGCCGAACGACAGGACATCACCGTCCGCGCGGACAGCCACCGCCTCGACACCGCCGACGACGGCAAGGTCACGCTCGTGGAGTTCCTGGACTTCGAGTGCGAGGCCTGCCGCGCCGCTTACCCGTTCGTCGAGCAGCTTCGCGAGCAGTACGACGGCCAGGTCACGTTCGTCCTGCGCTACTTCCCGATCCCCAGCCACACCAACGCGAACAATGCCGCCTACGCGGTGGAGTCCGCCGCCCGTCAGGGCAAGCTCGAGGACATGTACAAGCGGATGTACGACACCCAGGCCGAGTGGGGAGAGTCCCAAGACTCCAAGGCCGACCTCTTCCGCAGCTACGCCCAGGAGCTCGGCCTCGACATGGCCCAGTACGACGCCGACGTCGCCAGCCCCGACGTTGCAGCGCGCGTGGCCAAGGACGTGGCCGACGGGCAGCGGCTCGGCGTCACCGGCACCCCGTCGTTCTTCCTCAATGGCGAACCCCTGACCCCGTCGACGCCCGGCGAGTTCATCAACGCCATCGACAATGCCCTGGCGAAGTAGGACGAGCGCGAGCCTTCTTCAAGGTCGCGTCCCCTCCTCGGCGCCCCGTTGCTGCCAAGACGTGAGGTGCGTCAACTGAGGGCCTCTGGATCCGCGAGCGGTGCGGGAGCACACTGGAGGCATGAGCGTCGTGCCTCGCAGGAGTGCCGCAGAGCAGGCCAAGAACATGGCCCTAGGGGAGGCGCTCGCGCGAGCGGTCGAAGAAACCCACCTCGGTGACATCCTCGCTACCGGGGGCATCACGACCGTCGCGTTGGACGAGGACGGACGCATGGTCGAGTACCGGCCCGACGGCACCACCACCGTCCTGAGTTGAGTCCGAACACCGCGGCTCTGTCGGTGGCTGGAGCCACGATGGGACGGTGACCGACCCGATCGAGAAGTGGCGCCAAGCGTTCCGCGACATGCAAGCGCGCCTGCTCGAGTCCGGGGTGCTGGATCTTGAAGCGCTCCGGTCCCAGCGACGCGACCCCAACATCGAGGCCACCGCAGACTGGGCTCGAACACAGGGGAGCGCAGTCCTGGTCCTCGCCGACGCCGAAGGCCCCGTCTACCCGACGTTCCAGTTCACCGACACCGGCGACCTGCGGCCCGAGCTGGCCACACATGTCGCAGTCCTTCAGGATGCGGGACTGTCGCCGTGGAAGATTTGGGCGTGGCTGACTGAGCCTGTCTCCCTGCTGTCCGGCGACATCCCGGAGCAGGTCGTGGCCAGCAGTCCCCGCCGCGTCGAGCGAGCTGTTCGGCGGTACGCCGACAGGTACCGCGCCGGAGGCTGACCAGCACCCGCCTCCGCAGGGATGGCTACTTCGGTGTGATGTTGACGTCGCACATCTGGTCGCCGTGCTGGAGACCGACCATCCCGTTCATCACCTCGGTAGGGACCTTCTCCGAGAACGGGACACGGACATCTTCGCCTGGACCGACTGTGACGGTCTTGGTCGCCGTGTAGGCCTCCTGCCCGACCGGGAACCACTGGGCCGTGACGTCGACTTCACCCGCGACGGTGCCGGAGTTCGAGACGTTCCCGGTCGCGACCAACGAGTAGGTGGACGGCTCGATGACCAGCGGGAACTCGTTCTCGCACGACGACGTCACCTCTAGGACGGCCTCGTCCGGGGGTGCCGGCGTCGCAGAGTCAGTGGTCGCCGTAACCGCCGCGAGCGGTGCGGGAGCTGAGTCCGACTGCGAGGTCGTGCCGCACGCGGCGAGCATCGTCGCAACGACCGCGCTGATTGCAACGCACAGCAGGGTCTTGCGTGTCACCGGCGGCATCCCTTCGGAGATGGTGTGCCCGAACAGGACTGTACGGGGCCACCTCCCCCCCGCGAGGGCTGTTCTGGCTCAGTCCACCTGGAAGTGCGCCAGGCCTTCCGTGCGCTGGATCGCATCCTGGTACCGCCGGACTGCCCACGCCGAGAACTCCAACCCCGACAGGGCGCTGGCCAAGCTGGAGTCTCTGGGGTCGTGCGAGCGAGCCCGCAATGTCAGCAGGTCATGCCGCAACGGAGCGTCCGGGTCCTCGACCGCGAGGTCGAGGTCGTTGCGCACGGCTTCCACCTCCTGCTCAACCCGCCGCATGTGCTTCTGCGCTGTTCGCAGCTCGTGCAGCAGCTGCTCACGTAAGAGCCTCAGCAGGGACTGAAACGTCGGCAGACAGTCCGCTCGTAGGTACACATGGCCGGCTCGACCACGCTCGACGCCGCGGACGAGCAGCTTGTCCTCGATCAGCATCCTCAGCGCGTCCACGTCCACGCCCGTCTGGCGGTGGACCTCGGACAATTTCAACAGCACCGGTTCGGCCTCGCCGCTATTAGATGGTGCGGGCTCGGGGGAGGGAACCGGCTGGTCTGTCATGCCCGCATGTTGCCACGTAGCGCGTGACGGAGGTGCTGATGCAGCCAGTGCTCGTGTGCTGGAAGCGCGTGCGCCGCTACGGCCGCTCCGCGCGGCACCAGTCATCGCTCGGTACAGTCGCCGGATGACCGGCGATGTTGTCATCCTTGGGGCGGGGTTCTCAAGGGCTGTGTCGAGCGCGATGCCGATGACTGCCGAGTTGGGTCAGGAGGTGCTGAACCTGCTGAGTACTCGGGGAGCAAGCGGGCTCGAGCGTCTCGAGTTCGACGGCTCGCAACTTGAACGCTGGCTATCCCGGCTGGCGGAACCCCAACCCGACCTGAGCGCGGCGAAGAACGGGCACGGTGGCCACGTTCAACTACGACACGCTCGTTGAGACGGCGGTCGGCATGGCGGGCCTGTTCGACCGAGATAGCCGGCTGGTCACCGGAGCCGAAATCATCCGGCACATGCCGCCCCTGCGAGAGCGTCCTGCCGAGGGGATGCGTTGGGGCACCCAAAGGTCCGACACGTTCAGGTACCTGAAGCTGCACGGTTCTGTGGACACGTTCTGGATACCCGGCGACGTATCCGGAGCAAGCATCGGCCGGTGGCACATGCCTGGTAGATGGGGCGAGCCGCAAGTACCGGATGACGAGGACCGCCGCCAAGTCCTGCCGGGCACGGAGGCGTACATCGTCCCGCCGGCGGCAGCGAAGTCGTCGTTCTACGCCAACCCGCTGGCCCGTGAGTTGTGGCGTACGACGGCTCAAGCGCTGACCGCGGCGGACCGCGTAACTGTTGTCGGGTACTCGCTCCCGCTCACGGACCTTGTCACCAGCGGGATGCTTGCCGACACGATCGTGAACGCGACGTGCGAGGTGGTGGTCGTAGACCCGTTTCCGGATCTCGTAGGAGGCAGGCTCGTCGAACTAGGAGTAGACCCGGGACGGATACGCCAGGTCGGCGGTGACGACTGCGTCATGCGGTATGCCCAACAGCTTGACGAAGACATGACGGTCGAGCTGCCTGCAGACCTGGACGGCGACGTGCGGCTGGTCGTCGGTTGGGGACCGCCCCGTGGGCCGCCGTGACCTCGGCCGTCGCGAGCGATGGCGACGGACTCGCTCGCGTCCAGGTGGCAGACGCAGCAAGTGCTACGTGGGGCTCAGCCACGGTCCCAGCGCGCGAACTCCTCGGACCGGCCGGGCGTCCGGACCGCATTGAGGTCGAGTACGCCACCGGTCGCCGCTCCCGAGTCGCGCATGCTGCGCAGTGGTCCGAAGATGGCAGCGGTCGGTACCTGGTGCTCACGCCGTCTGCCAGAGAGGCGCAGTGACTTAGGCGAGTCGCCGCCGGTGCTGCCGGCAATCTGACGTTCTCCTCCACGGCGTGTCTGTACAAACGTCTAAGTTCCCGACGGGACCATGGTGCCTAACCGCAGATCGAAAGGGCCGCCGTGACCATCGACGTGATGCTCAACGGCGAGCCCCTGCCTGTGGACCGCGACGTGTTCGCTTCGCTGTTCGAGAACTCGGTCGCCGCCGATCGGGCTCCGGTTCAGGCGGCCCTCGAGCGGAATCGCATTTCGTTCCGAGAGCTTGTCGAGATGGCGACAGTCGCCGAGATCCCGTACCCGCTGTTCTTCGCACCGGTGGACGTCGTCCTGGAACAAATCCGCCTGAAGAACGAGAAGTTGATGGCCGGGTTCACCAAGCCATCCTTCTCGATGAACTCCCGCAACATCGTGCGGCTGGCGGACGTAGAGCTGATCGTCAAGGACCTCCTGCGCAAGCAGATGATTCTGCGCGCCGACACGACCCTGACCCCGAACACGGTCGTCGGCTGCCTCGGCAAGCCCGGCACGTCTGTGCGGCACGACGCCGACACCCTCCGACGTCAGCTGGGTTTCACGAACGACGATCTCAAGGCCGCCAAGTCCAAGGAGGCGGCCCTGGAATTGCTCATCAGCGCGCTGGAGGCAAGGCAGATCTTGGTCGGTAGGAGCGCAAAGAACCACATGCCGCAACAGATGCCAAGACGGACACGCTTCAGCGGGATGACGATCAAGGACGCACGGGTCCCGTACATCTTCCTGGCCAGCGGAGACGAAGGCGAACGTCTCGAACCGACCGGTCGCAAGGTCTTCACACTGGTCCTGCTGACGGTCATGGTCGCGCGCGGAACCTTCGCTCCGGTCACCTATGACGGTCACACCAAGGACGAGACCACGCCTCGCGAGTTCGACACCGCCGGCGAGGTCCTTCTCCCGTCGTCAGAGATCAGCACTCTAGACCTTGAGTCGTTGGCAGCGGTCAAAGACGCCGCCAACCTCTACAAGGTCACGCCGAGTGCTCTGGCGATGAGAGCGCGGCGCCTGGACCTGCTGCCGCAGGACACCTTCCGCGAACACATGGACCAGCTTGCTGACGAGTACGCGCGTCGCGTCGACCCCCCAAAACGCAACGCCAAGCCCGTCAACGCCCTGCGCAAGTACAACGGGACGGAGTGCTCGCGCCGCATGCTGGGGCTCCTGGACGCCGGCGAGATCGGACGGCGCGACTTCTGCAGGGTCATGTTCTCCAACAAGCTGAAGCCCGCTCAGATCGATGACTTTCGGGCGGCAGTGCGATGAGTACCCAGCGGTTCATGGTGGACAACAACGCGCTGACGTTCCTGGGTGAACGCCGCCGAAGAAGCACGACGTTCAGGGAGAGGTGCCGCATCCCGGAGGATGTTCTGCGCGAGGCCGGGGGCGCCCCCGATCACGCCTCGCTCCTCAGCCTTGCCTTCGCCGTCACCCCCTCGGTCCTTCGCTACGTACGGAGGGTCATGGCGGCCGTCCCGCTCGGCAACACCGAACTCATCGATCTGTACGGGTACAAGGGCACCGCCGACCCGGTTCTGGTCGCCTCGGCGTTGGCAGCGCTCGACCAAGAGGCGTTGACCCTGCTACCCGATCGTTGGTCCATCGTGACCCTGGACAAGGCAGTGCTAGCTACGGCCGCCGCGTTCGGAGTGCCCACAACGACCCCGACCGAGCTCGCGCACTTGATTGACGCCTCCGTCTGACGCGGGCATGTTGCCGCGAAGCGCGTAGCCGCGTCGGCCGCAGACCCCCAGGTTCTCCCCGGCATCACGGCCAAACAAGGGAATGAGCTGGAACGACAGGATCTAGGACCGAAAATGTGTGATCATTTCGCCGACATCGTGTGAAGCCCTCGAATGGCGGCATTTTTCGCCCTTCAGTTCCAGGGCGTTTGAGTTTCGTCACCACCCCACAGTGAAGGGACCGGCCTACAGGCCGGTCCCTTCGTCGTTCCAGAGGCGCCGGAGACGCCGGTCAACCCTTCGGACGGGACGCGATCTCCGAGCGCTGGTCCACGATCTCGGCCGCCACCTCGCTGAGCTTGACGTTGCGGCCCTGCGAGAGACGCGTCAGGTAGGCGAACGCGGTCTCGGCGTCGATGTCGAAGACCGTCATCAGGACCCCCTGGGCCTGGCCGATGACCGTCCGGTTGTCGATCGCGCGCATGAGGTGCGCACGCTCCTGCGCCGCGGCCAGGGCCACGGACGCATGGGCACCGAGGACGCTCAACGTGTCGGCGTCGCTCGACGTGAAGGCGTCGCGGCGCCGGGCGTACACGTTCAGGGAGCCGTAGCGGCGGTCGCCGACAGCCAGGCGCACGCTCAGCGAGCTGGGGAAGCCGCGATCCTCGGCATAGGCGCCCCACTGCGGCCACCGGGGATCGCGGGCCGCGTCCCCGGTGAACAGGACGGAGGTGTCGGTGCGGACCACGTCGAGGCACGGTCCCTCGTCGAGCTCGGCCTGGCGCGCATGCGCCTCGTTCACCACGCGTGAGGTGCTGACCGGCGTCTCGATCCGTCCGCGCGCTCGCAGGAGCAGGATGCCGGAGTCGTCGGCGTCCACGGCCCGACAGGCGTACTGTCCGATGCTCTCGAGAGCCTCCGTGTCGGTCTGCGGACTCAGCTCCACCGCCATGGTGGAGAAGAGCTGCTGGAGTTCCATGGTGTCGACCTCCGCTGGCTGGGTCCAGGACACCGGGCCCGGTGCCTGACGGGCACCCGCGACCGCGGGTACCACCGGGCACGTACCCGGTGAGGACCGGAACTCACGGTGTCGAGCGCAGAAGCGTCGTCTCCGGCACCCGGAGAGCGTTTGCGGGTCCCAGGTTCGGGTACCGGTCCACGCGTGACGACCACCTCGCGCCCCGCCGCTCGCCGGAGGACGTCGTGGGGCTCCTTGCTGATGGGGATCGGGTTCGGAGGCTTCGTCGACGGCATCGTCCTGCACCAGATCCTCCAGTGGCACCACATGCTGTCCCACCGCGAGCCTGCGACGACGCTCGCCGGACTCGAGCTCAACTCGGTCGCTGACGGGTTCTTCCACGCCGTGACGTGGCTGTTCGTGCTGCTGGGGTCCTTCGTCCTCGTGCGCGAGTCGCGTCGGCACGGGCCGCCCGACCTCGCGACGCACGTGGGGCTGCTGCTGGTGGGCTGGGGTTCCTTCAACCTGGTCGAGGGCACGGTGAACCACCACCTGCTCCGCATCCACCACGTGCGTGACGACCTGGGAGGGCCGGTGTCCTGGGACGTCGGCTTCCTCGCCCTCAGCGTGCTCCTGCTCGTCCTCGGGTGGGCCGTGCACCGACGAGGCCGTGCACGACGCCAGGCTTGACCTGCCCGCCGCCGCGATCCCGTCGAGCTACACCGACAGCGCGCGGACGTCCTGGCTGACTCCCTCGTCCGTCGTGCGCAGGAACACCACGTGGCCGAACTCGAGGAGGGACCAGTCGTCCTCCTCGTCGGTCAACGGCTCGGAGGCGAAGATGGCCGACGTCGCCTCCTCGCGCGAGTACTGCCCGAACCCGTAGGTCCCGGCATCGTGCTCGAAGTCGCGTCCCGCCGACAGGTACATCGGCTCCAGCAGCATCGACAGGGCGAAGTCGTCGGTACCCGGTCCGGCCGTGCGCAGCTCGCGCCAGTCACCCTCGGGCGCGGTCTCGCCCTGGTGCCCGAGCCCGGCGTTGACGCCGATGATGCGTCCGGGCGCGACGAGCGCCATCTTCAGCTTCGTCAGAGCCGGGAGGTCGAGCGTCTCCATCGCCTTGGCCACGAGCCGCAGCAGCTCCTCCACCGCGAGCTGCACGCCGTCGTCGCTGTCGTCACCGAGCAGGGACAGCAGGAGCACGTACAGGAACTCCGTGTCGGTGGTCCCACGCATCTGGCTGAGGAACTCGTCCTTGCAGTGCTGAAGCAGCTCACGCTGCAGGAGCTGCCAGCCGGGCAGGTCGCCGTTCTGGGCGATGATCCACGGGGCGCCGCGGAACGAGAAGGGATGGCAGTTCTCGTCGGCCAGCACACAGCTCGCGTCGTAGTCGGCGGCCCGCACGTGGGCCAGCAGCGTGCTGGCCTGCAGGCTGGGGACGATGCCGGGCGCGTTGTCGTCGTAGAACGCCGCCATCGGCCGGTGGTAGAGCAGGGGCTCGTCGGGCTTCAGCAGGTGCTCGCTCCAGATGCCGAAGCCCCAGCCCGCGAGCTGCAGCTGTGGGTGACGCTCCGGGTCGAGCGACTGGTTGACCAGACTGTTCTCCGGCGTGAGCAGCAGGCTCTCGACGGGGACCTCCGGCCCGATGTAGGCGAGAACTCGGCACATGGGCGTCCCTCACTGGTGGTCGGCTCCGGCGAGAGGTCGCCGCGGATGCGGCGCGTCCGATCGGGCGCGAGCCTCCGAGCCTACGGCTCGGAGCAGATCCTGCACGTCGCTGCGCGCCGCACGCACGAGCGCCCCTGGCGACCGTGGTCGTCAGGGGCGTCCGCGCTCGCGCTCAATCCTGCGTGCGCTCGTCCTTCTTGGCCTCGACGAGGTCGTCCAGCACCTCGGCGTCGGCGTGCGCCTCGGTGGCGGCGTCCTTCGCCTTCTTCGCCTCGTCCAGGCCGGCCTTGGCCTTCGTGCGAGCCGCCTTCTTCTTGGCCTCTGCGGCGGTCGCGACACGCTTCTTGCGCTGCTCGACGGTCTCGGTGCGGCGCGCGGCGACCTCGTCGGCGGCGACCTTCTTCTCCGAGGCCTTGGCCTGGGCCTTCCGTGTGGCCTGCTTCTTGCCCTGCTCCTCCGCCTTGGTCGCCTCGGTGGCACCGGAGGCGACGCGCTCAGCGGCCGCCTGACGCTTCCGCTCGGCCTCGCGGCGACCGTCGGCGGCGACGCGCTCGGCCGCCGCGCGACGCTCGTCGGCCTGCTTCTGGAGACGGGCGGCCTCGACGAGGGCGTCGACCCGCTCGATGCGGGCGTTTCCGCGCGCGGCGAGGGCGTCGTGGTGCAGGAGCGTCCCGGCCGCGCGGTCAGCGCTGCCGATCGTGCGGTCCACCGTGAGGCGAACGGCCGACGACTCGGGCAGGCGCGACACCAGTCCCCGGTCGATCACGGTGAGGGGCAGTCGTGCTGCCGTGTAGGGCAGGGCGATGAGGGTGCTGATCATGGTCATCCTTGGCTCGGGTCCTGGTCGCGCAGCTGCGCGGCCTGTCGTGCGGCGGCGTCGGCCTCGCGCTCGAGACGCGCTCGGTCCTCGGCGGCCTGGCGCTCGGTGGTGGCGGCGTCGGCGGCCAGGGCCTCGGCGTCGCCCACGGCCCTCTCGGCCACGTCCTCGGCGCGCTGCTCGGCGGCCTGACGCCCCACCGCCTCCTGCTGCGCCGCCTCGCGCTCGGCGGCGACGTGCTGCTCCTGGCGCTCACGGTCGACGGCACGCTGGGCGGCGTCGGCCTGGTCGTTCGCGGCCTCCTGGTGCGCCGCGGCCTCCTGGTTCGACTCCCGCAGCTCCTGCGCCGCGCCGTCGCGCTTGGCGTCGGCGACGGCCTGCTCGGCCACGGCGTCCTTGCGGTGGGCTGCCTCGGCCTGCTGGAGCTGGCCCTCCTCGGCGAGGTCGTCACGGCCTGTCACCGCACCGACGACCTCCTTGGCCTTGCCGGCGATGTTGTCCAGCAGGCCCTCGCGAGCCTCGGCTGCTGTGTCGTCCTTGTCGTGGGTCATGGGAACGACGTGCCCACCCCGCCCAGAACCATGCAGTCCCTCGGGTGTGACCTCGCACTCAGGGTCGGCGGACTGCCGACGGACGGGCCGCCGGCACCGGCTCAGGGGATGATCCGGGCCCCGCGGTAGCGCTCGAGGTGGTGGAAGAAGCTCTCACGGGTGTCGCGGAACCCGAGGAAGCCGGCCGCGCGGCTCTTGTTCATGTCGGTCACGCACTCGATCGTGCGTCCCAGGTCGCCGTCGGTGTGCCACCAGGAGGCCACACGGCCGAGGTCGGGCTCCGCCAGGCCGTGCTTCTCCGCGAGGTCGCGCCATACGTCCTCCATGCCGGCCATGGCCACCTCCAGCGGGCGCGGCTCGGCCTCGAAGCCCTCCCACGGGACGCCGAAGTGCTCCGCGATGCGCGGCCACAGGGTCCGCCACCGGAAGACGTCGCCGTTGGCGATGTTGAACGCCTGGTCCCGACCCGCCTCGTGGGTCGCCGCCCAGACGATCTGCTCCGCGAGCAGGTCCGCGTCGGTCACGTCGGTGAGACCGTCCCACTGCTGCTGCGACCCGGGGAAGACGAAGGTCAGTCCCAGCTCGCGGCACAAGGCGGCGTAGGCCGCGACCGTGAGCGTGAGGTTCATGGCGTTGCCGGTGGCGAAGCCGAGGACGGTGTGCGAGCGGTGGACGCTCCACGTGAAGCCGTCGCGCTCGGCCGCCGCGAAGAGCTCGTCCTCCTGGGCGTAGTAGAAGTTGGGGTGGTCCAGACGCGGCTCCTCCTCGCGGAAGGGGGTGTCCGGGACCTCGCCCGTCCCGTAGGCCTCGAACGGGCCGAGGTAGTGCTTGAGCCCCGTCATGAGGGCCACGTGCTGCACGGAGCCGGACGGCGCGAGGGCAACCAGCAGGTGGCGCACGGCACCCGCGTTCACGCGGATGTTCTCCTCCTCGGTGTCCTGTCGCGTCCACGCCGTGATGGCGACGAGCTGCGGGTCGACGCCCTCCAGCGCTCGCGCCAGGCCGTCGGGGTCGCCGAGGTCGGCAGCCACCGGCGTGACACCGTCGGGCGCACGGCCACTGCGCGAGAGGCCGAAGGTCTGCCAGCCGTCGGCCGCCAGCGTGGCGGCGAGGGTCTGGCCGACGATGCCGGAGGCACCGACGACGAGGGCACGACGGGCGGGAGCGTCAGGGGTCACGGGGATCCTTCGGTGGGGGAGGACCCGACGCGGCGGCGGACGGGCCCACCTCCATCGTGCGTGGTCGCTCCACGCGGCGCGCGCCGCCCGTTCCCGGACACGGCGCGTCGACCCTCCCGGACCGAGAGGGTCGACGCACGCCGCCGGGCGGCGGGACCTGGGCTGCCGAGGCCGCTCAGGGGTTCATGCGGTACACCTTCACGCTGTCGACCACGTAGTCGAAGGCGTCCTTGGTGTACTGCTGGTCCGGCATGCCCCAGTAGGACGAGCCGACCTGCATGTTCAGACGGATGTTGAACGGGCTGTCGAACGCGCTCTCGGCCCAGGGCACGTCCTCGACCGGGATGGTCGACAGCACCTGGCCGTCGTAGGTGAACTGCATGCAGTCGGGCGTCCAGTTGAAGCCGTACGTGTGGAAGTCCGAGTACACGCCGGGCGACTTGGTCGCCCAGTTCGTGTGGGCCCAGGAGTACCACTCGCCCCGCTGCTTGCCGAGGTTGGTGTCCTCCCACAGGGTCGTCGTGTACGAACCCGCTGGGTTCCAGCGCTGGATGGACTCGCCTCCGTACGCCTCCATGATGTCGATCTCGCCGTTGGTCCTGTCACCGCGCAGCCAGAAGGCCGGCCAGACACCGCGCGTCATCGTGTGGGCGGTCGGCAGCTTGGCGCGCATCTCCCAGCGGCCGTACTTCTGCGAGAACTTGCCGATCGTGTCGATGTAGCCGGTGTCGTACCAGCGTTCCCTGATGCCGGTGCTCACCGTCGCGGCGCTGCTGCGACGTCGGCCCTCGATCGTCATCGTGCCGTCCGAGACGTCGATCGCGTCCTTCGTCAGGTACGCGGCGTCGAAGGACAGGTGGGTCTTGTCCCGCACCCGCCACTTGCCGGGATCGAGACTCGTGCCGGTGAACTCGTCGGAGAACGCGAGCGTCCGCTTGCTCGGGACGTTGAGGTCGTTGCACGTCTGCGTCGAGCTGCTCGGCGGAGGCGTCGGCTCAGGTGTCGGGGTCGGCGTCGGCGTCGGAGTGGGCGTCGGGGTCGGCGTCGGGGTGGGTGACGGCGTCGGGGTCGGCGTCGGAGTGGGCTCGGGTGTCGGTGACGCCGTCGGCGTGGGGGTCGGCGTCGGGGTCGGTGACGGCGTCGGCGAGGGGGTCGGCTTCGGCGTGGGTGACGCCGTCGGCGAGGGGGTCGGGGTGGGCGTCGGCGTGGTTGCCGGATCGGTGACCGTCACGGTGGCGCGCCGGAAGCGCAAGGCCTCGCCGGCCGCGAGGCCGTCGCCCCGGTACACGACGCGGATGCGGCTGCCGGCGCGCTCGGTGCGCAGCTGCGCGCCGAGCCACACCCAATCACCGGCGGAGTCGCGGACACCGGCGAACGACTGGAGGATCGAGCCGTCCGTGGCGACCTCCTGCAGCGTCATCCGCACCGGCCTCACGGACCCGGCGACGTCGACCTGGCTCGCCACGTGCACCAGGGAGCCGGCCGACCTGACCGACTCGGTCGAGGTTCGCGACGTCGCCGTCACGGCGACACCGGAGGATCGGGTCCGCACCTGGCACGCGGGTTCGGTGCCGGAGACTGCGGTGACGGCAGCATTGACCGAGGGCGTCCAACCGGTGGCACCGGACGCGCAGCCGGGGTTGGGGATCCACTCGCCCGGCTTCGCGGGCGGCTCGACGACGGTCACCCGCAGGGACCGGACGAAGAGACGCTGACGACCCTTGGCCTTGAGGTTGAACGCACGCACCGAGATCCGGCTGCCGTCGCGTCCGATCGTGAGCGTGGTCCTCAACGTCCGGTAGCGCAACGAGCTCTTCACCTTCGGGCTGGTCCGCCAGCGTGCAGCCGACGGGACCGCGCGGTGCTCCTGCGCGCGCAGAGCCAGGCGACCCCCGCTTCGGCTGGCACGCACCTGTGCCGTCACGGTGACACGCGTGCCGGCCGCGAAGGTCATCGCGCTCTGGGCGCTGCGCACGTTGATCGAGCGACTGCGGCGCGACGGGTTCGTGACGACGAGCGCCTTGGCCGATCCCGAAGCACGGATGCTCAGACGAGCTCCCTTGCCCGGGTACCAGTACGCGCGACCGTGACGGAAGTCGTGGTTGCGGACGACGTCCGCCGTCGTGGGGGTCCAGACGGTCGCCGACGTCGGCGCCTCGCTGGTCTGACCGCCCACCGCGGGGGTGCCGAGCACCCCCACGGTGACGATCCCCGAGATCAGCACGGCGCATCCCCGTCGTGCTGCGGACATCCCGGTGACGGTGCGTTCTCCCATGGCATGCCACCTCGTGTGTGTTGTTGTTCTCTCCCAGACGCGGTGCTGCGGTCTCCCATCCGCCCACCACGCTGCGCCGACTCAACCACACTTCGGGACTTTAGTCCCGACAAAGTCCAGAATTGATCGGAAAAGGACCCGGATAAACCCGGGCGAGTTTCTCGAGGTCGAGAACTCAGGCCGGAAGAAGTCGGCCGATGAAGGACTCCAGCTGCTCGATCGTGCTGCAGGCGTGCATCGGCACGACCTCGGCATACTCGGGCGCCACCGAGTCGCCGAGGCCCCAGCGCGACGGGTGCTCGGGGTTGAGCCAGAAGGTGCGTCGCGCACGGTCCACCACGGCGGCCAGGGCCGGAAGTCCCAAGGGCTGGTTGTTGTTGCGGGCGTCTCCCAGGATGAGCACGCTCGTCCGTGGTCCGACGGCCTCGAGGTGGGTCGTGGCGAAGTCGGCGAACGCCTCGCCGTAGTCGCTGGAGGTGTGCCACGAGGTCACGCGTGCCTCTTGCGCGATGCGATCGGCGAGGTCTCCGCCGTCCTTGACGATGTCGGTGACCTCCGCCGTGGCGTTCACGAAGGCGAACACCCTGATCTTGCTGAACTGGTCGCTCAGCGCGCGGACCAGCAGCATCGTGAAGGCGGAGAAGCCGGCCACCGACCCGGAGACGTCGCACAGCAGCACCAGCTCCGGACGACCCGGGTGGGGCCGCGCGTGCACGGGGACGATCGGCACGCCACCGGTGCCCATGGCGCGCCGCATGGTGCGCCGGACGTCGATCCGACCTCGGCGCGCGGCTCGGCGACGAGCGGACAGCCGGGTGGCGAGCCGCCGGGCCAGGGGGCCGACGGCCGAGCGCAGGTCCTCCAGCTGCTGGCGGTTGGCACTCAGGAAGTCGATGTGGCCGCTCGTGGCGCGCACCGCGTGCCGGGTCACGACGTCACGCCCCCGCGACTCGGCCGTGCGTCGCCGTGCCTCCGCGGCCACCATCTGGCGGAACGCCTCGACCAGTCGGCGCACCTCGTCGCGCTCGAGCCGGTCGGTGAACGGCGCCTCGGCCGGCGCCTGGGGCTGCGCCGGCGAGCCCTGACCGGTCCCGGACCCACGTGCGGACCCGCTCCCCGGCCCCCCGGACCCGCGGAGCCCGAGTGCTGCGGCGATCGCCGTCTGCGGTGCCAACCGGTCGAGGGTCTGGAACGCCGACCATCCCTCGGTCCGCGTGCCGGCGCTGCCCACGACGCCGAGCGCGTCCACCGCCAGCTCGGCCACCTGCTCCAGCGTCCGCAGGTCGCCGTCGGCCAGGGCCATGGCCAGCAGGTCGCGCAGGTCCTGGGCGTCCACGGGACCCTCGTGCTCCTCGACGGCGGCCGAGACACCCACCCCGGCGGGGAAGTACAGGTCGAAGGTCATGTCGAACACCTCGCGCTGGCCGCTGCGCCGCATCAGGGCCGCGGCGAGCCCTTCGCGCAGGAGCGTCCGGTCCTGCAGCCCCAGCACCGTGGCCACCTGGCCGGCGTCGACCACCTCGCTGGTCCCGATGCGCAGCCCCTTCGACCGCAGGGCGCCGGCGAAGGCCACCAGGCGGGCTGCCAGGTCCTCCCCGGCGGCCGGACCGGCGGTCGCTCCCGACTCGTCGTTCGACACGGCTGTCCCGGGCCCGCTCAGGCCTCGAGGACCGCGCGGACGTCGAGCGCGTCGCGCGCCTTGTCGATGTCCTCGCGATGCTTGAGCACCACGCCGAGGGTCTGGTCGACCGCCTCGTCGTCGAGCCGGCCACCGAGCGCCAGCAGCGTCTGCGCCCAGTCGATCGTCTCCGAGACCGACGGCGCCTTGCGCAGCGGCAGCGCGCGCAGGGCGTTGACGACCCGCACGAGGGACTCCGACACGGCGTCGTCGAGGCCGGGCGCCTTGAGCGCGACGATGCGCCGCTCGAGCGCGGCGTCGGGGAAGTCCACGTGCAGGAACAGGCAGCGTCGGCGCAGCGCCTCGGACAGCTCCCGGGTCGCGTTGGACGTGAGCACGACGAACGGCCGTCGCGTGGCACGGATCGTCCCGAGCTCCGGCACCGTGACCTGGAAGTCACCCAGGACCTCGAGGAGCAGACCCTCGATCTCGACGTCGGCCTTGTCGGTCTCGTCCACGAGCAGGACCGTGGGCTCCGTCCGTCGGATCGCCGTGAGCAGCGGCCGGGGGAGGAGGAACTCCTCGCTGAAGACGTCCGTGCGCGCCTCGTCCCACGACTCGTCGCGCCCGGCCGTGATGCGCAGCAGCTGCTTGGCGTGGTTCCACTCGTAGAGGGCACGCGCCTCGTCGACGCCCTCGTAGCACTGCAGGCGCACCAGCTCCGCGCCCTGCGACTCGGCCACGGCACGCGCCAGGTCGGTCTTCCCGACGCCCGCCGGACCCTCGACCAGCAGCGGCTTGCCGAGCACCGACGCGAGGTAGACGGTCGTGGACACCGCGTCCGAGGCGAGGTAGCCGACCTCGGCCAGACGTTCGGTGACGTCCTGGACCGAGCTGAAGTTCGTGGTGGCCATCGTGCCCCTTCCGGCATTGGTGCCTACCATCGTGCCGTGGGAGCTTTCGAGGTCGTCCGCGAGGTACCGATGGCACCGCCCGACGTGTTCGCGCGGCTCACCGACTGGGAACGACACGGCGAGGTCGTCCCCCTCACCCGGATCAGGCCGAGCGACACCGGGTTCGTGGCGCGCACGGCCGTGGGACCGGTCGGCTTCGACGACGTCATGGACATCGTGACGTGGGAGCCGCCGACCTTCTGCCGCATCGAGAAGCGTGGCCGGGTGGTCAAGGGCTGGGCCGAGCTGTCGGTCGAGCCGACGACGTCGGGATCGCGTGTCCGGTGGCGCGAGGAGGCGCACTGGCTCGGCGTCCCGCGGTTCGCCGCCGGCGTCGAGGAGGCCGCCGGTCGTGCGCTCTTCGGCCGCGTGGTCGACCATCTGCTGCGCACCTAGGATCGACGCATGGGGACTTCTGAAGCGCCGTACGCCGTCGACACCGAGGTGCTCGACATCTGCCGCGACCTGATCCGGCTCGACACGTCGAACTACGGCGACGGGAAGGGCCCCGGGGAGCGCAAGGCCGCCGAGCACGTCGCCGCGCTGCTCGCCGAGGTGGGCATCGAGTCCGAGATCATCGAGGCCGCGCCCGGTCGCGCCAGCGTGGTCGCCCGATGGGGCGACCAGACGTCCAGCCGCGACGGACTCCTCGTGCACGGGCACCTCGACGTCGTGCCGGCGCAGGCCGACGACTGGTCGGTCGACCCCTTCGCCGGAGAGCTCAAGGACGGCTACCTGTGGGGTCGCGGCGCCGTCGACATGAAGGACTTCGACGCCATGCTGCTGTCGGTGGTGCGGGCACGTCAGCGTGCGGGCGCCGTCCCGGACCGTCCCGTCACGCTCGTGTTCACCTCCGACGAGGAGGCCGGCGGACGGGAAGGGGCCCACTGGCTCGTGGAGCACCGCCCCGACCTGTTCGAGGGGTGCACCGAGGCCATCGGCGAGGTCGGCGGCTTCTCGATCGAGGTCGGCGGCCAGCGCCTCTACCTGATCGAGTCCGGGGAGAAGGGCATCAGCTGGATGCGCCTGACGGCCAGGGGCACGGCCGGGCACGGGTCCATGCGCCAGCCCGACAACGCGATCACCCACCTCGCCCACGCGCTCGTGGCCATCGGGGAGCACGCGTGGCCGGCGACTCCCGGACCGTCCATGGAGCTGCTCCTGGCCAAGATCGCCGAGCTCACCGGAGACGACGCGAACGACCCCGACGCGCTCCTGGCGCACGTCGGTCCGGCGATCCGCATGCTGGGCGCCGGGCTGCGCAACTCCACCAACGCCTCGATGATCCAGGCCGGTTACAAGCACAACGTGGTGCCGGGGGAGGCGGTCGCCTACGTGGACGGCCGCTACCTGCCCGGCCACGCGGAGTCCTTCATGCCCGCCGTGCAGGAGATCGTCGGCGACCGCGTCAGCGTGGAGCCCTACATCCTCGACCGCGCCCTGGAGTACCCGTTCCGCGGCGACCTGGTCGACGCCATGACGGTCGCGCTGCACGCCGAGGACCCCGACGCACACATCGCGCCCTACCTGATGTCCGGTGGGACCGACGCGAAGGCGTGGGACAAGCTTGGCATCACGTCGTACGGCTTCACGCCACTTCGTCTGCCGGGTGACCTGGACTTCACGGCCTTGTTCCACGGCGTCGACGAAAGAGTTCCGGTGGACGCGCTCGAATTCGGCTCCCGGGTCTTCGACCGCTTTCTCGACCTGGTCTGACCGCGCTCCCGGAGCGTGAAAAGAATGTGCTGATCTTGGAATATCAACGATAAATCAATTAGATGGTGGCGCGCACGCGCATGATCTTGCGCCGCAGCCTGATGGTGCGCCGCCCCGAGGGGTCCTTGCGGAGCCGGTCGAGCTCCCAGCCCTGGAACTCGGCCGCGTCGGTGAGCAGCCGACAGACCGCCGAGCGCGACTGCGTCCGCGGCAGCGCGAAGTCCCAGAACTCGTACTCCACCGTCGCGTTGCGCAGGGCCACGTCAGTCCTCCCAGGCATGGGGTGCGGAGACGTCGTCGAGGGCCGAGACGATCTCGGCGGGCAGGTCGAGGGCCTCGGACGCGAGCAGCGTGTGCAGCTGGGCCGTCGTCCGGGCGCCGAGCAGCGTGGTGGCGACCGTCGGCCGTTCCCGCACCCAGGCCAGGGCCACGTGGGCGGGGGAGACGTCGAGTCCCTCGGCGGCCCTGACGACGGACTCGACGACGGGCGCGCACTCGGGCGACAGGTACGGCGCCATGAAGTGCTCCCACTGCGGGACGGCGGCGCGGGAGTCCGAGGGGACGCCGGAGCGGTACTTGCCGGTCAGCACCCCGCGGGCCAACGGGGACCAGGCGATCGTGCCGAGCCCGAGGTGCTGTGCGGCGGGGACGACCTCGTCCTCGATCGTGCGGTTGAGCAACGAGTACTCGACCTGGTGGGAGACGAGCAGCGGACCGAGCGCCCGCGTGGCCGAGGTCCGGGCCACGCCGACCTGCCACCCGGAGAAGTTCGACACGCCGACGTATCGCACGCGACCGCTCGAGACGGCGTGCTCCAGTGCCGCGAGGGTCTCCTCCCACGGTGTGAGCGGATCCCAGGCGTGCAGCTGCCACAGGTCGAGGTGGTCGGTCCGCAGCGCACGCAGGGAGGCGTCGAGCTGGGCGAGCACGTGGCCGTGCGAGGCGTCCGAGACGACCTGGCCGCGGCGCAGGCCCACGACGGCCTTGCTGGCGAGCACCACGTCGTCGCGCACTCCACGCTTGGCGAGCAGGTCGCCCACGAGCGCCTCGGCCCGACCCTCGCCGTAGACCGGAGCGGTGTCGACGAAGGTCCCGCCGGCCTCGAGGAACGCGGTGAGCTGGTCCTCGGCCTCGAGCTCGTCGACCTGGGACCCGAAGGTCATGGTCCCCAGGCCCAGTCGCGAGACCTGCAGACCGGAGTGACCGACGTGACGCTCCTGCATGGCAGCACCCTAGTCGGGCCCCTGGCGCCCGGCGTCTAGGCTCGCAGGGTGGATGTCCTGCGATCTGTCGTGCTCGGTCTCGTCCAGGGGCTGACGGAGTTCCTGCCCATCTCGAGCAGTGCCCACCTGGCGATCATCCCGCGGTTCCTCGGGTGGGAGGATCCCGGGGCCGCCTACACCGCCGTCGTGCAGATCGGCACCGAGCTGGCGGTGGTCCTCTACTTCTGGCGCGACATCTGGACGATCGGCACGGGCTGGCTCAAGGGTCTCGTCTCGGCCGACGCGCGGGCCCTGCCGGAGTGGCGCATGGGCTGGTTCGTCATCATCGGGTCCCTGCCGATCGTGCTCGTCGGTCTCGCCCTCGAGGACCTCATCGACCGCGACTTCCGGAACCTCTGGGTCATCGCCACCATGCTCGTCGCCCTCGGCATCGTGCTCGGCATCGCCGAACGGGTCGGACGACGCACCCGGCCCATCGAGTCCCTGACCCTGACGCACGCCATCGCCCTCGGCCTGGCGCAGGCCGCTGCGGTCGTCCCAGGGGTCTCCCGCTCCGGCGCGACCATCAGCATGGGCCTGGTCCTCGGCTACGAGCGGGCCGCGGCCACGCGGTACGCCTTCCTCCTGGCCATCCCGGCCGTCGTGGGCGCCGGCCTCTACAAGCTCAAGGACGTGCCCGGCGGCGAGAACGCCTACGGGTGGGGCCCGACCCTCGTGGGCACCGTCGTCTCGTTCGTGGTGGGGCTGGCCGTCATCCACTGGCTGCTGCAGTACGTGAGCAAGCACTCCTACGCCCCGTTCGTGGCCTACCGGATCGCGCTCGGCACCCTCGTGCTCGCCCTGCTGGCCTTCGGCGTCATCGGTGCCGGCGTCTCGACCTCGGCCTGAGGTGGACCACGTGAGACGCCCCACCGCCCTCGTCACCGGAGCCTCCCGCGGCATCGGTCTCGCCGTCGCCGAGGACCTCGCCCGCACGCACGACGTCGTGCTGGTCGGCCGCAGCGGCGAGAGCCTGCAGCGGGTCGCCGACGACCTTCCGGGTGCGTCCGTGCTCGTCCTCGACGTCGCGGAAGAGCACGCGGTGGACCTCGCCGTCCTGCCGGACCGCCTGGACGTCCTCGTGCACGCGGCCGGCATCTCGGAGCACGGCACGGTCGAGGAGGTCTCGCGCGGCGACTGGCGTCAGGTGTTCGAGACCAACGTCTTCGGCGTGGCGCACCTGACGGCTCGCGCCCTCCCAGCCCTCCGTGCGGCGAGCGGCACGGTCGTGCTGGTCAACTCCGGTGCCGGCCTGTTCTCCACCCCCGGCAACAGCGTGTACTCGGCCTCGAAGTTCGCGCTGCGCACGTTCGGCGACTGCCTGCGCGAGGAGGAGCGTGAGAACGGCGTGCGGGTGGTGTCGATCCACCCCGGCATCGTCGACACCGACATGGGCCGCGCTGTCCTCGAACGTCGTGAGGGCGGCCGGCCCGAGCGGATGATCGCTCCCGAGACGATCGCCGCCGCCGTCCGCACCGCCGTCGACGCCCCGCCCGAGGCCCAGTTCGAGACCGTCTCGATCCGCCCCACGCTCGACCCGAAGGGTCCCTGAGCGCTACAGCCAGCCCGACTTCTTGAACCGGCGGTAGATGTAGAGGCAGAGGCCGCCGATGAGGGCGAGGCAGAGCGGGTAGCCGTAGGTCCACGTGAGCTCGGGCATGTGCTCGAAGTTCATGCCGTAGATCCCGGCGATCGCGGTGGGGACGGCGAAGATCGTGGCGCCCGCGGTGAGCTTGCGCATGTCCTCGTTCTGCTGGACCGAGAGCTGCGCCAGGTGGGCGTTGAGCGCGTTGTCGAGCAGGTGGTCGATCGCGTCGATCGCCTCGGCCGCCCTCGCGAGGTGGTCGGCGATGTCGCGGAAGTAGGGGCGGGCGTCCTCCGGGACGGCCACGCTCGCGAACCGCTGCACCGGTTCGCGCAGCGGCAGCACCGCGCGACGGAACTCGAGCGTCTCGCGCTTGAGCCGGTAGATGCGCGTCGAGTCGCTCGTCCGCTCGGTGGAGAAGACCGAGCTCTCGACCTCCTCCACGTCCTGCTCGAGCTCGCGGGCGACGTCCTCGTAGTGGTCGACGATGGTGTCGATGACGGCGTGGAAGGCCGCGGTCGGGCCGTGGGACATCGCGTCGCTGACGGCCTCGGCACGCTTGCGCGCCTCGCGCAGCGACTCGCCACCGTGGCGGACGGTCAGCAGGAAGTGCCCGCCGAGGAACAGGTTCACCTCGTGCGTACGGATGTCGTCGTCGCTGTAGGTGACGCTGCGCAGCGACGCGAACAGGTGGTCGGAGTACCGCTCGACCTTCGGGCGCTGGTGCGCCTCGAGGGCATCCTCCACGGCGAGCGGGTGCAGGTCGAGGGCGCTGGCGACCCGGCTCAGCTCGTCGGCACGGGGATTGGCCATGCCGATCCAGATGAACTCGCCCTCACCGAGGGTCGCGAGGGTCTCGCGCAGGGCGTCCGCGTCGTGGGAGGTGTCCTGACGGGCACCGTCGCGGTAGGTGGCGCAGTCGACGATCACGTGCTCATTCTGGCCCCACGAGGCCGATCCGCTCCGCGACGTGCCGCACGGCCCGCCGCGGATCACCTCGGGGAGGGGTCAGCGCTGGTAGCGGGGCGGGTCCTGCGGACGCTGGTGACCGAGCTCCCCGCCGATGCGTCCGCCGAACGGGCGACCGTGGTCGGCGAACTCGTCGCGCACGTAGGTCAGGCGCCACGGGCCCATCTCGATGCGACACCCCGTGCGCAACGTCTGCACGGGGAGCTCGCGACCGTTGACGAAGGTCGGCGTCTGGCGTCCGCGGGCACCGATCACGTACTCGTCGGTGTCGGTGCGCGTGATGACGGCCTGCAGGTCGCTGACACCGTCGAGGCACAGGTCGGCGTCCGCGGTCGATCCGACCGTCGTCTCGCCCAGGGCCAGGTGGTGGACCCGCACCTCGCGGCCCGTCGCCGGGACGCGGGTGTCGGAGAGGTACAGACGAGGGTGTCCGCCGCCGTACGGGTCGTGGGTGGTCGTGACGCGTCGCCGCGCCCACGGCGCCGTCGGCAGGTCGGGCCACGCGATCGGGGGCGGGAGCGCGAGAGCGTCACCGGCGCCGGTGACCGCGCGTGCCTTGAGCCGAGCCGCGGCACGCCAGCGCACGATCTGCACGTGGGAGGTGCCGGTGGCCAGCCTGTGCCAGAAGCGCTCGCGGACGGCGCCGAGACGCAGGAGCGGGCCGACCTCGTCGGCGATCTCCAGGACGACGTCGGACTCGGCCAGGCGACGTGCGACCGTCCGGAAGTCACCTCCGGTCCGCCCGGCGGCGAAGGCACCCAGGTCGGCGCTGCGGAACGAGACGCGTCGGCCCACGGCCGTGACCTGGGCCGTCACCGGCGTGCCCCCGGGCGTGGCGACCTCGACGTCGACCAGAGCGCGCAGGCCGCTCACGTCAGCCCCGCGCCGGGTCCGCGCCGGGCATCTCGTCGTCGCTCGTCGTCACCCTGACGGTGCCGTTGAACTTCCAGAGGGCACGCGGGGCGTCCGGGCCGGTGTCGCGCGGGACCTCGACCTCGAGGTCCTTGAGCTCGTAGCTCACGGCGGCGCCGCGCCCGGTCAGGTACTCCCACATCTCCCGCCCGAGGTCGGTCCAGTCGGTGACGGGCTGCGGGCCGGACGTCTGGCCACTGAGGTCACGGGGTGAGGACGGTGTACTGGTCATCGGGGGCTCCTTCGAAGCGGGTCCCTCCAGGGTGACGAGGCTCACACCCGACGGCAACTCGAACGGGGACGTCCCGCTCGAGGACGCGACGGGCAGGCCTCGTGCCCCGACGGATACGCTCGACCCATGCGTGCCTGGACCGGTCCCGAGATCCCCACGATCGATCCAGCAGCCCGGGACGAGATGCCCACCCTGCGTCTTCACGACACCCGGTCGGGCTCGCTCGTGGACTCCGCTCCCGAGGGCACGGCCCGGCTGTACGTCTGCGGCATCACGCCGTACGACGCCACCCACCTCGGGCACGCCGCCACCTACCTGACGTTCGACCTGCTGCAGCGCCAGTGGCTCGCCCGCGGGCTCGACGTCGTCTACACGCAGAACGTCACCGACGTCGACGACCCGCTGCTCGAGCGGGCCGAGGCCACCGGGGAGGACTGGCAGGCGCTGGCCGAGCGGGAGACCGAGCTGTTCCGCACCGACATGACCGCCCTGCGCATGCGGGCCCCGCAGCACTACGTGGGCGCGGTGGAGTCCATCGACCTCGTCACCGACCTGGTCGCCCGCCTCGGCGAGTCCGTCTACCGGGTCGACGACGACCTCTACTTCGACGTGCACGCCGACGCCGCCTTCGGCTCGGTCTCGAACCTCGACGAGGAGGCCATGCGGGCCGTCTTCGGCGAGCGCGGGGGAGACCCCGACCGCGCGGGCAAGCGCGACCCCCTCGACTGCCTCGTGTGGCAGGCCCCCCGCCCGGGGGAGCCGTCGTGGGAGTCCCCCCTCGGGCCGGGGCGTCCGGGCTGGCACATCGAGTGCGCCGCCATCGCCCTGCAGCACCTCGGGACGGACTTCGACGTGCAGGGCGGAGGCTCCGACCTCGCCTTCCCGCACCACGAGATGTCGGCCTCGGAGGCTCGCGTCGCCACGGGCGAGGAGTTCGCCCGCGCCTTCGTGCACGCCGGCATGGTCGGCCTCGACGGCGAGAAGATGTCCAAGAGCAAGGGCAACCTGGTGCTCGTCTCGGCCCTGCGCGAAGCCGGCACCGACCCCATGGCCGTCCGGCTCGCCCTGCTGGCCCACCACTACCGCAGCGACCGGGAGTGGTTCGACACCGACCTCACGCAGGCCGAGGACCGGCTGCGCCGCTGGCGCACGGCCGTCGAGCGTCCGACCGGGGCTCCGGCCGGCGCACTCGTCGCCGACCTGGCAGCAGCGCTGTCGGACGACCTCGACGCGCCCCGTGCCCTCGAGGCCGTCGACGCGTGGGCCGCACTCGACGGCACCGACGCCGAGGCGTCGCAGGAGGTCCGGGCCGCGGTCGACGCCCTGCTCGGCGTGGCGCTCTGAGTCCTGCGGTCAGTCGCGGGTCGTGAGCGACGTGCCGCGGCCCAGGTCGGCCCGCTCGCCGCTGGCGTAGCCGTGGTCGATGCCGGTGCCGCTCAGGCGACGACGGGGGGCCCGGCGCAACGATCCGTAGCGGTCGTGCATGACCTGCTCGACCTCGTGGCTGCGGTCGGCGAGCACCATCTCGACCGACGGCTCGCCGTCGTCGCGCCCGGCCTGTGCCTGCGCTCGTGCGTCGTCCTCGACGGTCCGCAGCCGCACGTAGACCGCCTGGGAGAACCCCTGCCACCAGGACCGCTTGAACGCGGCGACGTGCTCGCCGCGCGGGATCTCGACCCGTGCGAGCTCGTGGGCGGCCTGGAGCAGCAGGCTGGTGACCAGGATCTCGGTGCACCGGACGTCGGCCTCGAGCCCGAACACGTGCACCGAGATGCAGGGCTCGGCACCCACCAGCACCGACTGGCAGCGCATCGCGTGGGCCACGTGCACGGCGAGGGTGGCCTTGTCGCGCACGTACGGCGCGTCGAGACGGACGAAGGCGTCGACGATCCCGACGGCGCGATGCCCGTCCTTGGCCAGCAGCGCGGCGTCGATGCCGTACTGCGCCATGAGCCGCTCGGCCTTGTCTCGGCACGACTGCGCCTCGGCCGGCGTCGCCCCGGGGTCCTCGGCCAGCACCAGCAGCTGACGGATCTTGCGGAGCTTGGCGTCCTCGCTCACGCCGACGCTCCCCTGGAAAGAGCACGGTAGGGGAGCACCGGCGTGAGGCGCTCATGGTTCGTTCGCTGGCGCTCGCTCACGCCGACGCGCCTCCCAGAGCCTCGCTCACGGGCCGCCGTCGACGTTGCGCCGACGCAGGTACCGCTCGAACTCGCGCGCGATCGCGTCGCCGCTGGCCTCGGGCAGCTCGTCGGTGGTGTGCTCGCTCTCCAGCTCCGCGACGTACTCGGCGATCTCGGGATCCTGGCCCATGAGGTCGTCGGCGCCGTGCTGCCACGCCTGCGCCATCTCCTCCAACGACCCCTGGGGGAGCGCGACACCGACCGCGTCCTCCAGGGCGCCGAGCAGCGCGAGGGTGGCCTTGGGGCAGGGCGGGTCGGCCACGTAGTGCGGCACGGCCGCCCACAACGAGATGGCGGGGAGGCCCTCGGACGAGGCCACGTCGCCCAGGACCGCGTTGATGCCGACCGGTCCGACGTAGCTGGACGGGCGGAGCGAGAGACGCTCGGCGAGGACCGCGTCGGTGGTGGAGCCGCTCACCGGCACCGGCCGCGTGTGAGGCGTGTCGGCCAGCAGGGCACCGAGCGTGACCACCTCGGTGACGCCGGCCAGCCTCGCCAGGCCGAGCACGGTCGAGCAGAAGCCCTTCCAGCGGAAGTTCGGCTCGGGCGCCTTGAAGAGCAGGACGTCGCGGTCCGACGACCGGGGGCGGGCGTGGAACAGCGTCGGCGTGGGCCAGTGCAGCACCCGCGCGCCGTCCTCGTCGGGGTGGACGATCGGGCGCGAGACCTGGAAGTCGTAGTAGTCCTCCGGGTCGAGCTCGGCCAGGACCTGCGCGTCCCACTCGTCGACGAGGTGGTCGACGACGGACGACGCGGCGTCACCGGCGTCGTTCCAGCCCTCGAACGCTGCCACCATCCAGGGATCGTTCAGAGGGGGGATCGACTGCACGTCACCACCCTACGGGCCCGGCGGGGGTGCCGGGCCCGGGGCGGCATACGGCCCGGCGGGGGTGCCGGGCCGTGGGCGGCACAGCGACGCGCCCTACTCGCTGTCGGGGCGATAGCCGAGGTTCGGCGAGAGCCAGCGCTCGGCCTCCTCGACGGTCCAGCCCTTGCGCTCGGCGTAGTCGGCCACCTGGTCGCGGCCCAGTCGCCCGACCACGAAGTACTGCGACTGCGGGTGCGCGAAGTACCAGCCGCTCACCGAGGCGCCCGGCCACATGGCCATGCTCTCGGTGAGCTCGATGCCGGTGTGCTTCTCGACCTCGAGCAGGTCCCACAGGGTGCTCTTCTCGGTGTGCTCGGGGCAGGCCGGGTAGCCGGGCGCCGGGCGGATGCCGACGTACTTCTCGGCGATGAGGGCGTCGCTGTCGAGCGACTCCTGCGGCTGGTAGCCCCAGATCTCGCGACGCACCCGCTCGTGCAGGCGCTCGGCGAAGGCCTCCGCGAGACGGTCGGCGAGCGCCTCGAGCAGGATGGCGCTGTAGTCGTCGAGCGCCTCCTTGAACTCGGTGATCTTGTCGCCGATCCCGTGGCCGGCCGTCACCGCGAAGGCGCCGACGTGGTCGGGGAGACCGGTCTCCACCGGTGCCACGAAGTCGGCCAGGCTCTTGTGCGAGACGCCGGCGCGGTGCTCGGTCTGCTGGCGCAGGTGGTGCAAGGTCGCGGCGACCTCCTCACGCTGCTCGTCGGCGTACACGACGGTGTCGTCGCCCGACCCGTTCGCCGGGAAGATCCCGACGACTCCGCGCGCGGTGATCCAGCGCTCCTCGATGATCCGGTCGAGCATCTCCTGGGCGTCCGCGTACAGCTTGGAGGCCACCTCGCCCGTGGCCGGGTTGTGCAGGATGTCGGGGAAGCGTCCCTTCATCTCCCAGGCGTTGAAGAACGGCTGCCAGTCGATGTACTCGCGCAGCTCCGCGAGCGGGTAGTCGTCGAGCACGTGCGGGACGCCCACCTCCCACTGCGGCTCGGCGGGGGAGTACTCCGACCAGTCGACGACCGTGCGCGCGGCCCGGGCGTCGGCGATCGACAGGAGCTTGCGGGTGTCCTGACGGGCGGCGTGGCGCTCGCGCAGGCCGTCGTAGTCGTCCTTGAGCGCCTCGAGGAACGGCGGGCGCTGCTCGTCGGAGAGCAGCGACGCGACCACGGGCACCGAGCGGGACGCGTCCTTCACCCACACGACCGGGCCGTGGTAGCGCTCGTCGACCTTGACGGCGGTGTGCGCACGCGAGGTCGTGGCGCCCCCGATCAGCAGCGGCACGTCGAAGCCCTGCCGCTCCATCTCGCCGGCCACGGTGACCATCTCGTCGAGGGACGGCGTGATGAGGCCGGACAGGCCGATCGCGTCGGCGTCGTGCTCGCGCGCGGCGTCGAGGATCTTCTGGACCGGCACCATGACGCCGAGGTCGATCACGTCGTAGTTGTTGCACTGCAGGACCACGCCGACGATGTTCTTGCCGATGTCGTGGACGTCGCCCTTGACCGTGGCCATGATGACGGTGCCGTTGCTGCGACCCTGGTCCGCGGCGTCCTTGGTCGCCTCGATGTAGGGGATCAGGTAGGCGACGGCCTTCTTCATGACCCGGGCCGACTTGACCACCTGGGGCAGGAACATCTTGCCGGCCCCGAACAGGTCGCCGACGACGTTCATGCCGGACATCAGCGGCCCCTCGATGACCTCGATGGGCTTGCCGCCGCGCTCCTCGATGAGGGCGCGAAGCTCCTCGGTGTCGGCCTCGACGTGCGCGTCGATGCCCTTGACGAGGGCGTGGGTGATGCGCTCGCCGATGGGCAGGGAGCGCCACTCCTCGCTGGCGGCCTCGGCCTTCTCGCCGGTGCCGGCGAAGTCCTGCGCGATCTCGAGCAGGCGCTCGGTGGCGTCGTCGCGTCGGTTGAGGATCACGTCCTCGATCCGCTCACGGAGCTTCTCGTCCACCTGGTCGTAGACCACCAGGGCGCCGGCGTTGACGATGCCCATGTCCATGCCCGCCTGGATGGCGTGGAACAGGAACACGGCGTGGATGGCCTCGCGCACCGCGTTGTTGCCGCGGAACGAGAACGACACGTTGGACACGCCACCGGAGACCAGGGCCCCGGGCAGGTTCTGCTTGATCCAGCGGGTGCCCTCGATGAAGTCGATGCCGTACTCGGCGTGCTCCTCGATGCCCGTGGCGACCGCGAAGACGTTCGGGTCGAAGATGATGTCCTCGGCCGGGAAGCCGACCTCGTCGACGAGGATCCGGTACGCCCGCTCGCAGATCTGCTTGCGGCGCTCGAGGTTGTCGGCCTGACCGTCCTCGTCGAAGGCCATCACGACCACGGCCGCGCCGTACTTGCGGCACAGCCGCGCGTGCTCGCGGAACGGCTCCTCGCCCTCCTTGAGCGAGATCGAGTTCACGATCGACTTGCCCTGCAGGACCCGCAGGCCGGCCTCGATGACCTCCCACTTGGAGGAGTCGACCATGACCGGGACGCGACAGATGTCGGGCTCGGCGGCCACCAGCTTGAGGAAGCGGTCCATGGCCGCGACCCCGTCGATCATGCCCTCGTCCATGTTGACGTCGATGACCTGCGCGCCGTTCTCCACCTGCTGGAGGGCGACCGCCAGCGCCGTGTCGTAGTCACCGTCGCGGATCAGGTTGCGGAAGCGTGCCGACCCCGTGATGTTGGTGCGCTCGCCGACGTTGACGAACAGCGACTCCGGGGTCACGACGAGCGGCTCGAGCCCGGAGAGCCGCAGCGCGGGATCGACCGTCGTGGGCACCCGTGGGGGCAGGCCCTCGACCGTCGCCGCGATGTGGGCGATGTGGTCGGGCGTCGTGCCGCAGCACCCACCCACGAGGTTGTAGAGACCGGCCTCGGCGAACTCGCGCAGCACGGCGGCCGTCTGGTCCGGCGTCTCGTCGTACTCACCGAAGGCGTTGGGGAGCCCGGCGTTCGGGTAGCAGGAGACGAAGCAGTCGGCCAGACGCGAGAGCTCGGCCACGTAGGGGCGCATCTCCTCGGCGCCGAGGGCACAGTTGAGCCCGACCAGGAGCGGCTTCGCGTGCCGGACGGAGTACCAGAAGGCCTCCGTGGTCTGCCCGGACAGCGTGCGTCCCGAGGCATCGGTGATGGTGCCGGAGATGACGATGGGCCACCGGCGGTCGTACTCCTCGAACACGGTCTCGACGGCGAAGATCGCGGCACGTGCGTTCAACGTGTCGAAGATGGTCTCGATGAAGACGAGGTCGCTGCCGCCGTCGAGCAGGGCGCGGGTCGCCTCGGCGTAGGCGTCGACCAGCTCGGCGTAGGAGACGTTGCGGGCGCCGGGGTCGTTGACGTCGGGCGAGATCGACGCGGTCCGCGTGGTCGGCCCGAGGGCGCCGGCGACGTAGCGGGGCCGGCCCGTGGCCTCGGCGACGGCGTCGGCCTCGCGACGCGCGAGCGCGGCGGCCTCGTAGTTGAGCTCGTAGGCGAGCTCGACCATGTCGTAGTCACGCAACGAGATCGCGTTGGCGTTGAACGTGTTGGTCTCGATGATGTCCGCGCCGGCCTCGAGGTACTCGCGATGGATGCCGGCGACGATGTCGGGCTGGGTGAGCGTCAGGAGGTCGTTGTTGCCGACCACGTCGCTCGGCCAGTCCTTGAAGCGCTCCCCGCGGTAGCCGGCCTCGTCGGGACGGTCGCGCTGGATCGCGGTGCCCATGGCGCCGTCGAGCACCAGGATGCGCTCGCTCAGTCGAGCGGTCAGGTCCGCGGTGGCGTCGGGGCGCCACGCCTGGGGTCGGGTCACACGCTGCTCCACGGTCGGCTCTGTCCTCCACGATCGACACTGCGAGACGCCCGCGCCCCGTGCTGAGGCACGGACTCGGGCTCGTCGGGGTTGATGTGGGAATCCCCAGCCGGCGGCGGGCTCGCGTGGACCTTCGCGGAGATTCGCTCCCATCCTCCCACGAGAACGCAACGAACCGCGTCAGGTCACGGCCCGAGGGGGTGTTCCAGCTCGTCGGCGGGCATGCGGGCGGCGACGATCGCCACCGCCGCCACCACGATCGGGACGAACGCCGAGACGAGGAAGACCTCACGCAGCCCGATCCACTCGGCGGCGGGACCTGCCACGGCCATGGAGACCGGGACGAGGAGCAGCGACACGAAGAAGTCCAGGCTCGAGGCCCGTCCGAGCAGGTCTGCCGGGACACGGCGCTGGAGCAGGGTGCCCCAGATGACCATGGGCGCGGAGAGGAAGACCCCGACGACGAACATGGCGACGGCGATGGCGGGCACCGACGTGGTGAGGCCGACGACGAGCAGCGGCAGGCAGGCCACGCCCCACATGACGTTCATCACGGTCAGGTAGCGCCGTGGCAGCCGCAGCATGCTCATGCCGAGCGAGGCCACCGCGCTGCCGGCCCCGTACGCGGCGAGGATCCAGGCGTGGTCCGTGGCGCCACCTCCTGCGCCCTCGACGACGAAGGGGATGAGCACCTCCATGGGACCCACCACGACGAGGAGCATGAGGCAGGCGAACAGCAGCGTGGCCAGGAACCACGGCGTGGTCACCATGTAGTGCACCCCACCGCGCAGGTCCGCGAACGCGGCCCGGACCGGGTGGTCGCCCAGCGAGGCGGGATCGCGACGCAGGGCCACCGGTCGCAGCCGCAGGAGGGTGAGCAGGCAGCCGAGCTGGCACAGCGCCACGAGGACCATGGCCCACGCGGGCGAGGCGGCGGCGACCACGAGGCTCGCGAGGGCGGGCCCACCTGCGTGCTGGAGGGTGGGTCGCAAGAACCCCTCCACGCCGTTGGCCGCCAGGAGGTCCTCGGGCTCGACGATCGCCGGCAGGAGGGCGCTGTAGGCGGGGAAGTAGAAGCCGACGGCCATGCCGAGCACCACGCCGCCGACCGACAGGTGCCAGAGGTCCAGAGTGCCGGTCAGGGCGAGGGCGGCGATCAGGCCGAGCACGACCATCCGCACCGCGGCCGTGGTCATGAGGATCCGGCGCTGCGGCACCCGGTCGGCCGCGACACCGCCGACGAGCACCGTGAGGACCATGCCCAGCGAGTAGCCGGTGACCGCGAAGGAGAGAGCTGCCGGACCGCCGCCCAGCTCGATCACCTGCCACACGACGGCGATGATCCACACGCCCTCACCCAGCAGCTCGAAGGCCGCGGCCCCGATGAGCGGGCGGTACTGACGGTGGCGGAACGGCCGCAGCGGCCCGCGGGCCCAGCCCGTCGTGGTGACGGCCGGGCCTCCTGCGGGCGTGGTGGAGAGGTCTGGCATGACGGTCACAACCTACGTTCGGGCGACGACACCCGATCTCCTAGGCTCGTGCGGTGACCTCACCAGCCGCCGTCCTGTGGGACCTCGACGGCACCATCGTCGACACCGAGCCGCTGTGGATGGCCGCCGAGACCGCCCTGGCGGCCCGGCACGGGGCCACCTGGACCGAGGAGGACGGCCTCGCCCTCGTCGGGAGCGACCTGCTCGAGGCCGCGCACCGGATCGAGGCCCGCATCGGCTCCGGGCTCCACCCCGAGCAGATCGTCGACCACCTCGTGAACGAGCTCGGCGAGGCGATGCGGCGCGACCAGCCCTGGCGTCCGGGGGCGCCCGAGCTCGTGCGTGCCCTCGCCGCGGCCGGTGTTCCCCAGGCCCTCGTGACGATGTCGTACCGCTCGATCGCCGCACCGGTCGTCGAGGCGCTGCCCTTCGACGCCGTCGTCACCGGCGACGAGGTCAGCCGCGGCAAGCCGCACCCCGAGCCCTACCTGGCGGCCGCCCGGATGCTGGGGGTGGACCCGGCCGACTGCCTGGCCGTCGAGGACTCCGCCACCGGAGCCGCGTCGGCGGACGCCGCAGGCTGCGTCGTCCTCGTCGTGCCGCACATGGTCACGGTGCCGGACGGTCCGCGCCGCCTGGTGCGGCCCAGCCTGGCCGGCCTCGACGTCTCGATGCTCAGGGAGCTCTGGGCCACCGCGTGACGCCTGCACCGCCCGTAAGGTTGGCGTCGTGAGCATCCCGTCCAGCCCGCGTCCAGCGGGCACCGTCCGGTTCGGCCGGCTGGCGGGCGCGGACCTGCTCGCCCGGCCGTCGCTGCTGCTCATGGGCGTGGTGCTCGTGGTGCTGTTCGCGCCACGCTTCGCCGTCGAGGCCAGCACCAACGCCTACGTGGTCGCCGCGTCGTTCGTCCTGGCGCTCTACGTGTCGGTCCTCGTGCACGAGCTCGCGCACCTCGCCGTCGCCCGGTCGTTCGGCATGCGGGTCCCGACGGTCACGCTGCACCTCCTCGGCGGCGAGACCGCCATCGAGGGCGAGAGCCGCACGCCGTGGCAGGAGCTGGTCACGTCGGTCGTCGGTCCCCTCGCGTCGCTCGCGATCGGTCTGCTCGCCCACGGGATCGCGGACGGCTCCACCGGCGTCGCCCGTGACCTGTGGTGGTCGATCGGCTGGGTCAACCTGCTGGTCGCCGCCTTCAACATGCTCCCGGGTCTCCCGCTCGACGGAGGCCGGGTCCTGCGCGCGATCATCTGGCAGGTCACCGGGTCCGAACGTCGGGGCGTCGTGGTGACCGCGTGGATCGGACGTCTGGCGGCCCTCGCCCTGGGCGTCCTCGTGGTCGTGCGGGCCGTCCAGGGCGCCGCCTGGGGCGCCCGCTGGTGGATCGACGTGCTGCTCGTCGGCTTCGTCGCCTTCTTCCTCTGGACGGGAGCCACGGCTGCGCTGCGCGGTGCCGACCGCGGGGCGCGCATGAACGCGCTGCGCGCCGACGAGCTCGGCCGCCCCCTGAGTGACGACGTGTCGCCGGCGTGGCCGCGCCTCAGCGTGCGGGCCCGGGGCACCACGCTGCTGCGGGCGATGACCGCCCACCCCGCCGACGCGTACCTGCTCGTCGACGACGACGACCGCCCGGTGGGGATCCTGCTGGCGTCGGACGTCGACACCGCCTACCGAAGGGAATCATGACCACCTGGATGCGCAGTGGACCGTTCGTCGAGGGGGAGTGGGTACGACTCTCCGACGCGAAGGGGCGCAAGCACAACATCCGGCTCGAGGTCGGGCGTGAGTTCTCGACCAAGAAGGGCCAGCTCCGCCACGACGACATCATCGGCGAGCCCGAGGGCATCGTCGTCACGTCCTCGCTCGACGGGCAGTACCAGGTGTTCCGTCCGCTGCTGTCGGAGTACGTGGTCTCGATGCCCCGCGGCGCCGCGATCATCTACCCCAAGGACGCCGCCCACATCGTCACGATGGCCGACATCTTCCCGGGCGCGCGGGTCGTGGAGGCCGGTGCCGGCTCCGGCAGCCTGACCGCCTACCTCCTGAGGGCGATCGGACCCGACGGGCACCTGGGCTCGTACGAGATCCGTGAGGAGTTCGCCGAGACGGCCCGCCAGAACGTCGAGCAGATCGTCGGGCCGGACCTTCCGCAGTGGACGCTCACCGTCGGTGACGTGCGCGAGGTCATGACCGAGCCGGAGATCGACCGGCTCGTGCTCGACATGGTCGACCCGTGGTCGTGCGTCCCGCTCGCGGCCGAGCGCCTGGTCCCCGGCGGTCTCGTGTGCGCCTACGTGGCCACCACCACGCAGCTGTCGCGCTTCGTGGAGACCCTGCGTGCCGACGGTGGCTTCACCGAGCCGACGGCGTGGGAGACGATGCAGCGCGGCTGGCACCTCGAGGGGCTCGCCGTGCGCCCCGACCACCGCATGGTCGGGCACACCGCCTTCCTGGTCACCGCACGCCGCATGGCGCCCGGCCACCCGGCGCTGGAGAAGACCCGTCGCCCCGCCCCGGGGGCCTACGGACCCGACTACGACGGGCCCCGACCAGCGGGCATGTCCGACTGAGCACGTCGGGCGCCACCGGCCCGACGACATCGGATCGTCATCCGCCGCGCGCTCGGACGACCCTTGGTGCAACCTGATCTCGGCTAGGGTCGAACTCGACGAGCAGGAGGTGGCGATCGTGAACGAGAACCCCGGTGGATCGGAACACGAGCTGGCATACCTGCGCGCGGAGGTCGAGCACCTCCGGCGCCGGTTGGGCTCGGAGGGTTCCCTCGACTCCAGGCTGTCCGACCTCGAGGCCCGACTGTCCTCGACCAACGCGCAGAACGAGCGGCTCACGTCCACGCTGCGCGAGGCACGTGACCAGATCGTCACGCTCAAGGAGGAGGTCGACCGGCTCGCCCAGCCGCCGACCGGCTTCGGCACGTTCCTCCAGCTCAACGCCGACGAGACGGTCGACGTGTTCACCGGTGGCCGCAAGCTGCGCGTCACCGTGAGCCCCGCCGTGGACAAGGACGAGCTCCGCAAGGGCCAGGAGGTCATCCTCAACGAGGCCATGAACGTGGTCGCGGCGCTGGACTTCGAGACGACCGGCGAGGTCGTCATGCTCAAGGAGATCCTGGCCGACGGCGAGCGCGCCCTGGTCCTCGGCAACGCCGACGAGGAGAAGATCGTCCGGCTCGCCGACTCGCTGCTGGGGATGAAGCTGCGTGCGGGCGACTCGTTGCTGCTCGACGGCCGCGCCGGGTACGTGTACGAGCGGATCCCCAAGAGCGAGGTCGAGGAGCTCGTCCTCGAGGAGGTCCCCGACATCGACTACGAGTCGATCGGTGGCCTGCGCAGCCAGATCGAGTCGATCCGCGACGCCGTCGAGCTCCCGTACCTGCACCCCGAGGTCTTCATCGAGCACGAGCTCAAGCCGCCGAAGGGCGTGCTGCTGTACGGACCGCCCGGCTGCGGCAAGACGATGATCGCCAAGGCGGTCGCGGCGAGCCTGGCCAAGAAGGTCTCCGAGCGCACCGGCGAGGAAGGACGTTCCTTCTTCCTCAACATCAAGGGCCCCGAGCTGCTCAACAAGTACGTGGGCGAGACCGAGCGGCACATCCGGCTCGTCTTCCAGCGTGCCCGCGAGAAGGCCAGCGAGGGCACGCCGGTCATCGTCTTCTTCGACGAGATGGACTCGTTGTTCCGCACCCGCGGCTCGGGCGTCTCCTCCGACGTCGAGAACACGATCGTCCCGCAGCTGCTCAGCGAGATCGACGGTGTCGAGGGCCTCGAGAACGTGCTCGTGATCGGCGCCTCCAACCGCGAGGACATGATCGACCCGGCCATCCTGCGCCCGGGACGCCTCGACGTGAAGATCAAGATCGAGCGACCCGACGCCGAGTCCGCCCGCGACATCTTCAGCAAGTACCTGACGCCCACGCTGCCGCTGCACCCCGACGACCTGGCCGAGTGGGGCGGTGACCGCACGGCCACGACGCAGGGCATGATCCAGCGCACCGTCGAGGCGATGTACACCGAGTCCGAGGACAACCAGTTCCTCGAGGTCACGTACGCCAACGGCGACAAGGAGGTCCTGTACTTCAAGGACTTCAACTCCGGGGCGATGATCCAGAACATCGTGGACCGCGCCAAGAAGATGGCGATCAAGGACCTGCTCGAGACCGGCCAGAAGGGCCTGCGCGTCCAGCACATGCTGCAGGCCTGCCTCGACGAGTTCAAGGAGAACGAGGACCTCCCGAACACGACGAACCCCGACGACTGGGCACGCATCTCCGGCAAGAAGGGCGAGCGCATCGTCTTCATCCGCACCCTCATCACGGGCAAGGGTGGCAACGAGCCGGGTCGCTCGATCGACACGGTCGCGAACACGGGGCAGTACCTCTGAGCGCACGACCCGGGGAGCGCAGCGCGGCCGGTCCCTCGGACCGGCCGCTTCTGCGTCGTGCCCGGTACGCCGATCCCGACGTCGTCGCGATGACCACCGAGGTCCAGGCCGAGTACGGCCGGCTGTACGGCGGCAGCGGCGACATCTCGCCGATCGAGGACGAGCACTTCCTGCCCCCGCACGGGCTCTTCCTGGTGCTGGAGGTCGACGGCGCGGCGGCCGCGATGGGCGGCTGGCGTCGCGGCGGACCGCAGGGGGAGTCCGACGCGGAGATCAAGCGGATGTTCGTGCGCGAGGCGTTCCGTCGGCGGGGTCTGGCACGCCTCGTGCTGACCGAGCTGGAGCGCACCGCCGCCGAGGCGGGGCTGCGCCGGCTCGTGCTGGAGACCGGCACGCAGCAGCCCGAGGCGATCGCCCTGTACCGGTCGGCCGGGTACGTCGACGAGCCGGCGTTCGGCTTCTACGCGGCCTACGACGACAGCGTCCACCTGGCGAAGGTGCTCAGCTCCTGACCATGCGTCGGGTCGTCCAGTGCAGACGCCCGATGTCGTGCGGTCCGGTGCCGCGGTGCTGCTCGATCGCGGCAGCGTAGTGGCCGACCAGCTCGGAGCACACCGCCTGCCAGCTCCGGCCCTCCACGGAGCGACGGGCCGCCCTGCCGAACGCCGCTCGCTTGGCGTCGTCGCCGGTCAGGTCACGCACCCGCGCCGCGAGTCCGCCGAGGTCGCCCGGCTCGTAGAGCCAGCCGGTGCGGCTGTGGTCGACGAGGTCGACCGGACCTCCGACGCCGGCGGCGACGACCGGGACGCCGGAGGCGAGGCCCTCCTGGACCACCTGGCAGAAGGTCTCGGTCTCGCTCGTGCTGACCAGCACGTCCAGCCCGGCCACGGCGGTGGCCAGCGCCGTGCCGTGGAGCATGCCGGTGAAGTGGGCGCCGGGCAGCAGCCGCTCGAGGCGGGCACGCTCCGGACCGTCGCCCACCACGACGATCCGGGTGCCGGGCAGGTCCTGCAGGGCCGCGAGGTCCTGCAGGGCCGCGAGGTCCTGGACCTGCTTCTCGGGCGCGAGACGGCCCACGTATCCCACGAGACGCTCGCCCTCGGGTGCGAGCCCGCGCCGCCACGCCTCGTCACGTCGTGCAGGGGAGAAGCGGTCGGTGTCGACCCCACGCCGCCACAGGCGCAGCCGTTCCACCCCGCGCTCCTCGAGGGTCCGGATGGTGGCCGTCGACGGCGCGAGCGTGAGGTCGGCCCGGCCGTGCAGGTCGCGGACCCGCTTCCACAGCAGGTTCTCCACGCCCCGCACCCCGTACCGACCCGCGTAGGTCGGGACGTCGGTCTGGTAGACCGCGACCACGGGCAGGTCCAGCGCCGCGGCGGCCAGGGCCGCTCGCCAGCCCAGGGCGAACGGCGACGCGAGGTGCACCACGTCGGGGCCGAAGTCCCGCAGGATCGCGGTGAGCGGGGAGACCCGTCCGGTGGCGACCCGCACGTCGGCGTACCCCGGGAACGACCAGGCCGGCACGGTCACCACGCGGGCCCCGGCCACGGTGGCAGGCACGTCCGGTCCGGCGTCGGGTGCGACGACCAGCACGTCGTCCCCGCGGGCCGCGAGGTGGTCGAGGACGCGGAGCACCGAGTGCACGACGCCGTTGGTCTGGGGGAGGAAGGACTCTGCGACGATCACGATCCTCATGGCGCGAGCCTCGCGGGCGCCGACGACGCCACGGTCACCGCGAGGTGGCCGACGGTTGAAGGGTGGGCGACGAGCGTGCGCACGGCCCGGTCGACGTACGCACCGCGCGCCGGACGTCGGGGGAGTGGGGCGCGGACGCCTACGCTGGGGCCATGACGGTGAGACGCGTGCAAGGCAGCGAGGTCGAGTACGGCATCGCCGTCCAGGGACAGCCGAACGCCAACCCGATGGTGGCGTCGACGCACGTCGTGAACAGCTACGCCGCCGCCCACGGGCTCACCCGGCGTGCCCGCTGGGACTTCGAGGAGGAGAGCCCGCTGCGCGACGCGCGCGGGTTCGACCTGAGCCGGGAGGTCGCCGACCCGACCCAGCTCACCGACGAGGACCTGGGCCTGGCCAACATCATCCTGACCAACGGCGCCCGCCTGTACGTCGACCACGCGCACCCCGAGTACTCCTCGCCGGAGGTCACGTCGCCCCGCGACGTCGTCGTCTGGGAGAAGGCCGGCGAGCTCGTGATGCGGCGCGGCGCCGAGCTCGCCGCCCAGGTACCCGGCGCGGGCTCGATCGTGCTCTACAAGAACAACATCGACAACAAGGGCGCGTCGTACGGCTCGCACGAAAACTACCTCGTGGACCGGGCGGTCCCGTTCGACGCGATCGTCGCGCAGCTGACGCCGTTCTTCGTGTCGCGGCCCGTCGTCTGCGGCGCCGGCCGGGTCGGGCAGCGCCAGGACGGCAGCGTGCACGCCTACCAGCTCTCGCAGCGCGCGGACTACATGGAGGTCGGCGTGGGTCTGGAGACCACCCTCAAGCGACCGATCGTCAACACGCGCGACGAGCCGCACGCCGACCCGAAGAAGTACCGACGTCTGCACGTGATCATCGGTGACGCGAACCTGGCCGAGACGTCGATCTACCTCAAGCACGGCACCACCTCGATCGTCCTCGCCATGCTCGAGGCGGGGTTCCTGACGCCCGCCCCCGCCCTGGCGCAGCCGGTCAAGGCGCTCCACGACATCTCCCACGACACGACTCTCACCACGCTCGTCGAGCTGCAGGACGGCACCACGGCCACCGCCCTGGAGCTGCAGTGGCACTACCTCGAGCAGGCCCGGGCCTTCGTGGCCCGCGAGGGGTCCGACGAGCAGACCGACGACGTGCTGCAGCGCTGGGAGAGCGTGCTCACGCGGCTCGCGCGCGACCCGATGGAGTGCGTCCGCGAGCTCGACTGGGTGGCCAAGCTGTCGCTGCTGGAGTCCTACCGCGAGCGCGACGGCCTCGACTGGGACCACGCCAAGCTCCACCTCGTGGACCTGCAGTACCACGACGTCCGCGCCGAGCGCGGCATCTACCACCGCCTCGTGCACTCCGGCCGGATCGACCGGATCGTCAGCGATGCCGAGGTGGTGCGCGCCGTCGAGGAGCCGCCGCACGACACCCGCGCCTTCTTCCGTGGCCGCTGCCTGAGCACCTTCGCCTCCGAGGTCGCCGCCGCCTCCTGGGACTCGGTGATCCTGGACCTGCCGGGCTACGAGTCCCTCCAGCGGATCCCGACCATGGAGCCCCTCCGCGGCACGGCCGACCACGTGGGTGCGCTCTTCGAGTCCAGCGCCGACGCCACGGCGCTGTTCCGGGCGATCACCGGCCGCTGAGTCCCGCGCCCGGACACAACTGCTGCGACGCCTGGTGGGTCTCGACCCGCCTCGCGTCGGATCGGGCAGCGTGTGGGTCGCAGGGGGATAGGCTGACGGCATGGCCGAGCAGCAGCACAGGAACACGCGGAAGTCCTCCGACGACGAGGAGCAGGTCGAGACGTCGCACGTCGACGCAGCGCAGGACACCGAGCGCAAGGAGAAGCTCGACGACGACGTCGACTCGATCCTCGGCGACATCGACGACGTCCTGGAGGAGAACGCCGAGGAGTTCGTGCGCAGCTTCGTCCAGAAGGGCGGCCAGTGAGCGGCCCCGTGATGCTTCCCGCCGGCTACCGGTCCGTGGGAGGCACCTCGTTCGCCGACCTCCTGGCCTCGCAGTCGCCCGAGATGCTCCCCGGTGCGGCCGGCGCCGCCTCCGGTGAGCTCGCCGGCGTCGCGCACGGCACCACGATCGTGGCCGCCACGTTCGCGGGCGGGGTGGTCATGGCCGGCGACCGCCGCGCGACGATGGGCAACGTCATCGCGCAGCGCGACATCCAGAAGGTCTTCCCCACCGACGAGTTCTCGTGCGTCGGCATCGCCGGCACCGCGGGCATCGCCATCGAGATGACCCGCCTGTTCCAGGTCGAGCTCGAGCACTACGAGAAGATCGAGGGCGCCACGCTCTCCACCGACGGCAAGGCCAACCGGCTCGCCGCCCTCATCCGCGGCAACCTCGGCATGGCGATGCAGGGTCTGGCGGTCGTGCCGCTCTTCGCCGCCTTCGACCTGGTGCAGCAGTGCGGCCGCATCTTCGCCTTCGACGTGACGGGCAACAAGAACGAGGAGCGCACCTTCCACTCGGTCGGCTCGGGCTCGACGTTCGCCCGCGGCTCGCTCAAGAAGCTGTACTCGCCCGACATGGACGAGCGCTCCGCGGTCACCGCCGTCATCCAGGCGCTCTACGACGCCGCGGACGACGACACCGCCACGGGCGGGCCCGACCTGACCCGGCGGATCTTCCCGCTGGTCAGCGTCATCACCGCCGACGGCTACCGCGCCTGGGACGAGACCGAGACCGCCGCCGTGGCCGACGCGGTCATCGGCGGCCGCATGACGCGCCCCGACGGGCCCTCGGCCCCCCTCACCTGAACGCCCCCTCCGGAGGAGCAGCATGACCGCACCGTTCTACGTCTCGCCCGAGCAGCTGATGAAGGATCGGGCCGACTTCGCGCGCAAGGGGATCGCCCGGGGCCGCAGCGTGGTCGTCCTGCAGTACGCCGACGGCATCCTGCTCGTGGCCGAGAACCCCTCGCGCGCGCTGCACAAGATCAGCGAGATCTACGACCGGATCGGCTTCGCCGCGGTCGGGCGGTACAACGAGTTCGAGAACTTGCGCATCGCGGGCGTCCGTCTCGCCGACATGCGCGGCTACGCCTACGACCGCCGCGACGTCACCGGTCGCGGCCTGGCCAACGCCTACGCCCAGACCCTCGGCACCATCTTCTCCTCCGGCGGCGAGAAGCCCTACGAGGTGGAGATCTTCGTCGCCGAGGTGGGCGACTCCGTCGAGACCGACACCATCTACCGGCTCATGTACGACGGCTCCGTGGCCGACATCCAGGGCCACGCCGTGATGGGCGGCCAGAGCGACCAGGTCGACGAGCACCTCACCCAGCACTTCACGGCCGGGCTCGACCTCGCCGGGGCCGTGCGCCTCGCCACCCAGGCCCTGGCCTCCGACGCCGATCCCGCCCGCTCGATCGCCGCCGGCGACCTCGAGGCCGCGGTCCTCGACCGCACCCGTGCGCAGCCGCGCAAGTTCAAGCGGCTCGACGAGGCGACGATCGCCACGGCTCTCGCCGGCTGACGCCTCCGCTCCGCCGGAGGGAGGAGGCGGGATCGGCCGCGCGACCGATGCGCCGACCCGACCGCGACGCCTAGCGTCGTGAGGGTCACGTCATCGATCCCTCGGGGGAACCCATGCGACGTCTCCTGTCGTGCGTCACCGCAGCCACGCTGGCCGCCGGCCTGCTGGCCACCACCACACCCGCCCAGGCCCGCAGCGGCTCGGAGCAGAAGCGGCTCGACCGCATCGCCACGCCCTCGCTGGACTGGGGAGCCTGCAGCGCGGGCGCGCCGGCGGGCTTCGAGTGCGCCACCGTGGAGCTGCCCACCGACTACGACCGGCCGCGCGGCACCACCACCACCGTCGCGCTCACCCGCCTCCCGGCGAGCGACCCGGAGTCGCGGAAGGGCAGCCTGTTCTTCAACTTCGGCGGCCCCGGTGGCGAGGGTGTCTCGACCCTGCACCAGATCTCCGACCTCGTCGTCACGCCCGAGGTACGCGAGCGCTACGACCTCGTCGGGTTCGACCCGCGCGGTGTCGGCCTCTCCGACCCCGCGCTCTGCTACGACGACGCCGCGGACGAGGCGGCCGCGTTCGAGGGGCTCCCGGCGTTCCCGGTCACCCGGGCCGAGGAGCGCGCCTTCGTAAGCCAGTCGGCACGGATCGCCCGCGCCTGCCGCGACGAGGCCGGCGACGTCATCCGCCACGCGTCCACCGCGAACGTGGCGCGCGACCTCGAGCTCCTGCGTCGTGCCGTGGGCGACGGCACGCTCACCTACCAGGGCTACTCCTACGGCACCTACCTCGGCGCGACCTACGCCCGGCTGTTCCCGGACCGGGTCGGCTCGATGGTGCTCGACGGCACCGTCGACGTGGACGCCTACTCCGGTGCGAACCGCGACCCGCGCTCGGTCGGCGCGCGTCTCGCCCAGGGTCCGGCCGCGGAGGAGGCGTTCGACGCGTTCCTCGAGCAGTGCCGCCTGGCAGGTGAGCGCTGCTCCCTGAACGCGTTGGGTGATCCCGCGGACGTCGTCGGCGAGCTCCTGGAGCGGCTGAGGACGCAGCCAGTGACGCTCGACGTCCAGGGCACCGCGGTCGAGTACACCTACTCGCTGGCGATCTCGTCGATCTTCCTCCAGCTCTACTCGCCGAGCTCGTTCGCCGGGCTCTCGGACTTCCTCGTGCTCCTCGCCCAGGGCGGCGGCGAGCCGTCGACGACGCTGGAGCGGCAGCTGGCCCCGGCCCAGGAGCGCTACACCTCCCTCGGCAGCTCGTTGGCCCAGCTCTGCGTCGACTCCCGCTCGATCCTCCCGCCCGCCGCGTACCCCGCGCTCGCCGACCGCGAGGACCGGCTCGCGCCGCGGTTCGGACGCTTCCGCAGCTGGGTCGGCGTCCAGTGCCCGCAGATCGGCCTGCGGGACAGCGACGCCTTCACCGGGCCGTGGACGCAGACGACCGACGCGAGCGTCCTCGTGATCGGCACGCGCTTCGACCCGGCGACGCCGTACGCGAACACCCGACCCTTCGCGGAGAACTTCGCGGACGCTCGCGTGCTGACGGTCGAGGGATACGGCCACACGACGCTCGGGGTCAGCGCGTGCGCCGACTCCATCGTCGCGCGCTACCTGGTGGACGGGGACGCGCCGGCCGACGGGGCGACCTGCGCACAGGACCGTGCCCCGTTCACGGCGCAGCCCACCACCCAGCGCGCCCCGGCGCCCGCGCTGCCGGCACCGCTGCCCGGGCTCTGAGCCGCCGCCCGGCGCCGTCCACCCCCGCCAGTGCTCACCAGCGGGGGTGGACGGCCTCGCGCAGGTGGGTGTCGTAGATGCGCCGGACGCCCTCGAGCAGCTCGGGCCGGACGTCGACCGCGGCGGCGCGCGCGTTGGCGCGGGCCTGCTCGGGGGAGCGGGCACCGGGGATGACCGTGCTCACGCCCTCCTGGGCGACCACCCAGGCGACGGCGGCCTGGGCGGAGGTGACGCCCTGGGGCACCAGGTCGGTGAACTCGCGCGCAGCCTGCACACCGACCTCGTAGTCGACGCCCGAGAAGGTCTCGCCGACGTCGAACGCCTCGCCCTGGCGGTTGTACGAGCGGTGGTCGTCCTCCGCGAACGTGGTCTCGACCGTGTAGCGCCCGCTCAGCAGACCGCTGGCCAGCGGCACCCGCGCGATGATCCCGACGCCGGCCGCCCGCGCGGCGGGGAGGACCTCGTCGAGCGGCTTGAGCCGGAAGGCGTTGAGGATGATCTGCACCGTCGCGACGCCCGGTCGCGCGATCGCGGCGAGCGCCTGGTCGCACGTCTCGACGCTCACGCCATAGGCGGACATGACGCCCTCGGAGACGAGCGTGTCGAGGGCGTCGTACACCTCGTCGTCGGTCACGACCGCGCTCGGGGGGCAGTGCAGCTGGACGAGGTCCAGCGTGTCGACGCCGAGGTTGCTGCGCGACCGGTCGGTCCAGGCACGGAAGTTGTCCATGACGTAGTTCTCGGGCACCTGGTCGAGTCGGCGGCCCATCTTGGTGGCCACCGTGAGGTCGAGGTCGGGACGCGCACGCCGGAAGTCCGCGATGGCCTGCTCGCTGCGGCCGTCGCCGTACACGTCGGCCGTGTCGAGGAACGTCACGCCGGAGTCCACGGCGGCGTCCAGCACGGCCCGGGCGTCGTCACGACTCACGTCGCCCCAGTCCGCTCCGAGCTGCCACGTGCCGAGGCCGACGACCGAGGCCTTGCGGCCGGTCCTTCCGAGGGTCCTGTGCTCCATGGTCCCGACCCTACGGGCCGCCTGCGCGCCCGCGCCCCGAACGGTGCCGCGCGCCCAGCGCCTCGACCGGCGCTTCGACCGACGGGCCCGGCGTCGCCGGACTAGGCTGACGACATGGACCGGCGGATCTTCGGGATCGAGAACGAGTACGGCGTCACCTGCTCGTTCAAGGGTCAGCGTCGTCTGTCGCCCGACGAGGTCGCTCGCTACCTCTTCCGCCGGGTCGTGTCGTGGGGGCGCAGCAGCAACGTGTTCCTGCGCAACGGCGCGCGGCTCTACCTCGACGTCGGCAGCCACCCCGAGTACGCCACGCCCGAGTGCGACGACCTGGTCGACCTGGTCACGCACGACCGCGCGGGGGAGCGGATCCTCGAGGGCCTCATGCTCGACGCCCAGCAGCGCCTGGCCGACGACGGCGTGGACGGCGACATCTACCTGTTCAAGAACAACACCGACTCCGCCGGCAACTCCTACGGCTGCCACGAGAACTACCTCGTCGGACGAGGCGGCGAGTTCAGCCGGTTGGCCGACGTGCTCATCCCGTTCCTCGTCTCGCGACAGATCATCTGCGGCGCGGGCAAGGTCCAGCAGACGCCCCGCGGCACGATCTTCTCGGTCAGCCAGCGCGCCGAGCACATCTGGGAGGGCGTCTCGAGCGCCACCACCCGGTCTCGACCGATCATCAACACCCGCGACGAGCCGCACGCCGACGCCGAGCGCTTCCGCAGGCTGCACGTCATCGTCGGCGACTCCAACATGAGCGAGACCACCACCTTGCTCAAGGTCGCCACCACGGACCTGGTCCTGCGCATGATCGAGGCGGGCGTCACGATGCGCGACATGACGCTGGAGAACCCGATCCGGGCGATCCGCGAGATCTCCCACGACATGACCGGACGGCGCAAGGTCCAGCTCGCCAACGGCCGTGAGCTCTCCGCCCTGGAGATCCAGGCGGAGTACTTCGGCAAGGCCGCCGAGTTCGTCGACCGGCACGGCCTGCACACCCCCACCATCGACCGCACGATGGACCTGTGGGAGCGCACCCTCAAGGCCGTGGAGTCCGAGGACCTCTCCCTCGTCGAGCGCGAGATCGACTGGGTCATCAAGTTCCGTCTGCTCGACCGGTACCGCACGGCGCACGGCATGAGCTGGGCAGATCCGCGGATCGCGCAGCTCGACCTGGCCTACCACGACATCCGGCGTGACCGCGGCATCTTCTACCTGCTGCAGAACCGCGGAGCGGTCGCGCGGGTCACGACGGACCTGGGGGTCTTCCAGGCCAAGTCGGTGCCACCGCAGACCACCCGGGCCCGACTGCGCGGCGACTTCATCAAGCGCGCCCAGGAGCGCCGGCGCGACTTCACCGTCGACTGGGTGCACCTCAAGCTCAACGACCAGGCCCAGCGCACGGTGCTCTGCAAGGACCCGTTCCGCTCCGCCGACGACCGCGTGCAGCGGCTCATCGACGGCATGTGACGCAGCGTCGCGACCCCACGGCCGATGCACGGTCGCCGCTCAGGATCCTCTTGGGCGCCCGGGCTACGGTGATCGAGGCCATCACCCCGACGAAAGTGCTCCCGTGCGTCGAAACCTTGCGATCGTCCTGACCTCCGCCCTCGTCCTCGTCGGCTGCGGCTCCGGCTCCGGTGGGGGGCTCGACGCCGTCGAGGTCGGCTCGAGCAAGAACCCGAGCGTCACGGTGCCGGAGGACTTCACCACCGACTCCACCGAGACGCGGGTCGTCAACGAGGGCAGCGGCGACGAGGTCCAGGACGGCGACACCGTCAAGCTCAACTACGTGGCCGTGAACGGTCGCACGGGCAAGCAGTTCGACAACTCGTTCAAGGCCGAGAGCCCGCTCACGACGCAGCTCACCGAGGGGAGCGTGCTGACCGGGTTCGTCAAGGGCCTGACCGGGCAGAAGGTCGGCAGCCGCGTGCTGGTCGCCATCCCGCCGAAGGACGGCTTCGCCGAGGGCCAGGCGCGCGACCAGGCCGAGCAGACGCTCGGCGTCAAGGCCGACGACACCATGGTCTTCCTGTTCGACATCGTCGCCAAGGTCCCCACCGAGGCGAAGGGTGCGGCCGAGAAGCTGCCCAAGACCGTCCCCTCGATCACCCTGAAGGACGACAAGCCGGCCGGGTTCAAGACCAGTGGCGACGTGACGAAGGACCCCGAGAAGGCGGCTGCGTACGTCGCGATCAAGGGCGACGGCGAGAAGGTCGCCAAGGGGGCCAGCATCACGGCGCACTACGTCGGCCAGGTCTACCCCGACGGCAAGGTGTTCGACAGCAGCTGGGACCGCGGAACGCCGTCGACGTTCTCGCTCGACCAGGTCATCGCCTGCTGGAAGGACCTCCTGCCCGGCCAGACGATCGGCAGCCGCGTGGTCCTGGTGTGCCCCGCCGACTCCGCCTACGGCGACAGCCCGCAGGAGGGCAGCGGCATCGAGCCCGGCGACACGCTGACCTTCGCGATCGACCTGCTGGACGCCTCCTGACCGTCTGACATGCTGGGGGCGTGGCCGACCGCAAGACCGAGAGGTTGATGAACCTCATCTTCACCCTGCTCGTCACCCGTCAGTACCTGTCCAAGGAACAGATCCGCCAGGCGATCGCGGACTACCGCGCCTCGACCCAGGTGGCCTTCGAGCGCAAGTTCGAGCGCGACAAGGAGGAGCTGCGCGAGCTCGGCATCGCCGTCGAGACCGGCACCAACGACAAGTACTTCGACGACGAGCCCGGCTACCGGATCCGACGCGACGCCGCCGAGCTGCCCGACCTCGACCTCACCCGCGAGGAGGCCGCCGTGCTGGGGCTGGCCGCGCAGGTGTGGGAGCACGCCGGCCTGGCCACCAGCTCCACGTCGGCCCTCGTCAAGCTCAAGGCCGCGGGCGTCGCGGTCGACACCGACGTGCTGCGCATGGCCGAGCCCAAGCTGTCGGCGCACGAGCCCGCCTTCGAGGCAGCCCTCGACGCCGCCACCCGTCGGATCCCCGTGCGCTTCGAGTACCGCCGCCCCGGGGCCGAGGCCACGCAGCGGCGGGTCCTGCCGTGGCGGATCCTGTCCTGGCGTGGCCGCTGGTACCTCGTCGGCCACGACGTCGACCGCGACGCGCCGCGCATGTTCCGCCTCTCCCGCGTCGTCGGCGACCTGGAGCACGACGGCGAGCCCGGCGCGTTCGAGCGCCCGGCCGAGGAGGTCGTCTCCGCGGCCGCCACGGCCCTCTTCCCCCGTCCGTCCGACCGCACCGCGCGCCTCAGCGTCGCGACGGCCCGGGCCAACGCCCTGCGCCGCAGCGCCGCCTCCGTCACGCCGGGCGACGACGGTCGTGACGAGCTCGTCGTCCCGTTCTCCACCGGCTGGGACCTCGCTGCCGAGATCGCCTCGTACGGGCCCGACGTCGTCGTCCTCGACCCTCCGGAGCTCCGTGACCAGGTGATCGGCCGCCTGCGCGCCGTGCTCGAGGCCACGGGGGCGGCGTCGTGAGCCGACCGACGAACCGCTCCGCGCAGCAGGTCGTGCGGATGCTCGCGCTCGTGCCGTACCTGCAGGGCAACGACGGGGTGCCGGTCCACGACGTCGCCCGCGAGTTCGGTGTCCCGCCCAAGCAGATCCGTGACGACCTGCGCCTGCTCATGTTCACCGGGGTGGGGGAGTACGCCGGTGAGCTCATCGACGTCGACCTCGCCGCCCTCGAGGGCGACGACGTCATCCACATCCGCGACGCCGAGTTCTTGTCCCGACCCCTGCGCCTGACCGCCGACGAGGGCATCGCGCTCGTCGCCGCGCTGCGCACCCTGCGCGCGTCGGCCGCCGGTCCTCAGCTGCCGATCGTCGACGCCGCCCTGGCCAAGCTGGAGACCGCCGTGGCCGGCGACACCGCCGTCGAGGCCGTCGACGTGCACGTCGCCGAGGTCGATCCCGCCATCCGTGACACCGTGGCCGCCGCGCTGGCCGACGGTCGGCGGCTCGAGCTGGACTACGCCACCGACTCCCGCGACGACGTCACGACCCGCCAGGTCGACCCGCAGCAGCTGTTCGCCCGGCAGGGCCACACCTACCTCGAGGCCTACTGCCTGCGCGCCGAGGACGTCCGGTTCTTCCGGCTCGACCGCATCACGCGCGCCGTCGACACCGGCCGGGCGGTCGAGCGCCACGACACCACCGCCCGCGACCTCGGCGACGAGCTGTTCTCCGTGAGCGACCAGACCCCGTCCGCCGTCCTCGACCTCGACCCGGCTGCGCACTGGCTCACCGAGTACTACCAGGTCGAGGAGCTCGGCGAGGTCGACGGCCGTCGCCGCGTGCGCCTGTACGCGGGCGACGAGGCCTGGCTGCGTCGGCTCGTGCTGCGCAACGGCGGCACGGTGCACGTCGTCGAGCCACGCACACTTCGCGGACAGGTGATGGACACGGCACGTTCAGCACTCGCCGCGTACGATGGTTGAGACCGCACCCGACGAAAGAGACATCATGTTCAGGCAGATCGGCCCTACGGAGATCCTCCTCATCCTCGGCGTGGTCCTGCTGCTGTTCGGCGGCCGCAAGCTTCCCGAGCTCGCCCGCGGGTCCGGACGTGCCCTGCGGATCTTCAAGTCCGAGGTCAAGGAGCTGAACGACGGCGACGACAAGCGCGACGACGCCGACGTGGCCGCCGCCTCCGACCCGACGGTGCGTCCCGACCAGGTCGCCGACGACCTCACGGTGCGCCCCGAGCCGGTGCGCCGCGACTCCACGCCCGAGCAGGGCTAAGGCTTGGCCGCGATCAGCGGCACGCCGTCCGGGGCCACCGGCGGCACCATGCCGCTCGTGGAGCACCTCCGCGAGCTCCGGACGCGCCTCACGCGCGCCGTGCTCGCGATCCTCGTCTTCACCATCCTGGGGTTCGTCTTCTACGGCCCGATCCTGGACTTCCTCACCCAGCCGTACAACGACATGCGGCCGATCCTGCAGACGCAGGGCATCGAGTCCGAGCTGGTCATCACCGGCGTCGGCGGCGCGTTCCAGTTCCAGCTGAAGATCTCGCTCGTGTTCGGCCTGCTGGCCTCGAGCCCGCTGTGGCTGTGGCAGCTGTGGGCGTTCATCCTGCCGGCGATGCACCGGCACGAGAAGAAGTGGGCGGCCATCCTCGCCGGCACCGGCGCCCCGCTGTTCGTCGGTGGCGCCGCCCTGGCCTACGTCGTCCTGCCGAAGGCGATGGAGATCCTCATCGGGTTCGTGCCCGACGGGTTCGGGAGCCTCGTGACCGGGGCCGAGTACTTCGACTTCATCATCAAGATGCTGCTGGTCTTCGGCGTCGCCGCCGAGATCCCGCTCGTCGTGGTCATGCTGAACCGGCTCGGCATCGTGTCGGCGAAGCAGCTGGCGTCGGCGCGGCCCTGGACCATCATCGGCATCTTCGTGTTCGCCGCGATCGCCACGCCCACCACCGACCCGCTCACCATGCTCTTCCTGGCCGCACCCATGACGATCCTGTACCTCATCGCCGAGGTGATCACGAAGATCACGGACCGTCGCCGCGGGCGTGCCGCGATCGACGAGGTCGACGACGACGAGGCGTCCCCCCTGGACCGACCTCCGGCCGTCTGAGGTGCACGCGGTCTAGGCTGCGGCCATGCTCGTGACGCTCGTCGTGAACCCGGTCTCGGGCAAGCAGCGCGGGGAGCAGATCGCGCGGGAGGCGGGGGACCGTCTGTCCCGCGTCGGTCACGACGTGGTGCGGGTGCACAGCGCTGACGGTGCCCAGGCGCGCGCCGCCGTCGCGGCCGAGGTCGACGCGGGATCCGAGCTGGTGCTCGTCGTCGGAGGCGACGGCCTGCTGCACGACGTGCTGCCGGCGCTCACCGCGCGCGACGTCACCGTCGGCCTGCTGCCCGCCGGCACCGGCAACGACACCGCACGATCGCTCGGGATCCCCGTGGGGGACCCCGACGCCGCGCTCGACGTCGTCCTGTCGGGCCGCACGCGCACGATCGACCTCGCCGACACCGACCACGGGCCGGTCGTCACCGTCGTGGCGTCGGGCTTCGACTCCAAGGTGAACGAGCGCGCCAACGCCATGCGCTGGCCCCGCGGCAACATGCGCTACAACCTCGCGATCCTCGCCGAGCTCCGCGCGTTCTCCCCGCTGTCGTTCACGCTGACCCTCGACGGCGTCCGGCTCGACACCGAGGCCATGCTCGTGGCCGTGGGCAACGGACCGTCGTTCGGCGGGGGACTGAGGATCGCCGAGGGAGCGGTGCTCGACGACGGCCTGCTCGACGTCTGCATCATCAGGCCGGTCAGCAAGGCGAAGCTGGTCCGGGTGTTCCCGCAGCTGTACCGCGGGACGCACGTGGACCTCCCGGAGTTCGAGCGGCACCTGGTCCGCGAGGCCGTCCTGGAGTGCCCGGGCATCGTCGCGTACGGCGACGGCGAGCGTCTCGGCCCGCTTCCGATGACGACCCGTGTGCGCCCCGCCGCGTTGCGCGTCCTCGTTCCGTAGCCGCGATCCGTAGGCTGGGGAGCATGACGAGCCCGGCCGAGAAGTTCGCCCAGGCCACGGCCTCGCGTCGCCACCCCCACCTCGCCGAGTTCCGTGGTCTCTACGGCTTCACCCTCGACCCCTTCCAGGTCGAGGCGTGCCACGAGGTCGAGGACGGGCGCGGGGTCCTGGTCGCGGCTCCGACGGGCTCCGGCAAGACGCTCGTCGGTGAGTTCGCGGTGCACCTCGCCCTCGCGACCGGGCGCAAGTGCTTCTACACCACCCCGATCAAGGCGCTGTCGAACCAGAAGTTCCACGACCTCGTCGAGCGCTACGGTGCCGATCGCGTGGGGCTGCTGACCGGCGACAGCACCGTCAACGGGGAGGCTCCGGTGGTCGTCATGACCACCGAGGTGCTGCGCAACATGCTCTACGCGGGCTCACGCACCCTCGACGGCCTCGGCTTCGTCGTCATGGACGAGGTGCACTACCTCGCGGACCGGTTCCGCGGGGCGGTGTGGGAAGAGGTCATCATCGGGCTGCCCGAGTCGGTCAGCGTGATCTCGCTGTCGGCCACGGTCTCCAACGCCGAGGAGTTCGGCGACTGGCTCAGCGAGGTCCGGGGCTCCACCACCACGATCGTCGAGGAGCGGCGCCCGGTGCCTCTGCACCAGCACGTGCTGGTGGGTCGCAAGCTGTTCCCGCTGTTCGAGGACGACACGGCCGAGACCCGACCCGGTTCGAGCGGGTCGTCCGACGAGGGCCCACGCGTCAACCGCCAGCTCGAGAGCATGGCGCGCCAGGACTGGCAGCTGGACCGCGCACGCAAGGGCGGCGGCCGCGGCCGGCCGACCAAGGGCGGCAAGCGGCCGCAGAGCCGGCACCGCACGCCCAGCCGGGTGGAGGTCGTCGAGAAGCTGGCGGCCGAGGGCCTGCTGCCCGCCATCGTCTTCGTCTTCAGTCGGGCCGGGTGCGCTGCGGCCGTCCAGCAGGTGCTCGACGCGCGCATCATGCTGACCACGCCCGACGAGCGCAAGGAGATCGAGGCACGGGTCGACGAGGCGTGCGCGCACCTGCCCGACGAGGACCTGCACGTCCTCGGCTTCCACGAGCTGCGCGACGGTCTGGGGCGCGGAGTCGCCGCGCACCACGCGGGCATGCTGCCCGCGTTCAAGGAGGTCGTGGAGCAACTGTTCAGCGACGGGCTCGTCAAGGTCGTGTTCGCCACCGAGACCTTGGCGCTCGGCATCAACATGCCCGCCCGCTCGGTCGTCATCGAACGGCTGACGAAGTGGAACGGCGAGGCCCACGTGAACGTCTCGCCGGGGGAGTACACGCAGCTCACCGGCCGGGCCGGACGACGCGGGATCGACGTCGAGGGGCACGGTGTCGTGCTCTGGCAGCCCCAGCTCGACCCCCGGCAGGTCGCCGGTCTCGCCTCCACGCGCACCTACCCGCTCAACTCCTCGTTCCGGCCCTCCTACAACATGGCGGTCAACCTGGTCGACCAGATGGGCCGCCGGCCGGCACGCGAGCTGCTCGAGCAGTCGTTCGCCCAGTTCCAGGCCGATCGCGCCGTGGTGGGGATGGTCCGCCAGATCCGCAAGGCCGACGACGCGCTCGACGGCTACCGCGAGGCCGCCCAGTGCCACCTCGGCGACTTCCTGGAGTACGCGGCGCTGCGCCGCGAGCTGAGCGACGTCGAGTCCTCCGGAGCACGCCAGCGCAAGGCCGACCGCCGCCAGGAGGCCGTCGCGTCGATGGCAGCGCTCAAGGTCGGCGACGTCATCAACGTGCCCGGGGGCAAGTTCGCCGGGCTCGCCGTCGTGCTCGACCCCGGTGTCAGCGGGTCTCCGGAGGCTCCACGTCCGCTCGTGCTCACGGCGAGCCGCCACTCACGGCGTCTCGGGACGATCGACTTCCCGGTGCCGGTGGAGCCCATCACGCGGATGCGGATCCCCAAGTCGTTCAACGCTCGCAACGCCCAGGCGCGCCGCGACCTCGCGTCCTCGCTGCGGGACCGCGCCGAGGGCCTGCGCTGGCACAACGAGACCGGCTACCACGCCGACCGCCCGACCGAGCGGGTCGCGGACGAGCGCACCGACCCCCGTGTGGCCGAGCTGCGGCGGGCGATGAAGGAGCACCCGTGCCACGCGTGCCCCGATCGCGAGGCGCACGCCCGGTGGGCAGAGCGCTACACCAAGCTCGAGCGTGACACCGCCAACCAGCGGCGCCGCATCGAGCAGCGCACCAACACCGTGGCGCGCCAGTTCGACCACGTGTGCGAGGTCCTCGACGAGCTCGGCTACCTGGACGGCGACGTCGTCACCACCGACGGCCGTCGCCTGCAGCGGCTGTACAGCGAGCTGGACCTGCTGGTCAGCGAGTGCCTGCGACAAGGTGTCTGGGACGGCCTGGACGCCGGCCAGCTGGGTGCCGTGCTGTCGGGCCTCACCTTCGAGAGCCGGATCGACGACCCGCCCGCCCCTCGGTTCCCGGACCGTCGCACGCTCGACGTCTCGGAGACGATGCTCGCGCTGTGCGCCGACCTGCAGGCCCTGGAGCGTCGGCACCGGGTCCGCTTCCTGTCCGCGCCCGACTTCGGGTTCGCGGAGACCGCGTCGGCCTGGGTCGGTGGAGCACCGCTCGACGAGGTCCTGCGCACCACGGGCATGGCCGCCGGTGACTTCGTGCGCGCCATGAAGCAGCTCATCGACCTCGTCGCGCAGGTCGCCGACGCCGCCGGCCCCGGCCCGTTGCGCACGACCGCCCGGCAGACGCTCGACGGCCTGCGGCGTGGCGTGGTGGCCTACTCCTCGCTCAGCGGCTGAGCGCCTTCACGAGACGCTCCGGCACGCCGCCGAGGCCCCACCGCGCCCCGAACGCCTCGAGGGCGTCGCGCTGCTCGGGGGACAGCGGCGCCAGCGGCCGCACGACGTCGGTGCCGCACACGTCGTCGCGCACCCGCACGACCTGACGCATGACGTCGATCAGCTCGCGGGTGTCCAGCAGCGACTGCCGGACCCGCGGCTTGATCGAGGAGTCCGGGTCCTGGGCGGCCGCGACGATGCCGTCGAGGTCGTGGAACTCGCCCAGCAGCGTCGCGGCGGTCTTCTCGCCGATGCCGGCGACGCCGGGGATGCCGTCGGACGTGTCGCCGCGCATGGTCGCGAAGTCGGCGTACTGCTGCGGCTCCACGCCGTACTTGGCACGGATCCACGCGGCGTCGACCACGTCGGCCGACGAGACCCCTCGCGCGGTGTAGAGCACGCGCACCTGTGCGTCGTCGTCGACGAGCTGGAAGAGGTCGCGGTCGCCGGTGACCACGTCGACCGGCCCGTCCCACGCCTGCGCGAGCGTGCCGATGACGTCGTCGGCCTCCGCGCCCTGCCTCCCGACCACCGGGATCCCGAGGATGTCCAGCGCCTCGGCGATCAGCGGGACCTGCGGGCTCAGCAGCTCCGGCGACTCCTCCGCGACCAGCTCGCCCGACGTCGGGTCGGCGACCTCGGCCACCCGGTGGGTCTTGTAGGAGGGCAGCAGGTCGACCCGCCACTGCGGACGCCAGTCGTCGTCCCAGCACGCCACGACGGCGTCGGGGGAGTGCTGGTCGACGAGCGTCGAGACGAAGTCGAGCAGCCCGCGCAGCGCGTTCACCACCGTCCCGTCAGGCGCCTTGAACGAGTCGGGCACCCCGTAGAACGCACGGAAGTAGAGGCTGGCGGAGTCGAGGAGGAGCAGGCGTCCGGTGGTCACGTCGCCAGCGTAGGGCGTCGCCAGGGCGGCTACCGTCCCGAAGCCGAACACCATCGCCCTCCCGGTCGTGCTGGGAGAGCGATGGTGTTCAGAGACGCGAGGACCGTCAGCGCTGTGTCGTCAGCGCTGTGTGGTCAGCGCTGTGTCGTCAGCGCTGGGCCTGCGGCCCCTGGGTGACGGCCGGAGCCTTCTTGGCGCTCGTGCGGACCTTGGCCCGCGCGGCGTCGCCGTAGAGGCCCTTCTTCGACAGCGCGAGCGTCGCGGTTGCGTGCGCCGCCCCGTCGCTCAGCTGGCCGAGCACCGTCGTGTTGATGTTGGTGATGTCGTCGGCGGCCGAGTGGTAGTTCTGGTCGAGCGTCTCGCCCGCCGTCCCACCGTAGATCGCAGCCTGCTCGGGCGTCTTGACGTCGTCGGCACCGCTGAACAGGCCGCCGGCCGGGATGCCGTACTGGATGAACGGTCCGTAGTCGGACCGGCCGTCGAACGCGGTCGGATCGGTCTCGAGGCCCGAGCCGTCGAAGAAGTCGGTGAAGACCTTCTCGATCTGGCCCGACCCGGCGGGACCGGCAGCGCCGAACGCGGAGCCGTCCCCGTCGTAGACCAGGCGGACGAAGTTGGGCGAGCCCAGCATGTCGAAGTTCAGGTTCGCGTAGATCTTCGACCGGTTCGCGTCGGACAGCGTGTCGACGTAGTGCTGCGAGCCGAGCAGGCCCAGCTCCTCGGCACCCCAGAAGGCGAAGCGGACGGGGCGCTGTGCCTTCTTGGTGTAGCCGGTCCTGGCCATCTGCTCGGCGATCTCGAGGATCGCCGCGGTGCCGGTGCCGTTGTCGTTGATGCCCGCGCCCTCCGGGACGGAGTCCAGGTGGGCACCGACCACGACGACCTGGTCGTCGTTCTTCGTGCGCTTCGGCCAGTCGGCGATCAGGTTGTGCGTCTCACGCTCGAGGTCGGTCACCGTGTCCGTCGTGACGCGAGCGGTGGCGCCGCCGGAGCGTGCGTCCTGGACGAGGGCGACGGCGTCGTCGTAGGACAGGCCCACGACCGGGACGTCGATCGGGGTGCCGAGCGTGCCCACGGCGAGCTCGGTGCGCTCGGGGTTGCCCTCGTTGAAGATGATCACGGCGTCGTAGCCGGCGGCCTTCGCGTTCGCCGCCTTGACGCCGAAGTCACAGGTGCCGCGCTGGACCAGCGCGATCGCGGGATCCGCGGGGGCCGCCTCGAAGTCCGACGCCTCGCACCCGGAGGTGCTGCTCGGCTCGGGCGTGGCCGGGATGACGACGTCCTTCGTCGGCACGACCGTGCCGGTGACCGAACCCGATCCGGAGTACGTGAACACGGCCGTCTCGAGCGTCTTCTCGCCCGGCGTGAGCTGGGTCAGCGTGGCCGGGCTGTTCTCGGCGAAGAACGGGAAGGTGAACGTCTGCTTGCGCACGGTGTAGCCCGCCGCACGCAGCGTCTTGGCGACGTAGGCCGACGACGCGTCGTAGCCGGGCAGTCCGGACGCGCGGTTGCCGCCGTTGCGGTTGGCGATGGTCTGCAGCTGGCGCAGGTGCTGGAGCACCCCGTTGACCTGCACCGCCTTGGTCAGCTTCTTGGTATCGACCTCGCCCTTCGAGCCGCCGGCGATTGCCGGTGACGCGGAGACGAGCCCGGCGGACAGGACGACGGCTGCGGTGGCAGCGACGATCTTGCGCATGGGACCCCCCGATCCTTCGATGTGATGTACGCCTCACCCTAGGTGACGATGGCGGTCGGGGCACCTGTCGAAGGTCCTGCGTTGGCCCACGACGTAGGCTCGGCGGGTGACTTCTCGCTGGATCCGCGCCCAAGAGCTCGCTCGTGCCCAGTCCGTCGGAGCCGTGCTCGTCACGCCCGGCGCCGACCTGCGCTACCTGACCGGCTACCACGCCAAGCCGCTCGAGCGTCTGACCTGCCTGGTGGTGCCCGCCGACGGGCCCGCGACCCTCGTGGTGCCCGCGCTCGAGCGGGCCGCCGCCGAGGCCGCCGGGGTCGACGTGGAGATCGCCACCTGGGGCGAGACCGACGACCCCTACGCCCTCGTCGCCGCGCTCCTGCCCGCCGACGCCACCGTGGCGGTGGACAACCAGATGTGGGCCGAGCGCGTCCTGGCCCTGCAGGACCGGTTCGCCCGGGTCAGCCTCGCCGGCCCCCTGCTCACCCAGCTACGCATGCGCAAGGACACCGACGAGATCGCGGCACTGCGCGACGCGGGCGCCGCCATCGACCGCGTGCACGCCCGCATGGGGGAGTGGCTGCGTCCGGGACGCACCGAGCGGGAGGTCGGCGCCGACATCGCCCGCGCGATCGTCGACGAGGGGCACGCGCAGGTCGACTTCGTCATCGTCGGCTCCGGCCCCAACGGTGCGTCGCCCCACCACGAGGTCTCCGACCGCACGATCGAGGTGGGCGACCCCGTGGTCGTCGACATCGGCGGCACGACGGCGGCCGGCTACTGCTCGGACTCGACCCGCAACTACCTCGCCGGCGGCAGCGCCCCGGCGGAGTACCTCGAGGCGTACGCCGTGCTGGAGGAGGCCCAGCGCGTCCAGCGCGAGCACGCACGACCGGGCGTCACCGCGGAGTCCGTCGACGCGGTGGGCCGCCAGGTCCTCGTCGACGCCGGCCTCGGCGACCTGTTCATCCACCGCACCGGGCACGGCATCGGCACCGAGACGCACGAGGAGCCCTACATCGTGGAGGGCAACGACCTCGTGCTGGAGCCCGGCATGGCGTTCTCCATCGAGCCCGGCGTGTACCTCGAGGGGCGCTTCGGCGCCCGCATCGAGGACATCGCGGTCTGCACCGACGACGGCCTCGAGGTCCTCAACCACGCACCGCGCACGCTCACGGTCCTGTGAGACGGTCACCCCGATGAGGTGGTACCTGGCCGCCGTGCTGGCGGCCATCTCCGGACTGCTCAGCGCGGCAGCCTTCGACCCGTGGTCCGTGCCGTACACGATGGTCGTCGGCGTGGCCCTGCTCGTCTGGGTGCTGCGCCGCCAGGCGGAGGCTCGCGTGGTCGCGGTCATGACCACGGGCGCCGTCTACGGGCTCGCCTTCATGGCCCCGCTCATCTGGTGGATGAACGCGGTCAGCAGCGGGGCCTACGTCGCGCTCGTGGTCGCCCAGACCGTGCTGCTGGCCGTCATCGCCCTGCCGCTCCGCGCGGCGCTGCGGCTGCCCTGGTGGCCCGTGTGGGGCGCCGCTGCCTGGGTGCTGGGCGAGCAGGTGCGCGGCGGCTTCCCGTTCTCCGGGTTCCCGTGGGGACGCCTGGCCCACACGTCCATCGACACGCCGCTCGCCCCGTACGCGCGCCTCGTCGGGATGCCCGGCACCTCCGCCCTGCTCTTCGTGCTCGCGGCGATGCTGGTCGTGCTGGCCGGCTCCGGCGTCCTGCGTCGGACCGCGGCCGTCGCCGTCGTCGTCGCCGTCATCCTGGGCGGGCTGTTCCTGCCCACCGGGCTCGCGGACCCTGGTCCGGAACGGCGCATCGCCGCGATCCAGGGCAACACGCCGGGCGCCTTCCTGACCTGGCCCCGCGGCGAGATCGGCGAGCTGCACCTCGCCGAGACGAGCAGGTTGGCGGCGGCCGTGGAGTCCGGACGCACCCAGGCACCGGACCTCGTGATCTGGCCGGAGAACGCGCTCGACGTCGACCCCTTCGCCGACGAGGCCCTCGGCGCCCGCATCGAGTCCCTGGTGCAACGGATCGGTGCACCGATCCTCGTCGGCGCCATCCTCGACGGCCCCACGAACGACACCGCCTACAACGCCGGTGTGGTGTGGAACGGCGACGGCCCCGGCGAGGTCTACGTGAAGCGCAGGCTCGTGCCCTATGGCGAGTACGTGCCGTTCCGACGTGAGCTGGGTGGGCTGGTCCCGCGCTTCGACCGCGACATCCCGCGCGACATGCTGCCGGGGGACCGGGAGGGCGACCTGCAGGCCGGGTCCGTCGTCGTCGGCGACACCATCTGCTGGGACATCGCCTACGACGGCATCGTCGAGGACGCGGTGCGCGGCGGGGCCGAGATGCTCGTGGTCCAGACCAGCAACGCCAGCTTCACGGGCACGTCGCAGCCCGCGCAGCAGTTCAAGATCTCGCGGCTCCGCGCGATCGAGACCGGCCGCTGGGTCGTCGTGCCGTCGACGAACGGCATCAGCGGCATCGTCGACGCCGACGGGCGCGTGGTCCAGCAGGCACCCACCGAGGAGCCCGCCACGCTGGTCGCCGACGTCGGCACGGCCACCGGGACGACCCCGGCCACCGCCGCGGGCCGCTGGCCCGCCGTGGCTCTGGTGTCGATCGGCCTGCTGGGCTGGGTCCTCGGCATCCTGCACCGCCGTCGCGCGGTCCGGAGGACGTCGTCGTGACCGTCCTGGTGATCATGCCGACCTACGACGAGGCGGAGAGCCTGCCCGGCACCCTCGAGCGGCTCCGCAGCTGCGTCCCCGACGCCGACGTCCTCGTGGTCGACGACGCCTCGCCCGACGGCACCGGCCGGCTCGCCGACGAGAGGGCACTGCGCGACCCCGCCGTCCACGTGCTCCACCGCACGGGCAAGGACGGGCTCGGAGCCGCCTACCGGGCCGGCTTCGCCTGGGGCCTGGACCGCGGCTACGACGTCCTGGTGGAGATGGACGCCGACGGCTCCCACCTGCCCGAGGAGCTGCCCGACCTCCTGGCCGCCGTCGAGTCGGCCGACCTCGTCATCGGCTCGCGCTGGGTCCCGGGAGGCTCGGTGGTCAACTGGCCCTGGCACCGACGGATGATCTCGCGGGGCGGCACGATGTACGCCCGCCTCGCGCTCGGCCTGCCCGTGCACGACACCACCGCCGGCTTCCGTGCCTTCCGGGCCGACACGCTGCGCCGGATCGCCTTCGCAGGCGTCGCCTCGCAGGGGTACTGCTTCCAGATCGACATGACGCGCCGGGTCCACGCGGCAGGACTGCGGATCGTGGAGGTGCCGGTCACCTTCGTCGAGCGCGCTCTCGGACGGTCCAAGATGAGCTCGGCGATCGTGCGCGAGGCGCTGTGGCGCGTGACCCTCTGGGGCCTCGCCCGCCGGGTGCCCCGCCGGCTGCGGGTGGGACCCCTCGCCCGGGCCGCGCTGCCCCGCCCCAGTGACGCCGGACCCGGACAGCACGAGACCCCGGTGCAGGACCGGGGTCTCGGGGCGGGCTCGGACGGGTCGGGCTGAGCCCGACGGGCCGTCAGGCCGTCTTGCGCTTGCGACGGTGCAGGTGCGGCGGACCGATCTCGCCGGAGCGCAACAGCTCCAGGCGCTCGGTGAGGATCTCCTCGAGCTCGGACTCCGAGCGTCGCTCCAGCAGCATGTCCCAGTGGGTACGCGCCGCCTTCTCCTCCTTCTTCGCCGGCTCCGCGACGTCGGCCTGCTTGCCGATGCGGCCGGTCTTCGGGTCCTCCCACTCGTAGGGGACCTCGGCCTCGACCGACATGGTCACCGTGAAGGTGTGTCCGTCGTCGCAGACGTACTCGATCTCCTGACGAGGGGCCATCTCGACCCCGCGCTCGTCCTCGAAGCTCTGGGCACCCAGCCGGGCCCCGCGCAGTGCTCGTTCAGCCATGGGTCACTCCTCTCATCGGTACCAACGTAGGGCACCCCCTTGAGATTCCCCTGAGTACGTCCTCACCGCACCTCGAGTGCGCGATCGCGGACCTGGGTAGCGACCAGGAAGAGGGCAGCGAGCCCGGCGGCGAGGACCACGAGGATGCCGACGATGCCCCACCGGTCGTCCCCGCCGATGAAGGCGAAGAGCCCGAAGAGTGCGGGGGACAGGAACGACGCGGCGCGTCCGGTCATGGCGTAGAGCCCGAAGTTCTGGCCCTCCTTGCCGACCGCCGTGAGGCGCACCAGGTAGGTGCGGGACGCCGACTGGGCCGGACCGACGAACAGGCACAGCAGCAGCCCGAAGATCCAGAATCCCGTGCTGCCCTCGACGAACAGCAGCACCGTGCCCACGACCATCATCGACACCAGCGAGAACACCACCACGCGACGCGGCCCGCCGCGGTCGTCGTAGCGACCGGCGAGGATCGCACCTCCGGCGGCGGCCACGTTGGCCACGATGCCGAACGGGATCACGGTCTCGTCGGTGAAGCCGTACACGGACACGGCGATGACCGCACCGAACGTGAACACCCCGGCCAGCCCGTCGCGGTAGAGGGCGCTGGCGATGAGGAACTTGAGGGTCTCGCGGTCGTCGCGCCACATGGTCCGCACCTCGGCGAACAGCACCCGGTAGGAGTCGACGAAGCCGGTGCGGGGCAGCGGGCTCGCCTCGGCCGGCAGCTCGGGCACGAACAGCAGCACGGGCAGCGCGAAGACGAGGAACCAGACGGCGGACACGATCGCCACGAGCCGGATGTTCAGCCCGTCGTCGGTGGTCACGCCGAGGAGACCACCGTCGCCACTGATCAGCCCGACGAACACGATGATCAGCAGCACGATGCCGCCCAGGTAGCCGAAGCCCCAGCCGAGCCCGGACACCCGGCCCACCGTCTCGGGGGTGGACACCTGGCGGAGCATGGCGAAGTAGGGGACCTGGGCCAGCTCGAACAGCACGATGCCCAGCGAGATCAGGAGCAGGCCGAGCCACAGGTAGTGGTAGTCGTCCTTCACGAAGTACATGAGGGCCATCAGGACGACGACGGCGCCCGTGAGCAGGGCCAGGGAGCGCTTGCGCCGCCCACCCGCGTCGGACCGCTGTCCGAGGACCGGGGCGAGGACGGCGATCACGAGGGAGCCGGCCGCGATCGACCACGCCAGCCAGGAGCTGGCCGAGATCGGTCCGGGCAGGTCCTTGCCGACGCCGTCGGTCAGGTAGACCGAGAACACGAACGTGACGATCACGGCGTTGAACGCGGCCGATCCCCAGTCCCAGAACGACCACGCCAGGACCTGGCCCCGGCTGGTGCTGCGGGCGACCGCCCCGCTCCCGTCCGTGCTGCTCCCGTCTGGGCCACTCGTGCGTCCGATGCTCATCGTGGCCAGGCTCCTCGTTCGGTCAGCACGTCGCGCAGGACGTCGGGACGGTCGGTGACGATGCCGTCGACGCCGATGTCGAGCAAATATCGCATCTGGTCGGGGTCATCGACGGTCCACACGTGCACCTGCAGGCCGGTCGCGTGGGCGTGACGGACGAACCGCGGCGTCACGACGGTCACCGGACCTCGTCGTACCGGCACCTGCAGGCAGTGGACGCCGCGCCGGGCGGCGTACCGGCGGATCGCCGCGACGGGGCCCAGCCGCAGCGCCGCGACCTCCAGCGGCCCGGCCGAGCGGGCGGCCTCGGGGCAGAGCCGGCGGAGGTGAGCCAGGCGGCTGCCGGAGAACGAGGCGAGGCACACCCGCTCCTGCGCCCCCGCAGCACGGATGACCTCGACCGTCGGGACGACGGCGGCGTCGGACTTCACGTCGATGTTGAACCGCGCGTGCGGGAAGGCCTCCAGCAACGTCGCCAGGCGCGGCACAGGTTCCTTGCCGACCACCCGCACGGCGTCGACCTCCTCGGCCGTCAGGTCGGCCAGGGGCGTGTCGACCCCGGTCAGGCGACCCAGGTGCTCGTCGTGGAACGCGTAGACGACGCCGTCCTGCGAGGCGTGCACGTCGGTCTCGAGGTAGCGGTACCCGAGCGCCACCGCGTTGGTGAACGCTGCCAGCGTGTTCTCCAGGCCCCCGTTCACCGGCAGCAGGGCGCCACCGCGGTGGGCCAGGGCCAGGGGGAGGGGCGCGTCGAGGTACGGGTGGCTGGACACCACCTCACGCTAGCGCCCGCGGGGTCCGCGGGACGCCCTCGCCGTCAGATGTCGCGGAACGTCTCGATCTGCGCACCGAGGGCGTTCAGCCGCTCGGCCAGGTCCTCGTAGCCGCGGTTGATGACGTACACGCTGCGCAGCACCGAGGTGCCCTTGGCGGCGAGCATCGCCAGCAGGATGACGACGGCCGGTCGCAGCGCCGGCGGGCACACGATCTCGGTCCCGCTCCAGTGGGTCGGGCCGTCGACCAGGACCCGGTGCGGGTCGAGCAGCTTGACCCGCGCACCCAGCTTGTTCAGCTCGGTCAGGTAGATCGCGCGGTTCTCGTAGACCCAGTCGTGCAGCAGCGTCTGGCCCTCGGCCGTGGCGGCGATGACCGCGAAGAACGGCAGGTTGTCGATGTTGAGCCCCGGGAACGGCATCGGGTGCACCTTGTCGATCGGTGCCCGCAACGACGAGGGGTGGGTGGTGATGTCGACGAGCCTGGTCTGGCCGTTCTCGGCCGGGTACTCCTCGCTGCGGTCGTAGTGCAGTCCCATCTCCTCCAGGAGGGCGAGCTCGATCTCCATGAACTCGATCGGGACGCGGCGCACGGTGATGCTGGACTGCGTGACGATCGCGGCGGCGATGAGGCTCATCGCCTCGATCGGGTCCTCGCTCGGCGCGTAGTCGACGTCGGTGTTGATCTTCGGCTTGCCGGTGACCCGCAGGGTCGTCGTGCCGATGCCCTCGATGCCCACGCCGAGCTTCTCGAGGAAGAAGCAGAGGTCCTGGACCATGTAGTTGGGGCTCGCGTTGCGGATCACGGTCACGCCGTCGTGGCGGGCGGCGGCCAGCAGCGCGTTCTCGGTGACGGTGTCGCCACGCTCGGTGAGCACGATCGGACGCTCCGGCCCGACGCCGCGGGCGGCGTCGACGTGGTAGCTGCCCTCGGTGGCCACGACCTTGAGCCCGAACGGGCGCAGTGCCGTCATGTGGGGCTCGACGGTGCGCGTGCCGAGGTCGCAGCCGCCGGCGTAGGGCAGCTCGAACTGCTCCACGCGGTGCATGAGCGGACCGAGGAACATGATGATGCTGCGGGTGCGCCGGGCCGCGGTCTCGTCCATCGCGGCGAGGTCCAGCTCGGCCGGGACGACCAGCTCGAGGTCGCCGTCGTCACCCAGCCAGCGGGTGCGCACGCCGATGGAGGACAGCACCTCCAGGAGCCGGTTGACCTCCTCGATCCGCGCGACCTTGCGCAGGATCGTCGTGCCCTCGTTGAGCAGCGACGCGCAGAGCAGCGCCACACCGGCGTTCTTGCTGGACTTGACGTCGATCGAGCCCGAGAGCCGCGTGCCGCCCTTGACCCGCAGGTGGCTCGGGCCGGACGTGCCGACGCTGACGATCTCGGAGTCGAGCGCCGTGCCGATGCGCGCGATCATCTCGAGGGTCAGGTTCTGCTGGCCCTTCTCGATCCGGTTGACCGCGCTCTGGCTGGTGCGCAGCTGCGTGGCCAGCTCGGTCTGCGTGAGACCGCTGTGCTGACGCGCGTCGCGGATGAGGGTGCCGATACGGGCGAGGTAGTCGTCTCGTGAAGTCACCTGACCACACTATCTCAGTTGTGAGATAAGACAACGACGGTCAGGTCACGTCCGCGCGGACCGCCGTGCGACGAGCGCCACGACCACGCCGAGCACGGCCAGCACCCCGCCGAGCAGGCCCAGAGGAGACACCGCGACGTCGGGATCGACCACCTCGACGACCTCCGCGGCGACGACCTGGCCGGCGATCGAGCACAGCCCCAGCACGAGGACACCGTGGATCTGCACGGCCACGGCGGAGATCGCGATGAAGCCGACCCCGAGGACGCCGCCGACGTAGTACCACCACTGCGTGGGGAAGCCGTCGATCCTGCCGGGGATGGCCAGACTCACCACGAGCAGCACCAGGAGCGCGGCCGTGCCGACGACGAAGTTGTTCCACGTCGTCGCGAGAGGACCACCGATCGCCGACACCCGACCGTTCAGCGCCTGCTGCACCGCCTGCAGGCACCCGGCCACCAGCGCCAGGGACGCCAGCAGCAGGGAGAGCCCGAGCTCGGTGCCGTCGAGGTCGCCGAGCACCTTGACCGTGACCGCGGCGACGGCGAACAGGGCGGCGATCGCCCGCGGTCGGGAGGCGGCCTGACGGCCGCCCGGTCCGAGCCCCACGTGGTCGACCACGAGCGACGCCACCGACTGACCGGCCGTGAACGCCACGATGAAGAGCGCCACCCCGATGATGCCGACGGCGATGCCTTGGCTCGCCACGAAGAAGGCCCCGCCGAGGCCTCCGAGCAGCTCGACCGGCCGCAACCTGCGGAGCCGCAGGGCGTCGCGCAGCCGCAGCAGGCCGGCCCGTCGGCGCGGGTGCGACAGGACCACCAGCGTGAGCAGGAGGAGTCCACTGCCGAAGCTCACGACCGCGGCCAGGGCGCCGGCCCGCAGACCGTCACCGAGCTGGCCGGCGAGCGAGCCGTTGACGCGCGACTGCAACGTGACGAGCGCACCGACCAGCAGCATCAGCGGGACCGTCATGGCCCGCAGGAGGGGGCGTTCCACCTCAGGCGTCGAGGGTGTCGCCGGGGGCGAGGCGGTGCGCCTGCTCGGCGTCGACCCCGCCGTGGTTCACGGCGTGGTTCCAGTACAGGTCGTAGGCGACGTCGGCGATGGTCGCGTCGTGGATGGGCAGGAAGCCACGCGGCGCGACGCCGGACAGGAAGGCCACCGTGTCGCTGATCCTCGCCCAGGGTGCGCTGAGGGGCAGCGCCAGCAGGTCGACACCGGCCGGGGTGGACTCGTAGGAGTCGCCCGGGTGGAAGAGGGTGGTCGTCCCGCCGTCGCTGCTCGGGCCCTCCACGAGCACGCCGACGTTCGCGACCACCGGGATCGAGGGCAGGATCGTGGCGTGCCGGGCACCGACGCCGGTGAGGGTGATGTCGCCGACCTGCGTGACCACGCCGTCGGCGTGCGCGCGCCAGGGTCCGCCCTGCTGCTCGGCGGTCTCGGGATCGGCCAGGAAGACCGCCTCCGGGCTGGCGGCCACGACGTCGGCGGCGCGCGCCGGGTGCAGGTGGTCCGGGTGCTGGTGGGTGACGACCACGGCGTCCAGGTCGCTCAGCTCGAAGGCGGCGTCGAGGCTGAACGCGCCCGGATCGACGAGCACCCTCGCCTCCGACGTCTCGAGCAGGAGGGCGGCGTGTCCGAGTCTCGTGATCCTCACACGCCCATGATGCACCTGCGCCGATCCGGACGCAGCGCGGTGTCGAATGGCACACATGGGCTGGTACGCGGACGCCACGGCGCTCCTGATGAACCTCACCGCACCGCTGACGGTGCGCTACGGCGACGCCCTGCAGATGTCCGGCGCCGACGTCGAGGACCCGGAGACCTGGCGCGTGCCGACTCGGCACGGGACCGTCCGCTGCTACGTCTACCGACCCACGGCGGGCCGGCACGCGGCGCGCTCCGTGGACGCACCGTCGACGCCAGGCGTCTACGTGCACCTGCACGGTGGGGCCTTCCTCATGCGGCACGCGGCGATGGACGACTTCTTCGCCCGCCACGTCGTCGCCACGACCGGTGCGGCCGTGGTGAACGTGGACTACGACGTGGCACCGCGACACCGGTACCCGGTGGCGCACCACCAGGCGCACGACGTGGTCGAGTGGGTCGCCCAGAACGCCGGGACGCAGGGCCTCGACGGGCGCCGCCTGGTGGTCGGCGGCTTCAGTGCAGGCGGGAACCTCGCCGCGTCGGTCTGTCTGCAGGCCCGCGACCAGGGGCACCAGCCGGCGCGTCTGCAGCTGCTCGGCGTGCCGTCCCTCGACGTCTCGACCACCCACAAGCCCGCCACGGTCCCGCGACCGATGATCAGCGAACGGACCGTCCGGCTCGTCCGCGCGACGTACTTCAAGGACGCCTCGCGCCGCAGCGAGCCGTACGCGTCGCCCCTGCTCGCCGAAGACCTGCACGGGCTGCCACCGGCGCTCGTCGTCACCGCCGAGCACGACGCGCTGCGGGCCGAGGGGGACGCCTACGCGCGGCGTCTCGCCGACGTGGGCGTCCCGGTGGAGCACCACGTCGTGCCCGGCCAGGACCACTACTTCCTCGACCCGGCGGACCGGCGGCAGGCGCGCCACTGGATGGACCTCATGGCCGAGGCGATCGCGCGGGCGCTCGTCTAGGACGGCACCTGCGGACGGTCCTCACCGTCGATCTACCCTGGGTCCGTGACCGACGCCATCTACGCCCGCGAGGTCGGTGACACGGGGGAGCGGGTGGTCTTCCTGCACGGACTGTTCGGCCAGGGCCGCAACTTCACGCAGGCCGCCAAGGCGCTGCAGCCCGAGCTGCGCTCGCTCCTCGTGGACCTGCCCAACCACGGCCACTCCGCGTGGACCGACTCCGTCGACTACCTGGACGTGGCCGACCAGGTGGCGGCGTTCCTGCGCGAGGAGTGGGCGTCGGACGGTCGCACCCACGTCGTGGGGCACTCCATGGGCGGCAAGGTCGCCATGGTGCTGGCCCTGCGTCACCCGGACCTCGTGGACCGGCTCGTCGTGGTCGACATCGCCCCTGGTCCGAGAGACGGCGCCGGGGAGTTCGAGCACCTGCTGGACAGCCTGGCCTCGCTCGACCTCGACACGCTCGAGCGGCGCGGCGACGCCGACGAGCAGCTGCGCGAGCGGATCGACAACGACACGGTGCGCGGGTTCCTCCTGCAGAACCTGCGCTCGATCCCCCCGAGCGAGGGCGGAGGGTTCCGCTGGATGGCGAACCTCGCCCTCCTGCGCCGGGACCTGCCGGTCATCGGCGGCTTCCCCGAGGTCGACGGGACCTTCGACCGGCCCGTCCTCTGGCTCGCGGGGGAGCGGTCGGACTACGTCGGCGACGACGACGCCGACCGCATGCGCACCCTGTTCCCCCGCACCCGCCTCGTGACCGTGAAGGGCGCCGGCCACTGGGTGCACTCGGAGAAGCCGGACGCCTTCGCCTCGGCGCTGCGGACCTTCCTGCTGGCCTGAGCCGTCAGTGCCGGTCCTCGAGGCCGACCGCGTCGCGCAGGCGCTGCACCGACTCGCCCAGCCGTTCGTCGTCGCGCGCCCGTGACTCCATCAGGTCGGCCAGCGCCTCGGCCAGCACGTTGAGCTTCTCCTGCGACGCTTCCTCGGCCCGACGTCCGGCGTTCTCCAGAAGGGCGAGCAGGAACAGCGACTGGACGCTCGCGACGGTGTGGATCGCGACCTGCCACGCCTTCAGGTCGGCCCAGAGCGGCAGGCTCACCGCCCACGCCACCACGATGCCGGCGCACACCAGGAAGAACGGAGCCCGGGTGACCACCGACTCCGCCGACTCCACGAAGCGGTCGAAGACGGACCGGTCGTCGCCGCCGCGGGCGGCCTCCTCAGTACCCATGACGGCACGCTAGGGCGTGCGGCGCTCCCGCGCAGCAGGAACGACGAGCGCGGACGGGACCAGCAGGGCGGCCACCACGAGCAGCGCCTGGAGCGTGCCGGAGTGCTCGCCGACGAACCCGACCAGCGGCGGACCGGCCAGGAAGGCGGTGTACCCGATCGTGGAGACCACGCTGACCCGGGCCGCGGCGCGGCGTGGGTCGTCGGCGGCGGCGCTCATGCCGACGGGGAACCCGAGCGAGGCGCCCAGCCCCCAGAGCAGGATGCCGACGACCGCGAGCTCGGGGACGGGCGCCAGCACGGTGAGCAGCACGCCGACGAAGGCCAGCCCCATCGTCGACCAGAGCACCGTCACCCGACCGTGGCGGTCGAGCAGCGCCGGGCCCACGACCCGGCCCAGCGTCATCGCCGTGACGAAGGCCCCGAAGCCGAGCGCACCGGCCCAGTCCGGCACGTCGTAGCCGTCGACCAGGGCCACCGCCAACCAGTCGTTGGCCGTGCCCTCGGTGAAGGCGAGGGCCAGCACCATCAGGCCGATGAGCAGCGTGCGCGGCTCCGTCCAGGCCGACGCGGACCGTGCGCCCTGCGGATCCTCGCCGTGGTCCTCGTGGCCGGGCAGGAACGCCCGGACCGCCGCGAGCGCGCCCACGAGACCGATCGTGCTGGTGGCCGCGAGGTGGACGCGCAGGTCGAGGTCCAGCGCCGCGGCACCGGCGCCCAGCCCCGCACCGACCACGGTGCCGAGGCTGAAGCCGGCGTGGAAGCGGGGCATCACCGTGCGGCCCATGTGCTGCTCGACACGAGCGCCGTGCAGGTTCATCGCCACGTCCCACGCACCGATGCCGAAGCCCATGAAGGCCATCGGCACCGCGGCGGCGAGCGCGACGCCCGACTCCGCTCCGGCGGCCGCGGCGGTCTGTGCCACGGCGACGACGACCGCGGACACGGCGACCACGCGGGCGGCGCCGAACCGGTCGCACAGCGCTCCGGCGAGCGGGAGGCCGGTCAGCGACCCGGCGGAGATCGCGAGCAGGAGCAGACCGAGCTGGGCAGGGGACAGCCCGAGCGCGTCACGGACCGCGGGGAGCCGCGCCATCCAGCTGGCGAACATGAACCCGTTGAGGGCGAAGACGACGGCGACGGCGTTGCGCGCCGCTCGGACGGTGGGGGTCACGTGTCGCGCCCGGAACCGGACCGCGCCGCTCGGGGCCAGGCTCCGCAGGACCACAGCGCCCAGAGCACGAGGAGCGGCTGGAAGAGAAGGCGGACGAGCCGCGCGCGGTCCGTGTCGAGGCCGAACGCGTCGACGCCCTCCACGTACTGCGCGACGTTGCCCGGGAAGACCAGGACGAACAAGGTCGCGACGAGCAGCCCGACGAGCGCCCGTCGTGCCGCCGGGGCCAGCAGCACCGCCAGACCAAGGACCAGCTCCACCGCACCCGACGCGAGCACGGTGACGTCCTCGTCGACCGGGAACCACGACGGGACCTGCGCGCGGAACTCCTCGCGCGCCACGACGTGCGCCACCCCGGCGAGGACGAGGAAGGCGCCGAGCAGCACGCGGGCGACGTGCTGGACCACACGATGGGGAGTGCTCACCGCACGAGGATGCCAGGTGACTCGCCACGGCTCCGATGCTGGGCGCGGGCGGCGTCCGGCGGTCCTGCGGATCGCTAGCCTGGGCCCCATGGCCCACACCGCCGACACCCATGACGTCATCCGCGTGCAGGGCGCCCGCGAGAACAACCTCCAGGACGTGAGCGTCGACCTGCCCAAGCGTCGGCTCACCGTGTTCACGGGGGTGTCGGGCTCGGGCAAGAGCTCGCTCGTGTTCGGCACGATCGCCGCGGAGTCCCAGCGCCTCATCAACGAGACCTACAGCGCGTTCCTGCAGGGCTTCATGCCGTCGCTCGCGCGGCCCGAGGTGGACCACCTCGAGGGGCTGACGACGGCGATCATCGTCGACCAGGAACGCATGGGCGCCAACCCGCGATCCACCGTCGGCACCGCCACCGACGCCAACGCGATGCTTCGCATCCTGTTCAGCCGCCTCGGCGATCCCTTCGTCGGCCCGCCGACCGCCTTCGCGTTCAACGTGCCCACCCGCACCGCCAGCGGCGTGATGCAGACCGAGAAGGGGGGCCGGGTCGAGAAGCGCGTGGCGCGCAAGGAGGTGTACCTCGGCGGCATGTGCCCGCGCTGCGAGGGGATGGGGTCGGTCAACGACTTCGACCTCACGGCCATCTACGACGCCGGCAAGACCCTCGCCGACGGCGCCCTGCTCGTCCCGGGCTACAGCATGGACGGCTGGTACGGCCGCATCTTCGCCGGCGCCGGCCTGCCGATGGACACCCCGGTGGGGGAGTTCACGCAGGACCAGCTGCAGACGCTCCTCCACGGCGAGCCGACCAAGATCAAGGTCGACGGGGTGAACCTCACCTACGAGGGCGTCCTGACCAAGGTCAAGAAGTCGATGCTGAGCAAGGACCTCGAGGCCATGCAGCCGCACGTGCGTCGGTTCGTGGAGCGCGCGGTCACGTTCACGACCTGTCCCGACTGCGACGGCACCCGCCTCACGCCCGAGGCGCTCTCGTCCCGCATCCGGGGCAAGAACATCGCCGACCTGTGCTCGATGCAGGTCAGCGACCTGGCCGAGTGGCTGCGCGAGCTGGACGAGCCGTCGGTCGCACCGCTGCTCAAGGGTCTGCAGCACCTGCTCGACTCCTTCACCGACATCGGCCTGGGGTACCTCTCGCTGGAGCGCCCCGCCGGGACGCTGTCGGGCGGCGAGGCGCAGCGGACCAAGATGATCCGGCACCTCGGGTCGTCGCTGACCGACGTCACCTACGTCTTCGACGAGCCCACCATCGGCCTGCACCCCCACGACATCGAGCGGATGAACCGGCTGCTCGTGCAGCTGCGCGACAAGGGCAACACCGTGCTCGTCGTCGAGCACAAGCCCGAGACGATCGCCATCGCCGACCACGTCGTCGACCTCGGACCCGGAGCCGGCTCCGGCGGCGGGACCATCTGCTTCGAGGGCGACGTCGCGGGCCTGCGGGCCAGCGACACCGTGACGGGTCACCACCTCGACGACCGCACCCGGGTCAAGGACGCCGTCCGCCGACCCTCCGGCCACCTGGAGATCCGCGGCGCCGACACCCACAACCTGCAGGGCGTCGACGTCGACGTGCCGCTGGGCGTGCTCTGCGCGGTGACCGGCGTGGCCGGCTCGGGCAAGAGCTCGCTCGTGCACGGGTCGATCGCCGGGCGTGACGGGGTCGTCGTCATCGACCAGGGCGCCATCAAGGGGTCCCGCCGCAGCAACCCCGCCACCTACACGGGCCTGCTGGAGCCGATCCGCAAGGCGTTCGCCAAGGCCAACGGGGTGAAGCCGGCGCTGTTCAGCTCCAACTCCGAGGGCGGCTGCCCCACGTGCAACGGCGCCGGCGTGATCATCACCGAGCTGGGCGTCATGGCGACCGTCGAGTCGCCGTGCGAGGAGTGCGGCGGCCGTCGGTTCCGCGCGGAGGTGCTCGAGCACACCCTCGGGGGCAAGGACATCGCAGAGGTGCACGAGATGTCGATCATCGAGGCGGAGGCGTTCTTCGCCGAGGGGCAGGGGCGCGTCCCCGCAGCCCAGAAGATCCTCGCGCGCCTCGTCGACGTCGGCCTGGGCTACCTCACGCTCGGGCAGCCGCTCTCCACCCTCTCCGGCGGCGAGCGCCAGCGGCTGAAGCTGGCCGCGCAGATGTCGGACGCCGGCGAGGTGTACGTGCTCGACGAGCCCACCACCGGCCTGCACCTCGCCGACGTCGAGAACCTGCTCGGGCTGCTCGACCGGCTCGTCGACGACGGTCGCTCGGTCGTCGTGATCGAGCACCACCAGGCCGTGATGGCCCACGCCGACTGGATCATCGACCTCGGTCCGGGCGCGGGCCACGAAGGCGGCCGCGTGGTCTTCGAGGGGACCCCGGCCGACCTGGTCGCCGCCCGCGCCGGTCTCACCGGGGAGCACCTGGCCGACTACGTCGATGCCTGACGGCGCACCCCGCGGGCGGGCCGTCGGCGCGATCGTCCTCGCCGCGCTGTGCTTCGCGACCACCGGGACCGCGCAGGAGCTGGCCGCCGTGGCCGGTTCGCCCGTCGCCGTGGGGCTGGCCCGCATCGCCCTGGGCGGCACCCTCCTGGCCCTGGGAGCGACGTGGCTGTCCCGGGGCCGGGCGACCAGCGTCGCTCCACCGCCTCCCACGGGCGCGAGGATGCCCACCTGGGTGGTCGTCGCCGTCGGCGCCGGGGGAGTCGTGGCCTACCAGCCCACGTTCTTCGAGGGCACGGCCCGCAACGGTGTCGCCGTGGGCACCGTCGTGGCGCTCGGATCCGCACCGGTCGTGACGGGCGCGCTCGAGGCGGTGCTGCGTCGTCGCGTGCCCGGCGTCCGGTGGGGCGTGGCGACGGCCCTCGGCATCGCCGGCGTGGTGCTCGTGTCGGGCCTCGCGTCGGGGTCGGCGGTCGCGGGCTCCGCGGTCGGGTGGTCCGTCGGAGCCGGCGCCTCCTACGCGCTGTACACGCTCGCGGCGAAGGAGCTGCTCGGCCGCGGCTGGTCGTCGGGCCGCACCATGGGGGTCCTGTTCGGCACGGCCGGCGTCGTCAGCCTCCCCGCCCTCGTGCTGCTGGCCGGTCCGTGGCTCTGGAGCGGGCCCGGGCTCCTGCTGGTGCTGTGGCTCGGCGTGGTCACCACCGCGGTCGCGTACCTGCTGTTCGGCTGGGGGCTGGCACGCCTGCCCGCCGCCGACGTCGCCACGCTGACGCTCGCCGAGCCGCTCTGCGCCACGGTGCTGGGTGTCGTCGTGCTGGGGGAGCGGGTCGGCGCGGTCGCAGGCCTCGGCCTCGTGGTGCTGGCGTGCGGCCTCGCGGTGCTCGCCACCGCTCGCGCCGATCCGTCACCCCCCACCCGGGGCCGGTCCGGTCTCAGAGCGGACGCTTGAGCCCCAGGTGGCTCGCCTCGTACCCCAGGCGCTCGTAGAACCGGTGGGCGTCGACGCGCGACGCGTCGGTCGTCAGCTGGCTCAGCACGGCACCGCGGGCACGTCCGTGCTCGTGCGCCCACTCCAGCAGGGCACCACCGAGCCCTCGACCGCGCCACGCCGACGCCACCCGCACGGCCTCGATCTGCAGCCGTGTGGCCCCGCCCCGCGACAGCCCCGGGATGACAGTCAGCTGCGCGGTGGCCGCCACCGTGTCGCCGTCGCGCACGACCACGAGCAGCTGGGACGGGTCGCGCACCAGGGCGTCGTAGGCGTCCTCGTAGGCGGTCGCGTCGGCCAGCTCGCGCGTCGCGCCGATCGGGTCGTCCGCGAGCAGCGCGAGGATCGCCGGCACGTCGTGCCGCTCGGCCCGTCCCACCCGCAGCAGCGCACCGTCGACCTCCAGCGTCGCCCCGGCGTCGCGCGCCGCGCGGCGGATCTCGTCGACGACCTCGTCCAGCCACCCTCCGACGCTCGCCCGCGCCTGCTCGGTGTCGGGGTAGCGGCACCGCAGGTGCATCCCCGCCTCGTCGAGCACGAACCAGACCATGACGCCGTCGGTGCGCCCCGCCGCACTCACGTACTGCGCCTCGAGCCCGACGTGGTCGACGTGCACCGGCAGCCGCCGCAGGTCCAGCCACGAGATCGCGAACATCCCCGGCGACTGCGGCATGCCACCCCAGGGCGCGAAGACGTCCTCGAGCGGCCACGAACCGAGGCCGATGGCCTCCTTCACGGCCGCGGCGCACGCCACGGGGTCGGCGTCGGGGGAGTCGAGGACGGCGTTGGTGATGAACCACCCGACCGAGTCGTGCCACGTGTCCTCGTACCGGCTGTGGACCGGGAACACGGCACGCAGGGGAGCGTCGGCCAGGTCGCGGGTGACCTGGGTCAGGACCGAGGTCACGAGCGCGAGCGTCGACACGCTGCGGGCGCGTGCCCCTCGCGACAGCCAGGCGAGGGCGTCGACGTCGAGCACGTCGCGCAGCTCGACCCGCTCGGGAACCGGTCGATCCACGTCGCCCAGCGGGAGCGGGAAGCGCGGCATGGTGTCGCCGCACGCCTCGATGACCTCGCTCCAGCGCTCACGCACCGACTGCGGTGCGCGCTCACGCTCGACGAGCGCGGCGGTGTGGTCGGCGAACGGTCGCGCCGGAGCCGCGTCGTCGAGGGTTCCGGCGAGCGCGCGCTGCAGGTCCCGCACGACGACCAGCAACGACCACATGTCGACGTGTGCGTGGTCCGCGGCGACCACGACGGTGGGCCGGTCGTGCGACTCGACCACGCACAGCCGGTGCGAGGGCGACGAGAACGGCGTGCAGTGCTCGTCGAGCACCCCACGGATCGCGTCGCTGAGCCGCGTGCCGGGACCCACCGGGTGCTCCCGCCACCGCCCGGGCCCCAGCTCGACCTCGTGCAGCGTTGGACCGATGTCGGGCCCGTCGGAGGGGGCGGGGGAGAAGACCGTGCGGAGCGTGCCGTGGCGCCGGACCACCGACAGCCAGGCCGCCGCGAGCGTGTCGCGGTCCACGTCGGGCGGGCGGAAGGTGATCGCCATCCACGACCCGGCACGGTCGCCCAGGCCCACGTGGCGAGCCTGGTCGAACGAGATCGGCAGCTGCTCGCCGACGGGTCCGACGTCGAGGTCGTAGCCCACGATGCGACCGAACGGCAGCCGGAGGTGGGCCACATGGGTCAGCCGCATGCGGCTCACTCTAGGCCGCTCGAGCCACCGGTCAGGGCAGGTGCGTGTCGACTCGGTCACACGTGGGGTCGCGCCGGCGCTCGGAGCGTCCCGGTCGTCGTAGCCTGGGCCGTCAGGGGAGCCGAGCACGAGGAGCAGCCACCGTGTCGTCGTTCGCGGTACCAGGGGCCACGCTCGACTTCGACGTGACCGGTGCCGACGGCCCTGCGGTGGTGGCGCTGCACGGCCTCACCTCGAGCCGGCACCGCGAGGCGGTCCTGGGGCTCGACGTCGCCGGTGGGCTCGAGGGCGTGCGACTCCTTCGCTACGACGCCCGTGGGCACGGTCGGTCCACCGGGCGCGACCGCATCGGCGACTACTGCTGGCCGCAGCTGGCCGAGGACCTCCACCTGCTCGTCGAACACGTGTTCGGTGGGGAAGTGGTGCACGGGATCGGGGCCTCCATGGGCACGGGGACGCTCCTGCACGCCGCCATCGCCGACCCGGCCAGGTTCGCGACCCTCACGCTGATGATCCCGCCGACCGGCTGGCGGACCCGCGCGTCGAAGGCGTCGGAGTACGAGTGGGCGGCGCGGCTCGTCGAGTCCAGCGGCGTGGCGGCCTGGATGGCCGCCGGCGCAGGCGCTCCGCAGCCTCCGGCGACCCGTGGGCGTCCTGACACCCTGCCCGACGTGCCACCGAGCCTGCTCCCGACGGTGCTGCGCGGAGCGGCGTCGTCGGACCTGCCGTCCAGGTCGTCCCTGACGACGCTGGACGTCCCGACACTGGTGCTGGCGTGGACGGCCGACCCGGCGCACCCGCTGGAGACCGCCGACGAGCTCGGTGCCGTCCTGCCGCACTGTCGCAGCGTCGTGGCGGACGATCCGGACGACGTGCGCCGGTGGGCGGGCGAGCTGGCCGACCACGTCGGCGCAGTGGCCCCGACCGGCCCCTCTCGCCCACGCTGACATCGCTCCGATAATGCACATTATGTCAAGTAGTGGACATCGTGGCACGCCTCACGGCGCCCAGTGCTGTCAGTTGTCAGGAAAGGTGTCATTTTGCCAAGTTGGTTGTCATCTTTTGCCAACTAGTTGTCATGTGCGATTCGCTCTGAGCGTCGACGGCTGATCTCGATCAAGGATCTCGGCATGTCGAGAACATTCCGCACCGACGCTCAGCTGGCCTTGGACGTCGCGGCGCACACCGCCCGCCAGAACGCCGATCGCGGCGCGTGGTCCGATCCCCGAGCCGACGCACACATGCCCGATCCCCCGTTCCCAGATCCGGACAATCCGGTCCTGGACTACTTGGTCCGGACGGCCGAGGCATCCCTACGTCGCGGCGAGAACATTCAACTCACCCTGGTCCACCTGGCTGTGCACGCTTGGTTTGAAGGCGGTGTCGCAGGATACGACCGAGGACGCGGCGACACGGCGCACGACCCAGATAGCGCTTGACGTGGGACCGCCGCTCCCCCATCAAACCCGCCGCTATGGTTGAACCAACGACTCTCGACAGTTCTGTCTTCGACCTTTGCCCCGCATATGACGTGCCGACGATGTGGTGGAACAGCACGCCAGTGCGTGCCAGGCGCACAGGCCCTCGATCCCGACCTGCGCCGCGGTGTACCGCTCGAGCCAGTCGCGAGCCTCGTCGACGCCGGCGGTCTGGGGCACAAGCTGGATCGGCGGCCGCACATCGGCCAAAAGCTCCTTGAGCACGTGCCGGCGATCGCGCAGGATGTGCGCGCGCCGGTCGACGCCATCGCTCTGCAGGACGTCGAACGCCATGAACGTCGCTGGCGGCCGAGACCCGACACGACGGGTGGCGCCGCGTGAGGCGAGCTGGCGCTGCAGCTCGCCGAAGTCGAGCGCCCCATCACCCCACACGACGAGTTCACCGTCCAGGACCGTGCCGGCCGGCAACATCGCGGCCGCCGCGTCCGCGACGTCGGGGAAGCCGCTCGTAATGTCGTGACCGCGTCGCGACTGAATCCGGCACCGCCCGCCCGGGTACCTATCCGGTGTCGGTCGTGGCGCCGCGCTCGGTGGTCGTCTCGGGGTTCAACAGCGCAGCCTCGGGGCGGCGCTCACCCAAGTCCGTAATCGGTCCTTTGCGGCGTTCGGCACCGAAGGGAGTCGGTAACCCGCGCCAGAACCGTTCGAGGTTTCAGGGGCCGAAAGTTTCGGCGCTAGGTTTTCGGACACACCAGTGTCTTCGAATGACCATCGATGCATCGCTAGTTTCCGCTCGAGTCACTGTCGACGGATGAACAATCGCCTAGGATTTGTCCATGCCCACGCCGCTTCGGGAGTCGTACCGAGCCCATCTGCGGAGACGTGCTTTGGAGGCGGCGTACGTCGAGACCGTGGCAAAGGGCTGGGACAAGGTCCGGGTGGGACACATTGCGATCCTGATCGGTGCCCCGCGCGCCATGTTGTACAAGGAGTTCGGCGACAAGCAGGCGCTGGGTGAAGCGCTGGTCCTTCACGAGGCCGACCGTTTCCTTGCGGGGATCAAGAATCTTCTGGCGTCGTACCCGACCGACGCCGCGGGCGGCATCCAGGCGGCGGTTCAGTACACCTTGACCGAGGCGGAGAGGAGCCCGTTGTTGCGGGCAGTCCTCGTCTCACACCGCGATCCGGCGCTGGAGACCAGCGCTCTCGACGCCCGCAAGGGCATGCTGCCCCTCATCACGACCTCAGGGCGTCTGCTCGACGTCGCAAGCGATGCCCTGGCGGCTTGGATGCATCAGCAGTTTCCTCAGCTTGACGTCGTCGACGTCCAGAACGCGACCGACGCCCTCGTCCGACTTGCCGTCAGCCACCTCGCCCTCCCGGGCGCGGATGCCGAGGCCACGGGCCAGCAGATCTCCGAGGTGGCACTTCGGTACCTCGGACTGCGTCGATCGGAGCCCGCCGACGCGCCCCGACGTGTCGACCCCACCGTCACCGTCCGCTGACCAGACATATCCGGCAGGGCCCGGGTATCACCGAACTTCCTGCTCGCGCTGGAACTGACGCGGAGACTTCCCGGTCCATCGCTTGAACGCGTGCGAAAAGTTGGCAAGGTCGCTGTAGCCAAGGTCGCTGGCAATCTCGCTCACCGTCGCCGTTCGCTCCAGCAGACGCAGTACCGCCCGCTCTCGCAGGGAGGTCTCGCGCAGCTCACGGAAGGTGGTTCCCTCACCGGCAAGTCGCCGCTTGAAAGTGCTGGCCGACATCGACAGCTCATCGGCGACCGATCGGCTGCTTCTCAGGACGTCGCCCTCATCCACCAGAAGCCTCACGGTCCGTGAGAACGACAGAGGCCCATTCCGGAGCTCGAGAGCCTTCTCGAGCTCGGCGATCGCGTGCCGGTAGGCGATCGGATCGGAGAACCGACAAACCTCGCTCAGGGTCTCAGCAGGTACCCGGAGGAATGAGATCGGGGCATCGAAAGCCAGCTGGCCACTCAGCACATCCGGATGACCGGCCAGGTCTGCAGGCGCCGACCAAGCCAGGTGCAGCGTGACGGCCGACATGTCACCGACGAGCAGCTTCAGCAGTCGCACGAGTGCCGATCCGCAATAAGTGATCACCAACCGATCCAGGTCCGGATCACCGGTATGTCCGGTGAAACCGACGGTCAGACCGTGATCGGAGTGATGCAGCTGAGGACTGAGAGCGGTCGAAATCAACGGCAGGTAGGTCAGCAGCTCCACGATCTCCGCGACCGAGCCTGCACTGACCAACGGCAGGCTCAGTGGCCCGAAGGTGGTCAATTGAGCCTGCGCCGCGCACGCACGTCCGAGATGGGTGGCTTGGGCGGAGTCAAGTGCCGGATACACCTCTCGAAACCAGCGCAGCGGCGCCTGGACATCGCGTTCGACCATCGTCGACTCGCTGACTCCCTCGCGAGCCATGACGCGGCGAAACCGCGCGACGGCGTCCGGCTCCAGCGCTTCGCCCGCGAGCAGCTGCACGAATGCAAGCGGCGGCACGCACGGCTCGACCATATTCACCCTCTCGTCTCTTCGTGAGCCGAAATCACAAGGTATTGACTTCGGTGACCATAGCCACCGCTGTCGGACCCGGCAACACTCTTATGAAGTTCATCACGCCCGGGACAGTTCTTCAGGAGACTCACATGGCAGTTGTCACCTTCGTGTCGCACGACGGCGAGAAGTACGAAGCCCCGCTGGAGGAGGGCCAGTCGTTGATGCAGGTCGCGGTCAACGAGGCAATCCCGGGCATCGACGGGGACTGCGGCGGAGAGGCTGCCTGCGGGACCTGTCACGTGGTCGTCGACCCCCAGTGGTCCGAGCAGGTCGGCCTGTCCGGAGCTGAAGAAGAAGCAATGCTCGCGATGAACCCCGAGCGGCAGCCGACTTCCCGGCTCGCGTGCCAGATGTCGGTCTGCCCCTCGTGGGACGGCTTGACCGTCAAACTGCCCGAATTTCAGCTGTGACGACGAGAGAGACGGAAGCCACGCCATGAAGATCTCAGAAGCCATCTCCACCAGGGTCCAGTCGACCATCCCGGTCGACCGCCAGATCCAGGGTGCGCACCTCTACGACAAGACCCGCCGTTGGGTGACCGGCACGAACGGCCAGAAGATGTTCGTCGAGGAGCCGATCCCCCCGGTGGAGGACGTGGAGCTGACCGACATCGACGTCAGCAACCCGTTCATGTACCGCCAGGGACGCTGGCTCTCCTACTTCGAGCGGCTGCGCAAGGAGGCTCCGGTTCACTACCAGGCGAACAGCCCGTTCGGACCGTTCTGGTCCGTCACCCGCCACGCCGACATCGTGGCTGTCGACAAGAACCACGACGCCTTCTCCGCCGAGCCGTTCATCATCATCGGCACGCCGCCGCGTTTTCTCGACGTCGAGATGTTCATCGCGATGGACCCTCCCCGACACGACCTCCAGCGAGCAGCTGTCCAAGGTGTCGTCGCCCCGAAGAATCTTCGCGAGATGGAGGGGCTCATCCGATCACGCGTCCAGGAGGTCCTTGACGAGTTGCCCGTGGACCAACCGTTCGACTGGGTCAGCAACGTCTCGGTCGAGCTCACCGCGCGGATGCTTGCCACGCTGCTGGACTTTCCCTACGAGCAGCGCCACAAGCTGGTCGAATGGTCAGACCTCGCGTCCTCGATGGAGCAGGCCAACGGTGGCCCCTCCGACAACGACAAGGTGTTTCGCGGCATGCGGGACGCGGCGCTCGGTTTGAGCGCCCTCTGGCGCGACAAGGCCGCGCGGACTGCCGCTGGCGAAGCTCCCGGCTTCGACCTGATCACGATGCTGCAGAGCAACGAGGACACCAAGGACCTGATCGATCGCCCAATGGAATTCCTTGGCAACCTCACGCTGCTGATCGTCGGCGGCAACGACACCACCCGGAACTCGATGAGCGGAGGAGTCCTGGCGCTCAACCGATTCCCCGACCAGTTCGAGAAGCTGAAGGCGAATCCCGACCTGATTCCCAACATGGTCTCGGAGATCATCCGCTGGCAGACCCCGCTCGCGTACATGCGCCGTATCGCCAAGAAGGACGTCGTGCTCAACGGCCAGTTCATCCGCAAGGGCGACAAGGTCGTCATGTGGTACGCCTCCGGAAACCGCGACGAGGCGCTGTTCGACCGCGCCGACGACCTGATCATCGACCGAGCCAACGCGCGCAACCACATCTCGTTCGGCTTCGGCGTCCACCGCTGCATGGGGAACCGGTTGGCCGAGCTGCAGCTGAAGATCCTCTGGGAGGAGCTGCTGCCGCGCTTCGAGAACATCCAGGTCGTCGGCGAACCGGAATATGTGCAGTCGAACTTCGTGCGAGGCATCAGCAAGCTGATGGTCCAGCTCACACCGAAGACCAGCACATGACACTGCCCCGAGCGGTGATCGTCGGGGCGAGCCACGCCGGAGCACAGCTCGCGGCCAGTCTGCGCCAGGAGAAGTGGGACGGAGAGATCATCCTCATCGGCAACGAGTCGGCGTTGCCCTACCAACGACCCCCATTGTCGAAGGCCTACCTCTCCGGCAGGAGCACGCTCGAAGACCTAGCGATCCGAAGCTCCGAGTTCTACGCCAAGCAGGACATCAAGCTGATGGACGTCACGGTCGAGGCGATCGACCGTTCGGCGGGACAGCTTGGGCTGAGCAACGGGCAGACCCTGACCTTCGACAAGCTCGCGCTGTGCCTCGGCGCTCGCGCCCGGCGACTTCCGGCGCCAGGGGCCGATCTGGCGGGAGTCTTCTACCTGCGCACAGCCGCCGATGTCGAACTGATCCGGGACGCCGCCACCACTGCCCGTCGCGCAGTCATCGTCGGAGGCGGCTACATCGGACTCGAGACGGCCGCCTCGCTTCGGACCCTCGGTCTGGAGGTGACCGTCTTGGAGGCCACCGAGCGGGTCCTCGAGCGCGTCACGGCGCCCGCAGTCTCGGCGTTCTTCGATCGCATCCACCGCGAAGAGGGGGTCACCATCCGGACCGGAGCTCTCGTCCACGCACTCGCCGGCGACGTCCAGGTCCGCGAGGTGGTCCTGTCCACGGGCGAATCGATCCCCGCCGACCTGGTCATCGTCGGAATCGGTGTCGAACCGAACGTCGAGCTTGCCGCAGCAGCAGGCCTGACCGTGGACAACGGCATCCTGATCGACTCGCAAGCACGCACGAGCGATCCGGACATCGTGGCCGCTGGCGACTGCGCCAGCGGCGACATTGCCCGATACGGCCGCCGGATTCGTCTGGAGTCAGTGTCGAGCGCGGGCGAGCAGGCCAAGGTGGCTGCGGCGACGATGTGCGGCAAATCCAAGGAGATCGCCGCTCTGCCATGGTTCTGGTCGGATCAGTACGATCTCAAGCTCCAGATCGCCGGCCTCAACACTGGGTATGACGAGGTGATCCTGAGCGGCGACCCGGCGTGCGACCGCGACTTCGCCTGCTTCTACCTGCGCGAGGGCGAGCTCATCGCCGCCGACTGCGTCAACCGGCCGCGCGACTTCATGTTCAGCAAACGAGCCATCACTCAGCGAACTCCCGTGCATCGGGAGGAGCTCCTCGGCCTGTCCGTCGGTTGAGGTGGCGCCCCGACGTTCAGCGGCCAGACGCCCGCCAAAGGGCTTCACACGGGGCGCCGACCTCGCACGAGATCCTCGATCATGGTCGTCAGGATGTTCGTCAAGCGGCGGGTCCCGATTTGCACGACTTCCGGCCCGGATCCGCGCCTGCGAAGGTTGTCCAACCCCAGAGGCTGACCGACGTCGATCGTGACCACGGGCCGCTTGAAAAGCCGCGGCCGTCGACTGTATGCCGGGAGGACTTGCTGAGCTCCGAGCTGCGCCACCGGAATCAGCGGTGCACCTGACTCGAGCGCGAGTCGCACGGCTCCCGACTTCAGCCCCATCAGACGGCCGTCGTTGTTCTTGGTGATCGACCCCTCCGGGTACACCACGACGAGAGTGCCCGCGCGAAGCGCCTCCAGGGCGGCATCGAATCCGCCGCGACCATGGTCGCGGTCTACCTGGACGTGCCCGGCGGCTCGGAACCACCGACCCACGATCGCGCTGTCGAACAAGCTGCTCTTGGCCAGGAAAGCCGGAGTCCGTCCCGTGGCGAGCACCGCTTCAGCCACGAGCAACGGATCGAGTTCCGAGACGTGATTGACGGCGAGCACCACGCCTCCCTCTTGGGGGATGTTGTCGAGGCCGCGCCAGTCCCGACGACGCACCACCAGTAGCACGGGCTTACAGACCAGGAACGCGGTCCACCACGCTGCACCCCACCGCGGAGGGAACCGTGGACCGAACGATCGAGTCACCACAGCCCGGCCGGCGTTAATCGACTTCTCCGTCAGGCCGCTGCCCGCCTGAGGCGAAGTGACCAGCACCGACCACCACGAAGGTCGCCGTGGCCGAACCCGCCATACGTCCAACGTTGTCCCACGCTTCAGCGTGCAGGAGAAGCCGTCGACCGTTCCGCTCTCTCAACTGCGCGCGGAACGTGTACGGGTGGTGGAGACGGAAAGGCGCCTGGTACTCGACCGTGATGCTGCGGGTGACTGCAAGTGCACCGACGGTGTAGAGGGTGAAGCCGAACAGGTCGTCGAAAGCGAGCGCGACAGCGCCTCCGTGGGCGATGCCAGGTGCACCGACGTGAGCGTCAGAAAAGCTGTGGACCGCCTCAACCCCGTCCGCCGTGCGCACCACCTGCAGGCCGAGACCTGCAGGATTGGCTGGTCCGCACCCGACGCATTCCTGCGAATGAGGAGGCAGCGTCTGGCCGATAGCCACGGCCTCCTGAGCTGCGAGATGGGATGTCCACTGCGCGAAGAGCTCCGCGTCCGCTCTTCGGATCTCAGCGTCGCTACTCAGGGTCGGGTCACTGCCACCAGGGCGCCGCACGTCCATCTCGCCTGTCACCTCAACACTCAACGATCCGCAGCCGCCAAGGATTCGGCGGCCGCTTCCAGTGACTCGACCACCTTCGCCTCGAGGTCGGGCAAGGCGCTGGCTGCCTCGGCGACCGCCTCGGCGCGAGCTCGGGTGTCGACGTCGCGCTGCACTGCGGCGCGCGCAGTCTGCGTCCACGCCTGCGCGCACCGGCTGGCCGCTTCGGCAAGGTCAGCGGTTGCAGCGTCTCCGGTCAATCGGGCGACGTCCTCACAACCGTCGGCGAGCAAGCGGCGGAACAGTCCGCCCCCGGTCCCGGCCTTCTCGACGAACGCGCTCAGGCTGAACAGCAGCACCTCGAGCTCGTCGGCCGGAAGGTCGACCCAGGTCTGCACATCGGAGGCCAGCAGCGCCACCCCGGCGAGGCCTTCGGCGCCGTGGCCTGCCGCCGCGAGATCGATGATCCCCGGACCCGACGGGTGGCTCATCCGCGATGCGGACTGCTGGAACGCTTCGGCCGCGACCTCCGAAAGCTCGGGCAGCACTTCAGGCCAAGTGATCCGGTACGTGCAGTGGCGCGTCGGCTCAGGGAAGGACTTCGACGACCGCGCACGCGCCAGGGCCTCGAGTGGGACTTCTTGAACGTCGGCCCGGTCGTTGTCCACCACATACGCCACGCGCTGGCGTTCGTCGTAGCCGATCACCACGATGTCGTGACGGCTCATCTGGAGCTTGACCCGCAGGTACGGGAGCTCGGCGATGTCACCCCAGACAAGACTGGGACGGCCGGCGTCGACCTCGTCGCGGACCCACGTCCATCCCTCCTCGGGATCGTCCGTCGTCAGGACCTTGACCTTCCCTCCCAGGCGCACGGGGAGATCGACCTCGAAGTCTGAGCCCCGACCCACCAGGTAGACCGGAGGCATCAGGCCACTCGATCGCACGTACGACAAACCCAGAGCACCGCCGAGCGCAAAGACCAGGCCCTCGCGTGGCGGGCCCTCCCATCCCAGCCCGTTCCAGTGCAGCAGGTCGCGCAGAGCACCAGAGCCACAGTGGCCGCCCATCTGGTGGGGGTAGTCCTGGATGAGCGCGGTGTCTGACATGTGACGTCCTTTGGCAGATCTCGGTAGGTCAGGGGCAGAAGGAGGCGGCTCAGGCTTCGCGGCGAAGAGGTGCCGCGGGCCTCACATTCAGCTGAGCCGCGGACTGGGCATGACGGATGGGGTGGCGGGGTCCTTGCGCCGAGTGACCCGGCGGCGGTCGTGGCCGAGCAACCCGGCAGCGGTCGTGCTCATCGGCGATCTGCCGGCGAGTCAAGAGGACGTGAACTGTCATCGGACGACGCGCTCGTGGCTGGAGGATCGGTGAACTCATCCGTCACGCGCTCCGCGGAGGCGACCATCAGCGACCCGTAGGAACGACGAAGCTCCGTCAGGATGTCGGTCAGCGGCAGGTCGTCGAAGACGCCGCGATCCTGGACGTACTCCATGTGCTGGGTTCCATCGGCGGTGAAGGCGTGCATCAGCGCGTCGTGCTCGCCGTCGAACTCGACCGGGGGAACTCCGAATCGGGCGCACAGCTCGGTGTTGAACGCCGGCGTCGCCTTGACCCACCTGCCGTCGATGAACAGTGAACTGTAACCGTGATAGACGAACAAGTCCGACCCGCTCATGAGGCTGCGCAGCGAGTCAGTCTGCAGATGATTACGGACGTCGGCGAAGCCAAGCCGAGCCGGGATCCCGGCGGCCCGGCACACCGCGGTCAGCAGCACCGCCTTCGGAACGCAATAGGCACGCCCTGCTTCTAGGACGAAGCTCGCTCGGTAGTGAGCAGGGTCTTCCGACGCCGAGTAGGGGTCGTACCAAATCTGATCGCGGACTGCGGTGAAGAGGCGAACCGACTTCTCACGGTCGGTTCTCGCGCCCTCGATCGAAGCTGCAGTGAACTCGCGGACAGCTGCGTGCTCGATATCGAGGAACTCCGTCGCGTCGAGAAAGGCTGCCGGCGACTGACTCATCTGTGTTCCGCACTGCTCATGGGCCCGACGGCCGTGACGGATGAGTACGTGACCGAGGCCAGGTCATCGTCGCGCAAGCCTCGTCGACGGACAGGAGCAACGCGAACGCCGCTCACCGACGGGAGGCTCGGCATCAGGTGTCCTTTCGCCGCGGTCCAGGTCGCTGCTGCCACTCGCCCCCGGACGTCTAGCTTCCGAGAGGACAGGTCGCACCAACACGAGATTGGGTTTGACAGTGCGATGCCCAGTTGTCTGCACATCAGCACACCCTTGCCATGGTGTGACAACTTACAGTTTTTGTCAACGAAGCGACATAGCTTTGATTCTGTTCCGGTCGCAGCGGCCCGCGCCAGCGCTCCGCACAACGCGAACCGCCGCGCGTACGGCCCGCTCTCCTCTCCGCGCATGTCGGAAGACCGCGCTCGCGTCACGCTCTGGGGCAGGGCGCGTCGCAAACGGCCATGCGATCGATCGTTTCATCGGCGTCAAGGGCATCGAGTAAGCGGTGCCCCCTGCTGGGACTAGCGCGCAGCGACGCCCAGGAGCCATCGCGAGGGCTCAGGACGCGAACTATGCCGCCAAACGCGGCACCAGTCACCGGGTCCTTCATCTGCTAGACCTGACCGTTATGGAGTTGCAGATGTTGGAGGCTCGCGTCGGTGCCATCGTTGAAGCCGTAATCGCGGGCCGACAAGTCGAAGACGACCGCATCGAACTCAAGGCCCTATGGCCATCCGCTAATCATGATGTTGCTCGCCGTATCGCCGGCCACGCGAACGCTGCTGGCGGTGAATCGATTCTCTGGGTCATCGGCCTCGACGAGCGTCGTCGGCGCATCGGAAGTACCTCGGGCGTCGAACCGGCGAACTGGTGGAATGCGGTTCGAAAGCACTTTGACGGTCCATCTCCCGAGCCGACGTGGTTGCGGGTACTGGTGTCTGGCAACGCCGACGTGATGGCTCTCCAGTTCACTACCGAACGCGCTCCCTATGTTGTGAATGTCGCCAAGCCGGGGCAGGTTCATCGAGAGGTCCCGTGGCGTTCGAGTACTTCAAGTGTCGCAGTCAGCGGTCCGGGAGAACTCCGTCTTCGCGGGGAACACGTACTTGACCCCGGTGAGGGGGACCCTCTCCTTCGAGCACGGAAGATCGATCTCAATCTTCAGCTTCCTATCGACGCCAGTGCCCGAGCATCTCGGCTAGACAGCCGCCTGTCCGTCGAACCGCCTCGCGAGTTCAGCGAACGCGACATTCCCGACCAGCATGACGAGTGGCACCTCGCTAGGCGATTCACGGTTGGATCAGCGCCTCAATGGTGGTCGTAACCCAACCCTCCGTCTGGACGCGCCCAGACGCGACAAATTAAGTGACAAACTTGACCCAGACCCGCTGGTCCAGCGATCCGTGACAACCAATCTGACAATCGCGGAGTCGGGGTCTAGACGTCACTGCGGGGAACTCGGACGACAGAACCCTGGCAAAAGTGACAACCCATCTGTCAACTGTCAAGTGCGCTCCTCCACTCCCGGGCGCACCCGAACCACCCAGCGAAGCCGTGCTCGCTCCGTCCAGGCGAGCCGAGGGACGATCCGGCCTCTAGAGTCGCACGATGTTCAGGACAACGATCACCGTCGCGTTGCTGTCGCTCGCCCTCGCCGGCTGCACCGGGTCGAACGACCCGAGTGAGAGCTCCACCAACCAGCCCGCAGACGATGCGGTCGACCTGCGGTTCGCCTACTCCGGCGTCTCCGACGAGGGAACGATCGACCAGACGCTCACGATCACCAACACGTCCAGGACCCTCTCCGCAGCTCCGACCCTGTCCTTCGTGGCACTTGACTCGGACTCGGAGCCGATGACCGATGTCTCGGTGACCACGGTGTTCGGAAGCGATCGAGGTCTGGTCGTCGCGCCGGCGAACTACGAGGTGCTCGACATCCTGCGTTTCGAGGGCCCCGGGTCCGGCGACGTGGAGGACGTCGAGGTCACGGTCGAAGGGATGCGCACCGCCGAGGACGCCGGGACGGCCTATCCCGAGGTCGACTTCCTGGATGCCCAGGGAGAGCCGGTCGACCGTCCGTACGAGGCTCGCACGGCCAGGGTGAGCAATCCCGGCAGAAGCGACTACGTGGTCCGCCTCGTGGGGATCACCTGGAACCGCCCCGCCGAGGGGGAGTCGCAACAAGCTCTCACGGTCTCCCCTGTCGGCGAGCCGACACGTCTAGCGGCTCGCAGCGAGGCCGACGTGCGTCTCGCACCGACGGACGTGGCGACGTACGACAGCGTGAAGGTCTTCATCGCCGTGGAGCAGCGCGCCTCGACCTCGGCCGAGGACGCCTGAGTCGACTCCCGCGGCGACGACACCCGACGCCTCGTCTCCCCCGCGCTCGTGGCGATCCTGCGCCGCTATCCCCCGGCGCCGACGGGTCGCACTCCGGTCGCCCGACTCATGACCCGCCTCGACGTGAGCCTGAGAAGCGCGGACGGGTAGCTCCACTCCCCCCGATGCTTTTGGCACCGAGGCGAACGCGGCGAAACTCGGTGTCGGACGTCGAATCTATGTTCGTTACATGACCTCGACGGACTCTCTCCTCGGCCTCGCGACGGATGCGTCGCGGGTGCTGTGGCGGGCCGAGGCTGCGCAGGCTGCGACGGTGCTGGCGTTCGTGGAGGGTCGTCGGTCCGACGCGGTCGCGGCCGGGCGGAGCGCTGCTTCGGCCGAGGACGCCCGCCAGGTCGCGATCCTGGAGGTCGCGGTCGAGCTCGAGGTCGCGTCGGGATTCGTCGCGCACCTGGTCGCGACGACCAGGACCCTCACGGCGGGCCTGCCGACGGTGTGGGCCGCCCACAGCGACGGTGAGCTCGATCGGGCGAAGGCCCGCGCGATCGCCTCGGCCCGGTGGCGCCTGCACGAGGTCGCGTCGGTGGAGCTGCTCGACGAGTCCGTGGTCCCCTACGCCACGACCCACACGCTGTCCCAGCTCAAGGGCTGGCTGCGCCGGTTCGTGGCACGGGTCGAGGCCGAGAACGTTGCACGGCGCCGCCGCGAGGCGACCGCCCAGCGCCACGTGACCATCACGGCGATGGACGACGGGATGAGCCTGCTCCAGGCGTTCATCCCGACCCACGACGCCCTGCTGATCGAGCGCAAGCTGTCCCTGGCCGCCAAAGCGCAACGTGCCGACGACCCCGACGACGACCGACGGTTGTCCCAGGCCCGCGCCGACGTCCTGACCGACCGGCTCCTGGGTCGCACCGCGGACGCCCCCGGCCGGGGCCGGTTCCACGTCGGGATCACCGTCTCCCTGGCCACCCTGCTGGGCCTGGACGACGAACCCGCCGTCACCGGCGACGGCCAGCACGCCATCGACCCCACACTGGTCCGCGAGCTCGCCACGCAGCCCGGCACGCTGTTCAGTCGCCTCCTGACCGACGAGGCCGGCGGCATCCTCGACGTCACCGAGCTCGGCCGCTTCCCCACCGCCCCACTCCGCCGCGCCCTCGAGCTCGTCGACGGCGTCTGCGACATCCCCACCTGCGACAAACCAGCAGAAGCGTGCGACCTCGACCACCAGCAACCCTTCGACCCCGACCACCCAGACCGCGGACCCACCACCGCAGGCAACCTCCACCCACGATGTCGCCCCCACCACGGACTCAAGACCCGCGGAGCACTCCCCGTCGACCACGACGAGGACGGCACCACCCGATGGCACCTGCCCACACGCGCCGTGCCCGGACGCACCGCCTTCACCCGCGCCTGGACGAGGAGGACCGAACCCGTCGTCGTGCTCGCCGAGCACTACCCAGCCACGGGGGCCTTCGAGTACGTCGCCGCCTGACGAGGCGTCTACAGCCGACGTCAGCGCCGATGCCGACCGACGCCGCGCCGCGCCTCGGGACGTGCCGGAGGACCCTCCCCCGGCGACGCCGCGTCCACGACTGCTGGGTGAGCCGTCAGCACGTGGTGCCGAAGGACCGCGACGTCGCTCTCGTCGCACTCCAGGCGCAGCACCAGGACGCCCTCGTCACCCTCGAGCCAGCACAGCTCGACCTCGGGGGCCCGCACGAGCAGTCGCGTCGACACGCACAGGCTCGCCCCGGAGTCCGCAGGCATGTCGAAGGTCAGGACGGGCACCGACGACCTCCTCGCGACCCCCGATCGATGTCATCACCCCCAACGAGCGCGCAACCCCGGAGGTCACGACCCGACGGCTCGACTCCCTGACCTGGAACATCCTCCCGGTCCCGGCGACGCCGCACCCACACCGCGATGTGACGGGGGTCACGATAGGCTCGACCCACACCGACCGAGGCGTCTCGGGGGACGTCCGCACCGAGCGGGCTACGAGTCTGTCGGGTCGGCCGGGGGGACCACGTGCTCACAGACATCTTCCTGCCCGAGGTCATGGGCACCGCCACGCTCCTGCTGCTCGGCTGCGGCGTCGTCGCGAACGTCGCGCTGGCCAAGACGAACGGCAACGCCGGCGGCTTCCTGATGGTCAGCTTCGGCTGGGGCCTGGCGGTGTTCGCCGGCGTCTACGTCGCCTACAAGTCCGGCGCGCACATCAACCCCGCCGTGACACTGGGTCTCGTCGCGTCCGGCGACGACCTCGGCGGCAACACCGCCGTCAAGGTGCTGGTGTACCTCGCCGCCCAGCTGCTCGGCGCCTTCCTCGGCGCCACGCTGTGCTGGCTGGCCTACCGCGACCAGTTCGACGCCCCGGAGAGCGATCCGGACGACAAGCTCGGCGTCTTCTGCACCGCACCGCAGATCGCGCGCACGTCCTCCAACCTCATCACCGAGATCATCGGCACCTTCGTCCTCGTGTTCGTGATCATCGCGTTCGGCAAGACACCCACCGAGCTCGGCCCCCTGGCCGTCGCGCTGCTCGTCGTCAGCATCGGCGCCAGCCTCGGCGGTCCCACGGGCTACGCCATCAACCCGGCGCGCGACCTGGGCCCGCGCATCGCCCACTTCGTCCTGCCGATCAAGGACAAGCGCGACAGCAACTGGTCCTACTCCTGGATCCCTGTCGTCGGACCCGCCATCGGTGGCATCCTCGGAGGCCTCCTGGCCGCCGCCGCGAACTACGTCTGACCCGCACCCCGACCCCACACAGAATCGAGATTCGAGCATGGCCGACAACACGTACGTCCTCGCCATCGACCAGGGCACCACCTCGACCCGCGCGATGATCTTCGACCACGCAGGATCGGTGGTGGCCGTCGACCAGGTCGAGCACGAGCAGATCTTCCCGCGCGCCGGGTGGGTCGAGCACGACGCGCTCGAGATCTGGACCAACACGCGTGACGTCATCGGCGGAGCCCTGGCCAAGGCGAACTTCAACAGCAAGAACATCGCCGCGGTCGGCATCACCAACCAGCGCGAGACCGCCCTCGTGTGGGACAAGTCCAACGGACAGCCGATCTACAACGCGATCGTCTGGCAGGACACCCGCACCCAGAAGATCGTCGACGGGCTCGCCGCCGACGGCGGGCTCGACCGCTACAAGGAGACGGTCGGGCTGCCCCTGGCCACCTACTTCTCCGGGCCCAAGGTGCGATGGATCCTCGACCACGTCGAGGGTGCCCAGGAACGCGCCGAGGCCGGCGAGCTGCTGTTCGGCAACATGGACACCTGGGTGCTGTGGAACCTCACGGGCGGCGCGGAGAACGACGGTGTCCACGTCACCGACGTCACCAACGCGAGCCGCACCCTGCTGATGGACCTCGAGACCCTGGAGTGGGACGAGAGCATCGCCGCCGACATGGGCATCCCGCTGTCGATGCTGCCGGAGATCAGGTCGAGCTCGGAGGTGTACGGCGAGTGCAAGCCCGGCATCCTCAACGGCACCCCGGTGGCCGGCATCCTCGGCGACCAGCAGGCCGCGACCTTCGGGCAGGCCTGCCTGGAGAAGGGCGAGGCCAAGAACACCTACGGCACCGGCAACTTCATGCTGCTCAACACCGGCACCGAGGCCGTCCCGTCGGAGAACGGGCTGCTCACCACCGTCTGCTACAAGATCGGCGACGAGCCCACGGTGTACGCGCTCGAGGGCTCCATCGCGGTCACCGGGTCCCTCGTGCAGTGGGTCCGCGACAACCTCGGCCTCATCGGCAGCGCCCCCGAGATCGAGGACCTCGCGAAGCAGGTCGACGACAACGGCGGGGCGTACTTCGTGCCGGCGTTCTCGGGCCTGTTCGCCCCGCACTGGCGCCCCGACGCACGCGGCGCCCTGGTGGGCCTGACGCGCTACGTGAACCGGGGCCACATCGCCCGGGCGGTGCTGGAGTCCACGGCGTACCAGACGCGCGAGGTGCTCGACGCCATGAACGCCGACTCCGGCGTCCCGCTCACCGAGCTGCGCGTCGACGGCGGCATGGTCGTCAACGAGACCCTCATGCAGTTCCAGGCCGACATCCTCGGCGTCGACGTCGTGCGCCCGAAGGTCGCCGAGACCACCGCGCTCGGCGCTGCGTACGCCGCGGGTCTGGCCGTCGGCTACTGGGAGAACGAGGACGACATCCGCACCAACTGGGGCGAGGACAAGCGCTGGACGCCGCAGATGCCCGAGGACGAGCGCGAGAAGTACTACCGCAGCTGGAAGAAGGCCGTCACCAAGACCCTCGACTGGGTCGACGACGACGTCGACTGAGGATCGGCCGAGCGGCCGGTGTCGTTCCTCCTGCCTAGAGTGGTGGCAGGAGGAACGATGTCCGACGACCCGCGACGCCGAGCGGCGCACTACCGCCTCGGTGACGACCCGGCGCCCGACACGTCGCGCGCTCCCGACCCGGATGCCGCTGACGAGGTCGACGAGGGCGCGGCACCCGCACGCGGGCGGCGCCCCGAGGACCAGGCTCTCTACGTCGACGGCCAGATCCGCGCCGCGATCGCACGCGGCGACTTCGACGACCTGCCGCTGTCCGGCAAGCCGTTGCCGCCCCGGGTCTTCCGCCACGATCCCGACTGGTGGCTCAAGCAGCTGATCGAGCGCGAGAACGTCTCCGGCGTCCTGCCGCCCGCCCTGGCGCTGCGCAAGGAGGACGCCGAGCTCGACGACCTCCTCGACTCCACTGGCTCGGAGGAACGCGTCCGCGAGATGCTCGCGGACTTCAACCGTCGCGTCGTCGAGGCACGACGCCAGCTCCAGGGCGGTCCGCCGGTCATCACCGCGACCCGCGACGTCGACGACGAGGTGCGGGCCTGGCGCGAGCGCCTGCGCCGGCGTGCTGCGGCACGCCCCTCCCCTCCCCCGCCCCGGCGGGTGTCGTGGCGCGATCGGCTCCGGGCCCGACGCGGCGGTGCGCGTGACTGACGAAGGGCTGGGCCGCACCTGGCGCAGCACCGCACCCCTCGACGTCTGGCGCACGCTGTCGACCCTGCGTCGCGGCCCCGCCGACCCGGCCTTCCGCGGCCGGGGTGCCGAGATCTGGCGCGCCACGCGCCCGCCGTCGGGCCCGGCCACGCTCCACCTGCGCCAGCTGGACGCTCACGTCGTGGAGGCCGCGGCCTGGGGCCCGGGCGCGACAGAGGTGCTCGACGAGCTGCCCGCGTGCCTCGGCGGGGACCAGCCGCACCGCCCTCCCCTGGCCCACCCCGTGGTCGCCGACGCCCATCGACGACACCCCGGGCTCCGGGTGCCCCGCACCCGCCGGGTGGTCGAGGCGCTCGTCCCGGCGATCATCGAGCAGAAGGTCCTGGGTGCCGACGCCTTCCTCTCGTGGCGCCAGCTGCTCACACGGCACGGGGAGGTCCCGCCGGGTCCGGCGCCATCGGGCATGCGGCTGCCGCTGACGGCCGAGGCATGGGCGGCGCTGCCCTCGTGGGAGTGGCACCGCGCCGGGGTCGACCCCAAGCGGTACCGGACGGTGCAGGCCGTCACGCGTCTGGGCGAGTCCCTCGAGCGACTCGCCGACCGCGAGCCCACCGACGCCTCGGCCGCCCTGCGGTCGTTGCCAGGAGTCGGCGTGTGGACCGCGGCCGAGGTCGGCTCGCGGGCCTTCGGCGACACCGACGCGGTGCCGTTCGGCGACTACCACCTGGCCAGCACCGTCGGGACGGCCCTGCTCGGTCACCGGCTCGAGCACGACCACGAGGTGGCGGAGGTGCTGGAGCCGTTCCGGCCCCACCGCTTCCTGGCGCTGCGCCTCATGCAGCTGAGCCCGCACGTCCGGGTCGAGCGGCACGGGGCCCGCATGTCGCGCGTCGACCACCGCGCCCGCTGAGGGATCTCGCCGACGCCGCGCGTAGCGTGGCGCCGTGCCGTCCTGGTTCCGAGCCGCGCTCGCGCTCTTCGCCGTGGGATGGGGCGCGAACCAGTTCGCCGCCCTGCTGCCCGTGTACCGCGACGTCGACGGAGCCACCGCCGGTCAGGTCACCGCGCTGTTCGGCGCCTACGCGGTGGGGCTGGTCCCCGCCCTGCTGCTCGTGGCCCCGGTCTCGGACCGGATCGGACGCGGCCGCGTCCTGCGCCCGGTGCTCGTGCTGTCCTTCGTCGCCACCGTCGTCCTGATGGTGGGCGGGCACTCGCTCACCCTGCTGCTCGTCGGTCGCCTCCTGGCCGGGGTCGCGAGCGGCGCCGCGTTCGCGCCCGGCACCGCGTGGGTCAAGGAGCTGTCCGACGCCGCGCCCGGCACCGGTGCGCGCCGGGCGGCGATCGCGCTGTCGGCCGGCTTCGGCACCGGTCCGCTCGTCACCGGGGCGCTGGCGCAGTGGGCACCGGCGCCCACGCTGCTGCCGTACGTGCCGCACCTGGTGCTCACCGTCGCGGTCGCGGTGCTCCTGCGTCCGGCGCCGGAGCCCGATCCGGACGACGTCGCCACCAGCGATCCCGACGCCGCGACCCTGCGACAGGTGCTCGGCTCGCGCCGGTTCCTGACCCAGGTCGTGCCGACGGCCCCGTGGGTGTTCGGCACCGCGACCCTCGCCTTCGCCACGCTGCCGGCGGTCGTCGACGTCCCCGGCCCGGCCTACGCGCTGGTCGGGGCGCTCGTCTTCCTGACCCTCGGCACCGGGGTCGCGCTGCAGCCGTACGGCCGCAGGCTCGCCACCGGCGTCACGCTCGCGGTGGGCATGGGAGCGGGTGTGGCCGGGTTCGGCGTGGGGGCGCTCGCCGCCACCACCGGCGCGTCCTGGCTGGTCGTCCCGGCCTGCATGCTGCTGGGCACGGCCTACGGCTTCGTCCTGGTGGCCGGACTCCGGACGGTCGAGACGATCACCCCGGCACGGGACCTGGCCACCGTGAACGCGGTGTTCTACAGCCTCACGTACGTCGGCTTCGCCGCGCCGTACCTCGCGACCCTGCTGCTGTCGTGGCTGGACGGCACCCAGACGATGCTGCTGCTCGCCGGTCTCACCGCGGCCTCCGCGCTCGTCGCCCTCGCCGGCCGACGCACCTCAGCGACCCGCTGAGCGGGCGATCCTCACCAGCTCCTCGGCGAGCTGGCTCGGGCGGGTCAGGGCGTTGAGGTGACCGCCCGGCACCTCGGTCACCCCCAGGCCGAGCCGCTCCTGTGCGACGCGTCGTTGGAAGTCGGGCGGGAAGAGCCGGTCGTCGTCGGCGACGAGCACGACCGTCGGGACGTCGGGCCAGGCGTCGGCCGGCCAGACGGACCCGAAGGAGGCGTCGGACTCGTCGCGGTCCTGGTCGGCGGCCTCGGTCAGCACGTCGTCGGCGGCGTCGTGGAAGAAGACCGCGAGCGGGTCGAAAGGAGCCTGGGGATCGCGGCCGGCCGCCGCCTCGGCCTCGCGCCGAGCGCCCGAGAGGCCGACGGCCGACCACCACGCGCCACCGGACTCGCCCGGGGCCGGGATCATCGCGTTCAGCAGCACGAGCTGGTCGACCGGCTCCCGCGCGGCGGCCGCCGACGTGCTGAACCCGCCGAAGGACTGACCGACGAGCACCACGGGTCCAGGCGTCTCCCGCGCCGAGTGGATGGCGTCGACGACCAGCGCCACGTAGCCGTCGAGGTCGACCGTCGGGTCCGGACCGGGGAGGTCGACGACCACGCACCGGTGGCCGGCGGCCTCGAGCAACGGGGTGAGTCGGCTCCAGCCCCACGGTGCCCCGCCCGCGCCGGGGACGAGGACGAAGGTGGCCGGTCCGCTCATCGGAAGCGGTCGGGGTCGCCGGCGCCCTCGCGGACGATCTCGGGGACGCCGTCCACGAAGTCGACCACCGTGGTGGGCTCGGCGACCACGTCGCCGGACTCCACCACTGCGTCGACGAGGTGGTCCAGCTCCTCCTTCACCAGCCAGCCCTCGGTCATGGGCTCCTCGTGGTCGGGCAGGATCAACGTGCTCGACAGGATCGGCTCCCCCAGCGACTCCAGGAGCGCGCGCACGACCACGTGGTCGGGGATCCGCACGCCCACCGTCTTCTTCTTGGGGTGCAGCATCCGCCGGGGAACCTCGCGGGTGGCCGGCAGGATGAACGTGTACGGGCCGGGCGTCGCGCTCTTGACGGCACGGAAGATCGCGTTGTCGACGTGCACCAGCTGGCCGAGCTGGGCGAAGTCCCTGCACACGAGCGTGAAGTGGTGCTTGTCGTCGAGCCGACGGATGCTGCGGATCCGGTCCAGGGCCTCCTGGTTCCCGGGCGCTGCGCCGAGGGCGTAGCCGGAGTCGGTCGGATAGGCGATCAGCCCGCCGTCGCGCAGGATCGCGGTGGCCTGCTCGACCGCTCGGGGCTGGGGGTTCTCGGGGTGGATCTCGAGGTAGCGCGCCATGGGTCGACCCTACGAGCCCGGTGGCGTCCGGTCACCCCCCGTCATGGCGACCACGATCGCCAAGAGATCTTTGCAAAGAGTTCTTTGTGATCTAGGCTCGCATCATGATCGACGAGCACGACGCCCCGACCGCCGACAGCGTCACCCCGTCCCCGACGGGACTGCGAGCCCTCAGCCACCCGCTGCGCCTCCGACTGCTCGGCCTGCTGCGGCTCGAGGGACCCGCCACCGCGTCCGAGCTCGCCGCGCGGACCGGGACGTCGTCGGGAGCGACCTCCTACCACCTGCGCCAGCTCGCGGTGCACGGCTTCGTCGAGGACGCCGGCGACGACGTCGACGCCCGGACCCGGCGGTGGCGCGCCTCGCACCGCAGCACGTCGACCGGCAGTCCCCGCGACGCCGACGAGCTCGCAGCCGTCGACGCCTTCGCCCAGGCGGTCGCGGTCGTGCACGCCGAGCAGATGCAGCGCGCCGTCGAGGAGTTCTCTCTGCTGCCCCAGGCCTGGCGCTCGGCCTCGACCCTGAGCGACTACGTGCGGCGCCTGCGCCCCGAGACCGCCCAGCGGCTCGTCGAACGGCTGGAGGCGGTGCTCGAGGAGGTGCAGGACGAGGACCACCCCGACGCCCGCCCCGTCGTCGTGCGCCTGCACGCCAACCCCTGGCCCGGGAGCGTGACCGGGGCGTGACCGGGCGTCTGCTCACCGATCGGGGTCGAAGGGTCCTGGCAGCATGGCTGCTCGCCGACGCTCTCGCGCTCACCGGGACGCGGCTGGCGGCGGTCGCCCTCCCCTGGCTCGCCCTCACCACCACGGGCTCCCCCACCGCAGCGGGCGTGGTGGCCTTCGCCGAGCTCGCTCCCCTCGTGGTGGCGAAGGTGCTGTCGGGGCCGGCCATCGACCGCCTCGGTGCCCGACGCGTGGCGGTCGGCTGCGACGCCGCGAGCGCGTTCACGGTCGCCGCCATCCCCGCGCTGCACCATCTCGACGCGCTCTCCTTCCCCACACTCCTCGTGCTCGTCGCCGCCACCGGCGCCCTGCGCGGTCCGGCCGACGCCGCCCGGCACAGCCTCGTCCCGGTGCTCGCGGAGTCCACGCGACAGCCCATGGAACGCGTCACAGGGCTGGCGTCCACGGTCGAGCGCACCTCGAGCCTCGTGGGTGCGGCCCTGGCAGCGGGCCTGGTCGCCCTCGTGGGCGCCGCGGACGCCCTGGCGGTGAACGCCGCGGGGCTCGCGCTCGCGGCGCTCGTCCTGGGCCTCGGAGCCCGCTCGGTCGGCGGTGGCGTGCCGGCCGACGTCGACCCCGACTCCTACCTCGCGCGGCTGCGTGCGGGGTGGCAGTTCCTGCGCCGCGACCCCGTGATCCTGGCGCTCACGGTCATGATCGCGTTCACCAACCTGCTGGACGTCGCGTTCACCGCGGTCCTCCTGCCCGTCTGGGCCGTCGAGACCGGCTCCGGGGTCGGCGCGGTGGGACTGCTGCTCGCGGTCATGGCGGGGACGTCGGTCGTCGGCTCGCTCGTGGCAGCCGCGTGGGCCGACCGGATGCCGCGGTTCGCCGTCTACGTCGTCGCGTTCGTGCTGTGCGGCCTGCCCCGGTTCGCCGTGCTCGCCTGGTCCGACGTCACCTCGGCACCGGTGGTCGTCATGGCCGTGGCCGGACTCGCCTCCGGGTTCCTCAACCCGGTCGTGGGAGCCGTGTTCTTCGAGCGCATCCCGCGGCACCTCGTGGGCCGGGTCGGCGCGATGTCGACCGCCGTGGCCTGGGGCCTGATGCCGTTCGGGGGTCTCGTGGGCAGCGCGCTGCTCGCCCTGCTGGACCTGCGGGCCGCCTTCCTGGTGGCCGGCGCGCTCTACCTCGTGACCACGCTGGCACCGGTCGTGGACCGTCGTTTCCGGGCCATGGACCGCGCACCCGTCGAGGTGTCCTAGCGCACCTGTCCACGATGCGGCGACCGCTCTCACCGCTCGGGACCCCCGCCTACGCTGGGACCATGTCCGAGACCATCCCGCCCGCGGGACCGACGCTCGCCGAGCGTCGCGCCCGTCAGGTCGCCCACGACGAGGCCCGCGTGGAGCACCACCGCACCCGCGAGGCCGTGCTCGGCCCGCGACGCGACCCGGCCACCCTGCGCGCCGTCGCCGAGCAGGCCGAGGCCCGGTTCGCCGACCAGCCGGCCGGCCCGGACGGCACCCGCGCGGTGCTCGCCTGGGTCGCGGAGGAGTTCGGCTACCGCACGGCAGTCGCGTGCTCCATGGCCGACGCCGTGCTCCCCCACGTGGTCGCGCAGCACCTGCCCTGGGTCGACACGCTGTTCCTCGAGACCGGGTACCACTTCGCCGAGACGATCGGCACCCGCGACGCCGTCGAGTCGTCCATGGAGCTCACGATCGTCGACGTCATGCCGCGCCAGAGCGTGGCCGAGCAGGACGCCGAGCACGGCAAGTACCTGTTCGCCCGCGACCCGGGCCTCTGCTGCCACCTGCGCAAGGTCGAGCCGCTCACCCGCACCCTCGGCGAGTACGAGGTGTGGATCACGGGCGTCCGCCGCGACGAGGGCCCGACGCGTGCCGACACGCCGCTCGTCACCTGGGACGAGAAGAACCAGCTGGTCAAGGTCAACCCGCTCGCGGCGTGGACCTTCGACGAGGTGCTCGCCTACGCCGACGAGCACGACGTGATCGTCAACCCGCTCGTCAACGACGGCTACCCCTCCATCGGGTGCGCGCCGTGCACCCGGCGGGTCGCCCCGGGCGAGGACCCCCGCGCCGGCCGCTGGGCCGGCGTCGACAAGACCGAGTGCGGCCTGCACACGTGAGCACCCCCGCACGACCGCCGAGATCGAGAAGGAACGCATGACCGTCGTCGACGACGCGCCCGGCACGGCCGGCCGCCCGACCTACCGGCTCGACCAGCTCTCCTGGTTGGAGTCGGAGGCCATCCACATCATCCGCGAGGTGGCGGCGGAGTTCGAGCGGCCCGTGCTGCTCTTCTCCGGCGGCAAGGACTCGGTCGTGATGCTGCACCTGGCCACCAAGGCCTTCTGGCCGGCGCCGGTGCCCTTCCCGGTCATGCACGTCGACACGGGGCACAACTTCCCCGAGGTGCTCGCGTTCCGCGACGCGACGGTCGAGCGGCTCGGCCTGCGCCTCGAGGTCGCGTCGGTGCAGGACTACATCGACGACGGCCGTCTTCGCGAGCGCAGCGACGGCACCCGCAACCAGCTGCAGACCCAGCCGCTGCTCGACGGGATCACGGACCACAAGTTCGACGCGGTCTTCGGCGGCGGCCGTCGCGACGAGGAGAAGGCCCGCGCCAAGGAGCGGGTGTTCAGCCTGCGCGACGAGTTCGGCCAGTGGGACCCCCGCAACCAGCGCCCCGAGCTGTGGAACCTCTACAACGGCCGCCACCGTCCGGGTGAGCACGTGCGGGTCTTCCCGCTGAGCAACTGGACCGAGCTCGACGTCTGGCAGTACATCGCCGCCGAGGACATCGCGCTGCCGGAGCTCTACTACGCCCACGAGCGCGACGTCTTCGAGCGCGACGGGATGCTCGTCAGCGTCAGCGACGTCTCGCAGCCGCGGCCCGGCGAGACCGTCGAGCGCCGTCTGGTGCGCTACCGCACCGTCGGCGACATGTCCTGCACCGGTGCGGTCGAGAGCGACGCCGCCACCGTCGACGACGTCGTCGTCGAGGTCGCGGCCACGCGTCTGACCGAGCGCGGAGCCACCCGGGCCGACGACCGCGCGTCCGAGGCCGCCATGGAGGACCGCAAGAAGGAGGGGTACTTCTGATGCGCACGCTGCCCACCAAGACGCTGCTCAGGCTCGCCACGGCCGGCTCCGTCGACGACGGCAAGTCGACGCTCGTCGGTCGACTCCTCTACGACTCCAAGTCGGTGCTCGCCGACCAGTTCGACGCCGTCGAGCGGGTCAGCCGCGACCGCGGCCTCGCCTCCGCCGACCTGGCGCTGCTGACCGACGGCCTGCGCTCGGAGCGCGAGCAGGGCATCACGATCGACGTGGCCTACCGGTACTTCGCGACCGCCGAGCGGTCGTTCATCCTGGCCGACTGCCCCGGGCACGTGCAGTACACGCGCAACACCGTCACCGGCGCCAGCACCGCCGACGTCGTGGTGCTGCTCGTCGACGCCCGCAAGGGGCTGCAGGAGCAGACCCGTCGGCACCTCGCGGTCGCCTCGCTGCTGCGGGTGCCGCACGTGGTCGTGGTGGTCAACAAGATCGACCTGGTCGGCTTCGACGAGGCCACCTACGAGCGGGTCGCGCACGAGGTCGTCACCTCGGCGGCGTCCCTGGGCCTCACCGACGTCACCACGATCCCGGTGTCCGCCCTCGACGGCGACAACGTCGTGGAGCGGTCGGTGCGCACCCCCTGGTACGACGGACCGAGCCTCCTCACGTTCCTGGAGACGCTCTCGCCCGCGGGCGAGCCGCACTCCGAGCCCCTGCGCTTCCCCGTCCAGCTCGTCATCCGGCCCCAGGCGGCCGGCGGCGAGGAGCACCGCGACTACCGCGGGTACGCGGGGCAGATCGCGTCGGGTCTCGTCCGCCCGGGCGACCCGGTCACGGTGCTGCCGAGCGGCCGCACGAGCACCGTCGCCGGCATCGACACGGCCGACGGCGAGCTGACGGAGGCGTTCGCGCCGCAGTCGGTCACCCTGCGGCTCACCGACGACGTCGACGTCGCGCGCGGGGACCTCATCGTCACCTCCCGCAGCGTCCCGTCGCTCACCCAGGACGTGGACGGCACGATCGCCTGGCTCGCCGACCACTCGCTGGCACCGCGGACGAAGGTCCTCGTGAAGCACGGCACCAGGACGGTGCAGGCGATGGTCACCGAGATCACCGGCCGGCTCGACCTCGAGACCGCCAGCCTCGACGCGGCCGACCGCCTGGAGCTCAACGACATCGGCCACGTGCGCCTGAGGCTGGCGTCACCCATTCCGGCCGAGGAGTACCTGCACGCCCGTGCAGGAGGCTCGTTCCTGCTCGTCGACGCCCAGGACGGCACGACGCTGGCGGCCGGCATGGTCGGCGACGCGTTGCTCGCGACCGCCGCGGTCTGATCATGCCGCTGCCGCTGACCCTGCGCCCCGAGGGACGCCGTGTGGTGGTCGTCGGGGGCGGCAACGTGGCGACCCGGCGAGTCCACGCCCTGCTGGCGGCCGAGGCGGACCTCGTGGTGGTCTCCCCCACGGTGAGCGCACGCATCCGGGAGCTCGCGGTCGAGGGCCGACTGGCCTGGATCGAGCGTGGCTACCGCCCCGGCGACCTCGACGGCGCCTGGCTCGTGCAGACCGCCACCGACAGTCCGGTCGACGACCAGGTGGCCGCCGACGCCGAGCAGGCACGCGTGTGGTGCCTGAAGGGGGGCGACCCCGACGGGGCGACCGCCTGGATGCCGGCGGTCGCCGCGGTCGACGACGTGCACGTCGCGGTCAGCGGCGGTGGCGACGCCCGTCGAGCGTCCACGCTGCGCGACGCCGTCGCGGCGGCCCTGCAGTCCGGCGACCTCCCCCTGCGGCACCGGACCCACCACCCCGAGGGCTTCGTGGCCCTCGTGGGCGGGGGCCCCGGCAGCGCCGACCTCCTGACCACGCGCGGACGGCGTCTTCTCGCCGAGGCCGACGTCGTCGTGGTCGACCGGCTCGCCCCGCTCGACGTGCTCGCGGAGCTGCCTGCCGACGTCGAGGTGATCGACGTGGGCAAGCTGCCCGACCACCACCCGGTCCCGCAGGACGAGATCAACCGGCTCCTGGTCGAGCACGCCCGCGCCGGCAAGGTCGTCGTGCGGCTCAAGGGCGGGGACCCCTACGTGCTCGGTCGCGGCGGCGAGGAGCGCCTGGCCTGCGAGGCCGCCGGGGTGGCCGTGGAGGTCGTCCCCGGGGTCACGAGCGCTATCGCCGTCCCGGCTGCCGCCGGCATCCCTGTGACCCATCGCGGCGTGGCCACGGGGTTCAGCGTGGTCACGGCCCACGACGAGCTCGAGGAGCTGCCCGTGTCCCCGGGCCACACGATCGTGATGCTCATGGGCGTGCGTCGGCTCGCCGAGAGCGCACACAGCCTCGTCGCGGCGGGGCACGCGCCCGGCACACCGGTGGCGGTGGTCGAGCGTGGCTTCGCCCCCGACCAGCGCACGACCGTCGGCACCCTTGGCACGATCGCCGACCTCTGCGTCCAGCGGGGAGTACGCTCCCCCGCCGTCACCGTCGTGGGCGAGGTCGTGCGGCTCTCCCCCGACTGGCCCTCCTGACACGACCCCCACCACACGTCACGATGACGGCATGAGGTCCGCCCGCGTCGCCGTCGTCGGTGGCGTCGCGCTGCTCGCCGCGCTGCTCCCGGCCTGCAGCCCGGGCCCGCAGGACGCTCCACTGCCCGACGGTGTGAGCGCCCTCGTCGACCAGGGCCGCATGCAGCGCCAGGACCGTGGGGCGTTCGTGCGGATCAGCAACCGCAGCGACCGCGACCTGGTCGTCTCCGACCTGGTGCTGACCTCCAGCCGCTCCCGCGCCGTCGTCTGGACCGGCACCGAGAGGGTGGGAGCGGGGTACGACACCGACGTGGTCGTCACGCTCCCCCGTGGGCGGTGCGGTGCCACGACGCGCTACACCGTGACCCTGACCTACCGGGTCGGTGACGAGCGCGAACGACGATCCACCCTCGCCGTCGAGGACCGCTACGGGGCCGTGACGCGGGTCCTGGACGGCGACTGCGCCCGCGCGACGCTGGAACGAGCCGCGCGGATGGACGTCGGCCTGCCGGTGGAGGACGGTGGTGCACTGCGCGTCCCGATCACGCTCACGCCGCGCGACCGGGCGAGCGCGGTCCGGATCGTGGGCTACCGCCCCACGCCGCTCGTCCGGCCCACCCGTGGGTCCGCGACCGACGTGGCGGTCGGTGGCGCTCCGGTGCGCGCCGACCTGGTCCTCGAGCCGGCGCGCTGCGACCCGCACGCGATCGCCGAGGACAAGGTGGGTCGCCTCGTCCCCGTCGAGGTCTCCGCTCCCGGCCTGCCCGACGGGACCACCTTCGTCCTGCCGCTCGACCGGCAGCGCCGGACCGCGATCCTCGACTACGTGCGGTCGGCCTGCGGCCTGGACTGAGCCTGGCCCGCGGTGCGGTGCAGCCACCACAGGCCCACGAACGGCAGCACCAGGGGGATGTACCCGTACCCGGCACCGAAGTCGGACCACACCGTCTGGTCGGGGAACAGCGCACCGTCGACGAGCGACAGCACACCGACGCCGAGCACCCCCACCAGCTCGAAGCCCACGGCGGCGACGGCCAGCCGGTGCCGGTCCGTCGCGAGCGCCACGGTCGCCACGACGTAGACGCCGCCGGCGACGGCGGAGAGGGTGTAGGCCACCGGGGCCTCGTCCGCCTTCACGAGGAGCTGGTAGACCGACCGTGCCGTGGCCGCGACGGCGAAGACCGCGTAGACGGCGACGAGGGCGCGGCCCGGCCCGGTGGACGTGCGACCCGGCGACGGGGCGGACGACTCAGACATAGGTTCCCTTCCAGATGCCCAGGAGCCGCACCATGAGGGCGGCCACGGTCAGGAGCGCCACCACGACGACCCCCGTGCCCCAGCGACTCTTCTCGGCGATCCCCCAGAGGACGGCCGCCGGCGGGATCACCACGACGGTCACGAGGTAGGAGACGAAGAGCCCACCCGCGACGTCGCGGTCCGTGCCGGCCAGCGCCACGAAGGCCCCGACCATCACCACGAGGAGCACGGCCTCCAGCACGGCGACGGCGTAGAAGAGCGGGTTGCCGAACGGGGCGTCCCGGACCGTGTGGCCCGCCGCGAACACGGCCACCACGGTCGCGAGGAGTGCCACGCCGTAGGCGATCGTGTCGGTCACGTCAGGCTGGTCCTCTGGTGGCGTCGTCGTCGTGGTCGTGGCGGCCGTCCGCCCGTGCGCCGACGATCCGCAGGACCGAGTCTTCCACGAACGCGTTCCAGGCCCGCACCCGCCGGAACATGTAGTGCCCGGCGCCGGCGAGCGACTCCCAGGTGGCCTCGGTGGCCACCCGTCGAGCACGCTCCACGTAGTCGGCGCTGAGCCGTGCCGACGTCCACCGGTCCATCGTGCCGTGCAGGACGTGCAGGGCACGTCCGGAGAGCGCGCCCACGGGCTCACCCTGCGGCAGCCACGGCGCCAGGGCCACGACACCGACCACCGAGGGGTCGTCGGCCGCGCGGCACGCGGTGCGCCCACCCATCGAGTGCCCGACGAGGACGACCGGCAGGTCGCCGTGCCGCTCGCGGAGCTCGGAGAGAGCCGAGCGCGCGTCGGCCACGGGCCACGGGCGGGCCGCGTCGTTCCATCCGCGTGCGCGGTACTGCAGCAGGTGCACCGCCAGGTGCTCACGGCGAGCGGTGCGCGCGAACGCCTTCGACAGCAGGGCCATCCGCCACCAGCTCGCGTGCCGGTTGCGCACCGGCTCCTCGCTCTGCTGCCGGCCTCCGTGCAGCATCAGCACGACGGCCCTCGGCCGCTGGGGGACGTGCACGTCGTCCAGGCGACCCGATCGCTGCTCGGCGTCCATGCGACCACGGTGGCACAGCGGGACCACGGTCGCAGGGCGAGCAGAGGGTCCCGCCTAGGATGTTGTGAGAACTCCTCCCCTGCACCACCCATCCGACTCGAAGGCAGCCGCGAATGGCACGTAGAAGCTTGTTCGGGAAGGAGTCGCGCATGAGCCAGTCAGCAGCCGATCGGCTCGCCGCCGTTCCCGAGTCCCAGGAACCCGTCGAGCCCGACGACCTCTTGGTCCTCGTCGCACGAGGGGACGAGACGGCCTTCGCCGCTCTCTACGACGCCCTGGGTGCCACCGTGTTCGGGATGGCCCGCCGGGTCATCCGCGACCCCGCGCGGGCCGAGGAGGTCGCCCAGGAGGTCTTCCTCCAGGTCTGGCAGACCGCCGCCCGCTTCGACCCGGCCCGTGGCAGTGCCAAGAGCTGGGTGCTGACGCTGGCCCACCGCCGCGCGGTCGACGCCGTCCGGCACGACCAGGCCGCCACCAACCGCGAGAACAGCTACGACTGGTCCCCCGGCGTCGACCACGACCAGGTGCTCGAGACCGTCACGGTGCGGCTGGAGCACGAGCAGGTGCGTCGCTGCCTGGAGGGACTCACCGACCTGCAGCGCGAGGCCGTCAACCTCGCGTACTACCAGGGATACACGTACGCGGAGGTCGCCCAGGTGCTCGACGCCAACCCGGCCACCGTCAAGACCCGCATGCGCGACGGGCTGATCCGCCTGCGCGACTGCCTCGGGGTGGAGGCCTCATGACCACCGATCTGCACGGACTCGCCGCGCCGTACGCGCTCGACGCCCTCGACCCCCACGAGCGGGGCCGCTTCGAGGCCCACCTCGACCAGTGTGCCGAGTGCAGGCAGGAGCTCCGCGGCTTCCACCTGACCGCTGCACGCCTGGCCGAGGCCGAGGCCGACAGTCCGCCGCTCGCCCTGCGCGACCGGCTCCTGGCCGAGGTGGCCACCACCGCCCAGGAGCGGCCGGTGGTCACGTCGATCGCCCAGCACAGCCGGGTGCGGCGAGCCGTGCCCCGTCTGCTGGTCGCGGCATCCTTCCTGGTGGCCGCGGTGTCCGTCGGTGGGTACCTCGTCGAGCACGACCGGGCCGAGGAGCTGCGGGCCGACACCGCAGGCATCAGCGCGGTCATGGTGGCCGACGACGCGACCATGCTGGACGGGAGCGTGCGCACCGGGGGCACGATGCGCATCGTCGCCTCCCCGTCGCACGACGCGGCCGTCGTCATGGGCACCGATCTCGAGACGCTCGACGACGACCACGTCTACCAGGTCTGGGCGATGCACGACGGGATCCCGCGCTCCGTCGGCGTCCTCGGACGCGGTGCCGGGATGATGTACGCGAAGTCGATCAGCGGTGCCGACGCGTTCGCCGTCACCGTCGAGCCCGACGGAGGGTCGCCGGCCCCGACGACCGACCCGGTCGCCGAGATGGACGCCTGAGGCTCGACGCCCCTGCTCGACCCTGGCGGTCGGCCGGTCGGCGCGGTACGTCACGATGACGTTCGTGTCCGACCCGATCGTGCTCGTCTCCCCCGCCATGGCCGTGCCGTCGCGCTTCTACCGGCCCCTCGTCGCCGCCTTCGAGGACGTGGGGTGGCAGGCGCGCGCGCTCGGCCGACGAGGCTTCGAGCCGGACACCCCGGTCGCCTCCCGCTCGGCCGACTGGTCCTACGGCGACGAGATCGCCGACCTCGCCGACGCGGTCTCGGCCGCCCGTCGTGAGGACCCCGAGCGCCCCGTCCTGCTGATGGGCCACAGCCTCGGGGCGCAGCTCGCGATCGGCCTGCAGAGCAGCGCCGACCCCGGACGCACGGCCGACGGCCTCGTGCTCGTCGGCGCCTCCGTCCCGCACCACCGGTACTACCCCTACGGAGGGCTGCCGATGCTGGCGTTCGCCTCGGCCGTCCCCGTCCTCGCCCGGGTCCTCGGGCACCTGCCCAAGCCTGCGTTCGGCGCACCCGGTGCCGCCACGCTCATGCGGGAGTGGGCGCACTTCGTGCGCACCGGCGAGCCTCCGTTCGACGCCTCGTCCAAGGTGTCGACGCCGACCTTCGTCGTGCACCTCCAGGCCGACGCCTACGCCGTGTCGGCGGCCAACAAGCGCTTCATCGAGCTGTTCTGCGAGCCGTCGGCGGTCACCCGCTGGGTGTACACGCAGGACGCCACCCCCGAGGGCGGGACCACCGACCACGTGCAGTGGGTGCGTCACCCCTCCGTCGTGGTCGACCGGGTCGTCCGATGGTGGGACGACGCGGCCGACCGACGCTGAGGTCCGGGCACCGTCAGGCGAAGGCCTCGATCGGCGGGCACGAGCAGGCCAGGTTGCGGTCGCCGTAGGCCTGGTCGATGCGGCCCACCGGCGGGAAGTACTTGTCCTGGGTGCTGCCGGTCGGGAACACGCCCGTGGCGATCGGGTAGGCGTGCTGCCAGTCGAGCAGCTCACGTGCGGCGTGCGGCGCCTGGGCGAGCGGGTTGTCGCCCTCGGGCCACTCCCCTGCCGCGACCTGGTCGATCTCGGCGCGGATCGCGAGCATCGCGTCGCAGAAGCGGTCCAGCTCGGCCAGGTCCTCGGACTCGGTGGGCTCGACCATCAGGGTGCCGGCCACCGGGAAGCTCATCGTGGGGGCGTGGAAGCCGTAGTCCACGAGCCGCTTGGCCACGTCGTCCACGCTCACCCCGGTCCGCTTGGCGATGCCGCGCAGGTCGAGGATGCACTCGTGGGCCACCAGCCCGGACCGTCCGGTGTAGAGCACCGGGAAGGCGTCCTTCAGCCGGGCGGCGACGTAGTTGGCCGACAGCACGGCCACCGACGTGGCGTCGGTCAGTCCCTGCGCCCCCATCATCGACACGTATGCGAACGGGATCGGCAGGATGCCGGCCGACCCGTACGGGGCGGCACTGATGGCACCGATCCCCTCGCGGCGCGCCGCGACCGGGTGCAGCGGGTGGCTCGGCAGGAACGGGACCAGGTGCTCGGCCACCGCGACCGGGCCCACGCCCGGTCCGCCGCCGCCGTGCGGGATGCAGAAGGTCTTGTGCAGGTTCAGGTGCGACACGTCGCCACCGAACGTGCCCGGCTCGGCATGGCCCAGCAGGGCGTTGAGGTTGGCACCGTCGACGTAGACCTGGCCGCCGGCCGCGTGCACCACGTCGCACAGCTCGGTGATGCCGTCCTCGTACACCCCGTGGGTCGACGGGTAGGTGACCATGATCGCGGCGAGGTCGTCGGCGTGCTCGGCACACGTGCGGCGCAGGTCCTCGAGGTCGACCTCGCCCGCCTCGGTGGCCTTGACGATGACCACGCGCATGCCGGCCATGACGGCCGAGGCGGCGTTCGTGCCGTGGGCCGAGCTCGGGATCAGGCAGACGTCGCGGGCCTCGTCGCCGTTGCTGCGGTGCCACGCCCGGATGGCCAGCAGACCGGCCAGCTCGCCCTGGGACCCGGCGTTCGGCTGCACCGAGACCGCCGCGTAGCCGGTGACGCTCGCGAGCCAGGACTCGAGCGTCTCGACCAGCTCGATCATGCCGGCGGCGTCCTCGGCCGGCACGAAGGGGTGGAGGTCGGCGAAGCCGGGCCAGCTGATCGGCTCCATCTCGGCGGTGGCGTTGAGCTTCATGGTGCACGAGCCGAGCGGGATCATCCCGCGGTCGAGGGCGTAGTCGCGATCGCTCAGCGTGCGCAGGTAGCGCAGCAGCTGCGTCTCGCTGCGGTGCTCGGAGAACACCGGGTGCGTGAGGATCGCGTCGTCGCGCAGCAGGGCGTCGGGCAGGGCCGCCGGGGCGGGCGCCGTGTGCGACGTGTCGGCCCCGAAGGCCCGCCAGACGGTCTGCAGGTGGCCGAGAGTGGTCACCTCCGACGTGCTCACCGCCACGTGGTCGGTGTCCACGCGGCGCAGGTGCAGCCCCTCGGCGCGAGCCCGGCCCACGACGGCGTCGGCCTCGCCCGGCACACGGGCCACGACCGTGTCGAAGAACGACTCGTGGAGCACCTCGACGCCACCGGCCACCAGACCCGCCGCGAGCGTGGCAGCCGTGGTGTGCACGTGGTCGGCGATCCGCCGCAGGCCCTCCGCGCCGTGGTAGACCACGTACATCGACGCCGTGACGGCGAGCAGCACCTGGGCGGTGCAGATGTTCGACGTCGCCTTCTCCCGGCGGATGTGCTGCTCACGCGTCTGCAGGGCCAGCCGATAGGCGGGTCGGCCCGCCTTGTCGACCGAGACTCCCACGAGTCGGCCGGGCAGGTGTCGCTCCAGGCCGTCGCGCACCGCCATGAAGCCGGCGTGCGGTCCGCCGTAGAACATCGGCACGCCGAAGCGCTGGGACGACCCGACGACGACGTCGGCACCCAGCGACCCCGGCGAGCGCAGCAGGACGAGCGCGAGCGGGTCGGCGACGACGACGGCGAGCCCTCCGGCGGCGTGCACCGCCTCGATGGCACGGCTGGGATCGGTCACGGCACCGTCGGCCGCCGGGTACGCGATGATCGCGCCCGCCACGTCGGCCGGCACGTCGTCGACGCCCAGGTCGACGTCGAGCAGCTCGATGTCGAGCGCCTCGGCACGCGTGCGCACCACGGCGATCGTCTGCGGCAGCAGGCGCGAGTCGAGCACGAGGGGCCGCAGGTCCTTGCCCCGAGCGGCGCGGCGCACCAGCGTCATGGCCTCGGCGGCGGCCGTTCCCTCGTCGAGGAGGGAGGCGTTGGCCGTCGACAGACCGGTGAGATCGGCGACCATCGTCTGGAAGTTGAGCAGCGCCTCGAGCCGTCCCTGCGAGATCTCGGGCTGGTAGGGGGTGTAGGCCGTGTACCACGCGGGGTCCTCGAGGACGTTGCGGCGGATCACGGCCGGGGTGACGGTCGGGTGGTACCCGAGCCCGATCATCGAGACGCCGGGATTGTTGCGCGTCGCGAGGGCCTTGAGGGTCGCGAGCGCCTCCGGCTCCCCCAGGGCCTCGGGCAGCGCGGGCGGAGCCGAGGCGCGGATGCTCTCCGGCACCGCGGCCCGCATGAGCGAGTCGAGGGAGTCGTGGCCGATCCGGGCCAGCATGGCCTGCTGGTCGCTCGCGCGCGGTCCGATGTGACGGTCGACGAAGTGGTCGGTGTCGCGGCGCAGGGCCGCCGGGACCGACTGCGGCCGGTCGGAGGAGGGGCGGTCAGAGGACATGAGAGGGCTCCAGGGGTCGTCGACTGGGTCCCTCCCCACCTGTCACCCCCGCCGGAACGGGTGCTTCAGGGTCGCCTTGTCCGCGTGGTCCGTGGTGCCTGAGAGGTTCCGGGGAGGAATTGCCCCTTCGGCGCCGCCTGGGCGATCTCTCCCACGCGTGCTCGACAGCACGCTCACGGTACCAGCGACGGCACGCGCGAGCGGTGAGGCGGGCCCTCAGCTGGTCAGACGGGCGCGGCGCCGCGCGGCGAGCTCGTCGGCAGTGGTGTCGTCGGAGACGGAGAGCTCGCTCGGCAGCTCGTGCAGCGTGCCCTCGATCTCCTTCCAGACACCGCCGATGGCGATGCCGAAGACACCCTGGCCACCCTGGAGCAGGTCGATGACCTCGTCGGCGGAACGGCACTCGTAGACGCTCGCGCCGTCGCTCATGAGCGTGACCTGGGTGAGGTCGTCGGTCCCGCGCTCGCGCAGGTGCTCGACGGCCGTGCGGATCTGCTGCAGCGAGACACCTGCGTCGAGCAGTCGCTTGATGATCTTGAGCAGCAGGATGTCCTTGAAGGAGTACAGCCGCTGCGTGCCCGAGCCGGTGGCCGACCGCACGGTCGGCTCCACGAGCTTGGTGCGTGCCCAGTAGTCGAGCTGGCGGTAGGTGATGCCGGCGGCGCTGCAGGCCGTGGGGCCACGGAACCCGGTGTTGCGGGGCAGCGGCTCGAGGTCGTCGGTGAACAGCAGACCCTGGTCGCCGGCCTGCGCAGCGGCCTCGGCGGCCTCCGCAGCAGCCGGGGCGTCGTCGCGTCGCTCGATCATGGGTCTGGCCTTCCAGATGGGGAGAAGAAAGACCACCTCGGCGAAACTACAACGGTGTTCGCTTGCGGCAGTGGTCTCACGGTAGGCCCGCGGGTGCCCCCGGTCAATCACATCGGCGTTCACCGGCGTGTCGCAACCCTCACGCGAGGGTTGAGGGTTCAGCCGGTCGTCTGACCGCTCAGGCGAAGTCCTCGGGCTCGACGTCGTCCAGGAACGCGCGGAACCGCTCCACCTGCTGGTCCTCGTCGGTGGTCGAAGCGATGCCGGCCTCGTCCAGCACGTCCTCGGCACACACGATCCGCGCACCCGTCCGCAGGGCGAGCGCGATCGAGTCCGACGGCCTGGCGTCGACCGTCGCGCCCGAGCCGAAGACGAGCGAGGCGAAGAAGACGCCGTCCTGCACGTCGGTGATGCGCACCTCGTCGAGCTCGTCGCCCAGCACCTCCACCACCCGCTGCATCAGCTCGTGCGTCAGGGGGCGGGGCGTCGCGTCGCCCTGCTGGGCGAAGGCGATGGCCGACGCCTCGACGGCACCGATCCAGATCGGCAGGTAGCGCACGCCGTCGCTCTCGCGCAGCAGCACGAGCGGCTGGTTCGTGGGCATCTCCACCCGGACGCCGACCACGTCGAGCTCACGCACGGCGTCAGTCCCGGAGGTGGTGGCGCAGGAGAACGGTGTGCAGACGCATGGTGAGGGCGGCGAGCTCGCCGAGCTGCTCGGCGGCGGCCGCCTTGTCCTCCCGCCGACGACGCTCCGGCACCACGCGGGCCAGCAGGTCGGACTCGCGCTCGGCGGCGGTGACGACCGCGCGCAGGTGGCGCGGCTCGACCCCGAGGGCCGCCAGCCGGACCACCGCGTCGACGACGACGAGGTCGTCGCCGTCGTAGGCGCTCTGGCCGGGTCGGCGGGTGAGCAGCCCGTGCTGCTCGACCTGCTCGAGCAGCTCCTCGGTGGCGCCGGAGCTCTCGAGCACCTCCGCCCGGCTCAGCCGCACCCGGCTGCGTCCCTCCAGGAACGCCGCGGGCGTGGGCAGGCCGTCGGCGTCGCTCGAGACGTCCGGCACGCGGATGTTGCCGTCGATGTCGGTCTGCGGGACCAGACCTCGGTCCATCTCGTCGAGGGCCTGACGGATCGCGCTGAGGGGCCAGTACCGCTTCTGCTGGCGCAGCACGAAGCGCAGGCGCTCCACGTCGTCGAAGGAGAACTTGCGATAGCCCGACGGGGTCCGCTCGGGCTCCAGCAGACCCTCGCGCTCGAGGTAGCGGATCTTGCTGATCGTGAGCGACGGGAACTCCTCGCGGAGCTCGGCGAGGACCTTGCCGATGCCGAGCCGCGCGAGCTCGGGCAGCGGCTGGGTCACGCCTGGCCTCGCTGCGCGCCGGCGAAGTAGATGAGCCGGTACTTGCCGATCTGGACCTCGTCGCCGCCGCCGAGCGTGATGTCGCCGTCGATGCGGTCGCGGTTCACGTAGGTGCCGTTCAGGCTGCCGAGGTCGCTCACGACGTAGCCCTGGCCCGCGCGGGCGAACACGGCGTGACGCCGCGAGACGCTGATGTCGTCGAGGAAGATGTCGCTGTCGGGGTGACGCCCGACCGAGACCTTCTCGGTGTCGAGCAGGAACCGTGCACCGGCACCCGGACCGCGCTGGACGAGCAGCATCGCGCTGCCCAGCGGCAGGTTCTCGACCGCGGCGACGTCGGTCGAGGACATCTCCTCGGTGTCGGCGTCGATCAACGGGATGTGCGTCGTCTCGTCCGGGATGTTGCCGTGCTCGGGACCGGGCGAGGACATCGGATCACTCCTGGCTGTACGTGTGCTGGGCGTGGGCTGGACGGTCGGACCATGTCTGACCCCGAGGTCGAGGTTCAGGTGTCCAACCTAGCACCCGTGGACGGTCGCCCAGGGCCCCTCGGCGAAGGTCAGGACGAGACGAGAGCGGTGTACTGCTCGGGGCCGAGCAGGGCCTCGGTGGGGTCCTCGTCGGCGGGGCGGACCTTGAACAGCCAGCCCTCGCCGTAGGGATCGGAGTTGATGACCTCCGACGCCCCGTCGAGGCTCTCGTTGCGGGCCACCACCTCGCCGTCGACCGGGCAGAAGATGTCGCTGACCGACTTCGTGGACTCGAGCTCGCCCACGACGGACCCGGACTGGACGTCGTCACCGACGTCGGGGAGGTCGACGAACACGATGTCGCCGAGCTGGTCCTGCGCGAAGTCGGTGATCCCCACGACGAGGACGTCGCCCTCGACGCGCACCCACTCGTGCTCTTCGCTGTAGTACAGGTCCTCAGGGATCACGCGTCGCTCCTGGTCAGTGCTGTCGTGGTGGGGTGGGGTCGTGAGGGGGGCCGTGAGATCAGCTGGGGCCGGTTCACGAGCCGCCGACGTCGGGACGAGCGTACTCGGGGGTCTTCACGTCAGCCAGGGCCGTGATGGTGATGGTGTCGCGTCGGGCCACCGAGGCCTGGGCGCCGCGGGCGCGGAGGATGTCGATGATGCCGCCGCGGAACGACGCCGCCTCGTCCAGGGTGCCGGGATCACCGATCACGTCGATCACGTACGGACTGGTCACCTGGCGCCCTCCGATGCGCAGGCCGTCCTCGTCGTCGAGCACGTAGGTCTGCGCCACGACGCGGGCGGTGTCGTTCACGACGATCGCCTCGGCCCCCGCCTCACGCAGCTCCTGGAGCACGTCGAGCACCAGTCCCGCGTCGACCACGCCGTCGGCGTCGTCGATGCTGAGCCGGACGCCGGGGCCCGTGGCACCGATCGAGCCGGCGAGCACGGCGAGCTGCTCGGCCCGCTGGCGCGCCACGTCCTCGGCCTCTCCGGAGTCGCCGCGCGAGCTCAGGAGCCGGTCGCGGGTGGCGGTCAGGTCGTCGATCTGGGCCGCGAGACGCTCGTTCGCGACGTCCACCGACTTGAGCAGCTCGACGAGCTCGATCCCCCGCAGGGACCCGAAGTCGGTCGAGTCGTCCTGGCGGACCTGGACGGTGACACCGAAGGCGAGGGCGCCCACGAGCAGGGCCACCACGGCCTGCGACGCGAACCGGTTGCCGGACTCCTGGGCGACGGGCGCGGCGTCGTCGGACTCAGGCATGGAAGATCCTGCGACGGATGGCCGCCGCGTTGGCGAAGATGCGGATGCCCAGCACCACGATCACGCCGGTCGACAGCTGCGAGCCCACGCCGAGCTGGTCGCCGAGGAAGACCATGAAGCCGGCGATGAACACGTTGGAGATGAAGGAGACCACGAAGACCCGGTCGTCGAAGCGTCGTTCCCCGAGCGCGCGCAGCGCGCCGACGACGGCGTCGAGGGCGGCGACGATCGCGATGGGCAGGTACGGCTGCAGCCACAACGGCACCTCCGGCTGCAGGAACAGCCCGAGCGCCACGCCCACCACGAGTCCGAGCACCGGGATCATGCTCAGCCCTCCCCTCGCGCGTCGTCCGCCGACGCCGGCAGAGGCTCGGCGCGACGCAGGCCCGTCTGCTCCTCGGGCGCGGACGGCACCTCTTCGTCGTCCGATGGTGCCATGCCCACGGAGATGCCGGCGCTGTCGGCCCGACCCGCGAGGTACCGTCCCGCCGGGTTGGACTCCAGCCGGGAGCGCAGGGAGGCCCCGTCGCCCAGGGCGACGATGCGCACCGGGACCTCGATGCGCGAGAAGTTGACGGTGAGGTTGCCGTCGATGCTGCTGATCGCCGACTCCGACGTGAGGCGCTGGCCACCCACCGAGATCGCCTCCGCACCGGCGTACCAGAGCCCGTTCACCACGGTCAGCAGGTCCTGCACCGTCAGACGACCCGCGCGCTCGCCGTCCGGGCTGCCCGCCATGGTCACCACGAGCGCCGTGCCGCGCAGCGCCCTGCCCCCGGCGAGCACCGTGTCGGAGGCGACGTCGGTCGACGTCTCGGGACCGGCGCCGCCCTGGAGCGCGGCGACCTGGTCGCGCAACGCCTCGGCGGCACCCTGGCGGGCGGCGAGGACGTCACGCCGGTCGGCCACGTCGGCGGCGAGGGTGCGCCGCTCGAGGTCGGACCCGGGCCGGTCGTTCTGCGTCTGGACCGCCGTGATGGTCAGCAGCGCAGCGAGGACCGCCACCACGACACCGACCGCGGGCGTCGTCGCGGAGCGGTCGCCGTACGGCTCCCCCGCCCGCACGACGTAGTAGTCGTCGTCGAGCGCGTTCTCGGCCACCTGCTCCAGCAGGTTCTCGGCGGGACGGACGGCGGACACGCAGCGACCTCAGCGCGGGACGCGCTCGGTGGTGGCCAGCAGCCGGCGCACCTGGAAGGCGTACAGCACCCCGCCCCACCAGTAGAGACCCACGCCCCAGATGGCGAAGGCCCAGCCGAAGACGTCGGCGAGGTCGGCGACCGTGCCGCTGCCGTCGCCCAGCAGCAGGAGCGGGAAGGCGTAGAGCAGGCCCGCCGTGGCGGCCTTGCCGAGGAAGTGCACCGGCAGGGAGCTGTAGCCCCGGGTGCGCAGGAACGGCACGAGGCTGAACAGGAAGACGTCGCGCAGGGGCAGCATGACCGCCAGCCACCACGGGATGATGTCGCGCAGCGCGAGCCCGACGACCACGGCGAGGATGTAGAGCCGGTCGGCGACGGGGTCGAGGATCGCGCCGATCTTCGAGGTCTGGTTCAGGCGCCGGGCGAGCTTGCCGTCGAGGTAGTCGGTGATGCCGGAGACCACGAGCACGAGCAGGGCCAGCACGTCGGCCTCGGGCACGAGCACCAGCCAGAGGAAGACCGGCAGCAGGACGATCCGAACCACGCTGAGCAGGTTCGGGATCGTCAGGACCCTGTCCTCACCCACGTCGATCCTCCTGCTGCTCCGTCATCGCGGGGATCAGCCTAGGGCATCGCACCGCACGGACGGGGACGTCCCGGACCGGCGCGACGAAAGCTCCCCGCGTCCGCATGGCGGGCCGCTCTTGCGTGTGCGGGAGCGACTGACAGACTGAACGAGCACGACCAGATTCGAAACCGCGGGCACCACGTGTGCCCCGACCTAGGAGGACGCGTGGCCGACTACACCCTGCCCGAGCTGCCCTACGACTACGGCGCACTCGATCCGCACATCTCCGGCAAGATCATGGAGCTGCACCACAGCAAGCACCACCAGAACTACGTGAACGGCCTCAACACGGCCCTCGAGAAGCTCGAGGAGTCCCGCGCGGCCGGGTCGTACGACACGATCAACCTGCTCGAGAAGAACCTCGCGTTCAACCTCGGTGGTCACATCAACCACTCGATCTTCTGGAAGAACCTGTCCCCCGACGGCGGCGACAAGCCGACCGGCGAGCTCGCCGCGGCCATCGACGACAACTTCGGCTCGTTCGACGCCTACCGGGCGCAGTTCGAGGCCACGGCCCTGGGCATCCAGGGCTCGGGCTGGGCCATCACGGCCTGGGACACGCTCGGACAGAAGCTCGTCATCGTGCAGCTGTACGACCAGCAGGCCAACATCCCGGCCACGCTGATCCCGGTCTCCCAGCTCGACATGTGGGAGCACGCGTTCTACCTCGACTACCTCAACGTCAAGGGCGACTACGTCAAGGCGTTCTGGAACATCGCGAACTGGGCCGACGCCCAGGAGCGCTTCACGGCAGCCACGAGCGGCGGCCAGGTCATCTTCTGAGGACCTGTTCTCCCTCGTCACCGGGGCCCCGCACCGAGTTCGGTGCGGGGCCCCGGTGCGTGCAGGACGTGGGCGTCCGGGCCGAGGGCGGGCCGTCAGGCGTCCGGGTCGCGCCGCTTGCCGTGGGCGGCGAGGTCCTGGAGCCGGGCGTTGTACGCCGCGAGCTCGGCGTCGCCATCGCGGTCGGCCGCCCGGTCGAGGCGCCGGGCCTCCCGCTGGTCGGAGCGGAACCACTGCGCGAGCAGGGCGATCATCACCAGGATCAGCGGGACCTCGCCGAGCGCCCACGAGATGCTGCCGCCGAGGTACTGGTCGGCCAGCAGGTCGGTGCTGTAGGGCCGCTCGAGCGTCGTCCAGTACGACTGCGCGAGGACGGTCGCCGACGACATGATCGCGATCGAGAAGAACGCGTGGAACGGCAACGTCACGAGCATGACGCCGAACCGCGCGAGCGGCGGGAGGCGTCGCGGCGAGGGGTCGACGCCGATGATCACGTAGTAGAAGAGCGAGCCCACCAGCAGGAAGTGCACCTCCATCGCCGTGTGGCCCCAGTGCTCGCGCATGAGGAACCCGAACAACGGGGTGAAGTACAGCGCGTAGAGGCTGCCGACGAACAGGGCCGGACCCACGACGGGGTGGGTCAGGAACGCCATGAGCCGTGAGTGCAGGAACGACGTCAGCAGGGTGCGTGGCGAGACGTCACCCGGCTGGCGCGGGCCCGGGAGGGTGCGCAGGGCGAGGGTCACCGGCGCGGCGAGCACCAGGAAGATCGGCGCCACCATGGAGAGCAGCATGTGGGAGACCATGTGGGCGCTGAACAGCACGTGCGAGTACTCCCCCAGTCCACCGACAGTGCTCCAGGCCACGACGAGCAGCCCGACGAACCAGGAGATCGTGCGGCCCACCGGCCAGTGGACCCCACGACGGCGCAGCGTCCACAGACCACGGAGGTACAGCGCGGCGCCGAGCGCGACGATCGTCAGTCCGAGACCGTTGGCGGACCACCCCCAGGCGAGGCGCAGCGCGTCGGGAGCCGGCGGCAGCGGTCCGCCGAGCAGCTCCTGCGCCGGGGAGGTCAGCACGTCGCCGACCGGGGTCGGGGTGCGCGACAACGCCACGGCCAGCCCGATCGTCGCCGCCATCAGCAGCACCTCGGAAGCGGCGATCGGCAGGAAACCCGCGTCGCGGTCCGCGAGGCGTCGCCGCTGGACCCAGCCGAACCAGCCGAGCAGCACGAGTGCCACGACCTTGGCGATGACGAGCTGCCCGTACCCGGTGCCGACGACGTCGGAGACGCTGCGCAGGCGTACGGCGGCGTTCACCACGCCCGAGACCCCGACGATCACGAAGGCCCACAGCGCGAGGCTGGAGAAGCGACGGAGCGCGGGCGTGAGTCGCTTGCTCCCCCGCCACGCCACCCAGGTCAGGGCGACGAGGCCGCCGACCCACAGGCAGACGCCGACCAGGTGAAGCAGCAGGCTCAGGGCCGCGAGGTCGTGGGACCCCGACTGCGCCGAGTGACCCGCGAAGGAGACGGGCACGAGGGAGGCGAGGACGATGCCGAGGCCGACCGCCAGGGCACGGACGGAGATCGTCCACCGCAGGACGCCCCAGGCCACGGCACCGACCACCACCTGGAGCAGGACCACGCCGCCCGTGGACGTGGTCGCCAGCTCGGTGAGCAGAGGGAAGGTGATCGACCCGATGGTGCGGGCGAACACGTCCGCGACGGTGAGGACGTACAGCGCGACACCCACCACCGACCACGCCGCGGCTGCCCGGGCGGCCCCACGGACGGCGTCGACGCTGAGGCCCTGCACGACGTCGCTCGACGACGGCAGGAGGAACACCGCGGCGAGCAGCAGGCCGATGAGCACGACCAGCAGGGCGTCGGAGACGACGCTGAGCAGCGGCAGGCCCCACCCGACCAGCTGCCCGGGGTCGGGCAGACCCTCGGGCACGGGCTGGGGCGCGCCGCCGCCCAGGCTCAGGGCGGCGACGCAGGCCGCGGCGGCGACGAGGAACGCCGCCGCGCTCGACCGCACGACGCTCACGAGTCGACCTCGCTGCGTCGGCGGACGAGCGGCCACAGGATGAGCCCGACGGCCACCAGGCCACCACCCACGGCCCACCAGAGGTGCTCGGCGTGACGGTGCAGGAACGACTCGTCGTCCTGCGCCTGGTCCACCTGCTCGACGGCCCGGCCCGACGTGGTCTCGAACTCCGACGTCCCGGCGATCGGGTGCCCGTCGGCCGAGACCACCCGGAACGCGATCGTGTACGTGCCGCGCTGGGCCTCGGCGTCCGCGCCGACGCTGCCGGTCACCTCGCGGTCGCGCGCGGACACCTCGAGGGGCACGCGCGACCCGTCGGGCGCGGTCAGCACGAGCTCGGAGCGGGTCACCGGCTCGTTGAACTCGAGGGTGACCGACGCCGGCGCCGTCTCCAGCACGGCACCGTCGCGCGGGTCCGTGCCGACGAGCGCGGCGTGCGCGCTCGCCGGCAGGGGCGCCGCGACCACCAGTGCCGCGACGAGCACCGCAAGGAGAGGACCGACAGATCTACGCACGGCGTCGATCCTGCCGCACGACACCCAGCAGGGCGAGCGCGGCGACGGCGAGCGCTGCAGCGGAGAGCACCCTGCTCAGGGTGTCGGAGCCTCCCTGGTCGTCGCTCGCGCTCGAGGCCTCGTCGGTGTCTGCGCCCGCCCCGTGGCCACCGGAGCCGTGGCCGTCGGCGGAGGCCGCGAGGAGGGTGAGGGTCGGGGCGGGCTTCTCGGGCTCCTCGTCGCCCTGCTGCACCTGGTCCCAGTCGACGACCTCGCCGTCGTCGTACGTCTGCTCGGCGGCGAACCGGACCGAGTCGGCGTCGGGGAAGGGGCCGCCGGAGAGCGCGAACTCGTCGAACTCACCGGGTGCGATGCCGTCACCCTCGGCGGTCCAGGTGACCGTGCGGACGGCCTCGGTGATCTCGGTGCCGTCGACCTCCACGGGCTCGGGGAGCGGGCCCTCCTGCATGGAGACCTTCCACCCCGGCTTGGGCTGCGCGGTGAGGTGGAGGAACGGGGTGTCGGCGGGGAGGGTGACGACGAGCTTCGTGGTGTCGGCCGTGTCGGACTCGGTGGGGACGCGGAACACGACCTTGCCGTACCCCTCGCGCGCGGCGTCGGGCGAGGAGACGGACACGTGGGCCGAGGCCGGTCCCGCGAGGGCGAGGACGGCGGCGACGGTCAGGAGTGGAGCGGCGGTCAGCCGGGCAGGCAGACGCGAGTGGTGCATGGACATGAAGGAACCTCCGGGTGGTGCAGGAACGGGTGGTGCAGGACGGTCGGGTCGCTCACGCCGCCGAGGGCGGCGCGCGGCTCCTGACCGTCCGGACCACCCGACGACCGCGGTGGACGGTCGTCGTCACCCGGACGACGTGGTCGACGACAGGCACGGGCACGACCTGCGGGACAGCCAGCACGTCGCCGACGGCGTCGGCCAGACGCCACCAGAGGTCCTCGGCGTGGCGCAGCGCCAGCAGGCTGATGCCCGTGGCCACCACGTGCGTGAGGACCATCGAGGCGTCGTGCGGACCCGATCCGGACCCCAGGACGTGCAGACCCACCTGGCCGAGCGCCAGCAGACCGACGAGCTGGCCGGTCGTGAGCCGACGTCCGGCCAGGAGCGCGGTGGTCGCCGAGGCGACGGCCGCGACCGTGAGCAGGGCTCCTGCCCCGACCTCTCCCCCGGCACCCACGTGCGCCGTGGCGCCGCACAGGGCCACGGTCAGGCCCACCAGCACCGACCGGAGCGCACGCACGGCGGCGCCCCGCGGGCTGACGGTGGGCATCATCGACACGGCACGACCCTAGGCCAGGGGCTTCGGCGACCTGGCGGCGGCCGTTACCGTGGTGGCCATGTCCGACACGCAGACCACCGCAGGGATCATCGCGCTCGACGACCAGTGGGGGGCGCACAACTACCACCCGCTGCCCGTCGTGATCGCCGAGGCCGAGGGCGCCTGGGTCACCGACGTCGAGGGCACGCGCTACCTCGACTTCCTCTCGGGCTACTCGGCTCTCAACTTCGGTCACCGTCACCCCGACCTCGTCCGGGCCGCGCACGAGCAGATCGACCGGCTCACGCTCACCTCGCGGGCCTTCCACAACGACCAGTTCGGGGCGTTCTGTCGCGAGCTCGCCGAGCTCACCGGCACCGAGATGGTGCTCACCATGAACACGGGTGCCGAAGCGGTGGAGTCAGCCATCAAGGTGGCCCGCAAGTGGGCGTACGAGGTCAAGGGAGTGGCCTTCGACGCCGCCGAGATCATCGTGGCCACGAACAACTTCCACGGTCGCACCACCACGATCGTCTCGTTCTCCGACGACCCGGCCGCGCACGACAACTACGGTCCCTTCACCCCCGGCTTCGTCACGGTGCCCTACGGCGACGCCCAGGCGGTGCGCGACGCGATCGGCCCGAACACGGCGGCCGTGCTCATGGAGCCGATCCAGGGCGAGGCCGGCGTCGTGGTCCCGCCCGAGGGCTTCTGGGCCGACGTCCGCGAGGCGTGCACCGAGAACCAGGTGCTGCTGATCGCCGACGAGATCCAGTCGGGCCTGGCCCGCACCGGACGCCTGTTCGCGCTGGACCACGAGGACGTCCGCGCCGACCTCTACACGCTCGGCAAGGCGCTCGGCGGAGGGATCATCCCGGTCTCGGCCGTGGTCGGCCGCGCCGACGTCCTGGGAGTGCTCAAGCCCGGCCAGCACGGCTCGACCTTCGGCGGCTACCCGGTGGCCTGTGCCGTCGGGCGCGCCGTCGTGCAGCTGCTGGCGTCCGGGGAGTTCCAGGAGCGCTCCGCCGACCTCGGTCACCACCTGCACGACCGCCTGCAGGCCCTCGTCGGCCAGGGCGTCGCCGAGGTCCGGGGCCGCGGCCTCTGGGCGGGAGTCGACATCGACCCGATGGCCAAGACCGGACGCGAGGTGTCCATGGCGCTGCGCGACGAGGGCGTGCTGTGCAAGGAGACGCACGAGCGGACCCTGCGCATCGCTCCCCCGCTGGTCATCACGCGCGACGAGATCGACCACGCGGTCGACGCGCTCGAGCGCGCGCTCAAGGCCTGAGCGGGCCGGCATGGACGTCCTGCTGACGGTGCTCGGGCTGGTGGCGGGTCTCGTCCTGCTGCTGGTCGCGGCTGCCGTCGTCCGCGTGGTGCGTCTGCGCCGCCAGCACCGGCGACGGGTGGCCGAGCTCCGCCCCGAGCACGCGGAGCAGGCCGTCCTCTTCGCCGTGGCGTCGGACCGTCAGACCCAGGTCCGTGGCATCGGCTCGCTGCTGCTCGGGCCCGAGCACCTGGCGTTCGTCACCCTGGTGGCCGGCCGCGACGTGGTGGTCCCGCGGGACACCGTCACGTCCGCGTCCGTCTCGCGGACGTTCATGGGCCGCTCGTCCGGCCAGGACCTGCTGGTGGTCACGTGGGAGCGCGAAGGGCTCGGCGACGCCGCCGCCTTCCAGGTGGGCGATCCCGCTGCGTGGCGCGAGCGGCTCGTCTGAGCACTCCTCGGGGCGTCAGGAGAAGAACGTCGCCCCGCCGGGCGGTGCGGGTGAGGGCTCGGTGCGCTCGTCGGTGAAGGCCTCTCCCCCGGCGAGCCTGTCCCGGACCTGCGCAGTGTCGAGGACGCGGTAGGGGAACGGCGAGCTGGCCGCACGGCGCGAGAGCGGGCCCGGGTCGACCGGGGACCGGGACGCGACCACCAGCACGTTGCCGTGGCGTCGTCCCTTCAGGGTGGCCGGCTCGGCGCTCACGAGCAGGTGCGGGAGCGACGTCTCGATCGCCCGCAGCGCGTTGCGCACGAAGCCGAACGGCGTCCGGTCGGCGAGGTTCAGCAGGACGATCCCGCCGGAGCCCGCCACGCGCGCGACGTCGGCGTACCACTCGCGGGTCACCAGGTCGGCGGGCACGCGCGCACCGTCGAAGGCGTCCACGACCACCAGGTCGTACGCCTCGTCGCGCAGGCTGGCCACGCCGGTGCGACCGTCCTGCGGCCGCACGCGGATGCCGCTGCGCTCGGGCAGCGGAAGCTCACGGCGCACCAGCTCGGTGAGGGCGGCGTCGGGCTCGAGGACCAGCTGGCGCGAGCGGGGGCGGGTGGCGGCCACGTACCGCGCGAGCGTCATGCCCGCTCCCCCGACGTGCAGCGAGCGCACCTGCTCGCCGGCCGGCCACGAGGTGTCGACGACGTCGGCCATGCGACGCACGTAGTCGAACTCCAGGCGGGTGGGATCGTCCAGGTCGACGTACGACTGCTCCGTGCCGTCGACGCGCACGGTGGCGGCGCCGGGTCGGTCCCGGTCGGCGACGACCTCCACGGTGCGGCTCACCAGGGCACGTCGACGTCGCCGTCGCCGGAGCCCGTCTCGACACGCAGCACCCGCGCCCCCTGCGGGGTCGCGATCGTCACCACCGAACCGGCGTGCAGCTGACGTCCGCGCCGGGTCTCGACCTCGCCGTCGACGCGCACGTCGCCCGAGGCGACCAGCTCACCGGCCTGGGCCCCCGACTCGGCGACGTCGGCGAACTTCAGCAGCTGCCCGAGCCGGATCATCTCGCCGGTGATCTCGATGGTCTCCGCCTCGTCGGGTCGTGTCATGGCTCCAGCGTAGATCCCGGGATCTACGCTGGACGGGTGGAGCCGACGAGCGTGCGCGCCGACGTGTGGGTGTGGTCGGTGCGGCTGTTCGGCTCGCGGTCGGCCGCCACGACCGCCTGCAAGGGCGGCCAGGTGCACGTCAACGGCAAGCGCGCCAAGCCGTCGCAGGCCGTGCACGTCGGTGACCGCGTCGAGGCCACCACGCCCGGCGGTCCCCGTGTCGTCGTGGTCCGCAGAGTGCTGCTCAAGCGGGTCGGTGCGGCCGTCGCCGTCGAGTGCTACACCGACCACTCGCCTCCCCCTCCGCCCCGCGAGGAACGCCTCGTGATGCCCCGACGTGAGCGAGGGGCCGGTCGCCCGACCAAGCGTGAACGCCGCGAGATGGACCGCTTCCGGGGCCGGTGAGACCGACCGGCTCAGAGCCCCCGGACCAGCCACGGCAGCAGGTGGTCCGAGGCCAAGGGAGCGAGCGCGACGTCCGGGTCGGCGGGGTCGACCCACCGCGCCTCCTCGATCTCTGCGGCCGCAGCGTGCCGAGGATCGTCCAGACGCAGCGTGAAGCAGTGCGCGAGGAGGTCGTGACCGGGCTCGTTGGCCGCCACGGTGCGGATCGTGGCGAGGGGAACGAGGTCGCCGGCGGCCACGTCGAGCCCCAGCTCCTCGGCCAGCTCGCGGCGCAGTGCCGCCACGTGCGCCTCACCCGGCTCGGGCTTGCCGCCCGGGTTCATGAACAGACCCGTGCCGCGCTTGCGCACGAGCAGGGTACGACCGTCCGGACCGCTCACGAGCGCCGCGACCACCTCGATGACGGGTCGGTCGGGCGGTGACGGGGACAGGTCGCTCACGGCGTCGGGGTCGGCAGCGCGCCGCCCCACTTGTCGGTCCAGCCCGGCGGCTCGGCGAGGCGGGCGAGCAGGCGCTCCAGGTCGTCGTCGACGTCGACGATGTCCTGCTGCTCCGGGCGGACGAAGCCTTCGGCGACCATCCGGTCGAGCATCAGGCGGATCGGGGACCAGAAGCCGTTGACGTCGAGGAAGCCGCACCGCTTCGCGTGGATGGTGAGCTGGGCCCACGTCCACTGCTCGGCGATCTCCTCGAGCGTGCCGGCGCCGCCGGGGAGGGCGAGGAACGCGTCGGCCAGCTCGGACATCCGCAGCTTGCGCTCGTGCATCGTCTCGACGACGTGCAGCTCGGTGACGCCCGTGTGCGCGAGCTCTCGCGCGTGCAGCGACTGCGGGATGACGCCGACCACCCGACCACCGGCGGCCAGCGCGGCGTCGGCCACGACCCCCATGAGTCCCACCCGGCCACCGCCGTAGACCACCGTGACGTCGCGCTCGGCGAGCGTGCGGCCCACCTGGGCGGCCGCGTCGCCGTACGCCGCGTCGGACCCGAGGCTGGACCCGCAGAACACCGCGACGGCTCGCACCGCGCGGACCCCGGCCGTCACGGCGCCGCCTCCAGCGCGTCTCGGAGGGCGGTCACGCTCCGGCGCCCACCGGCCACCGACCAGGTGAGCCCGTCGACCGCCACCTGCTCCGCCACGCCACCGGCTCCCCTGACGAGCGCGGCACCGGGCAGCCAGTCCCACGCGGGGGTGCTGTGCTGGAACCAGGCCCCGAGTCGTCCGGTCACCACGCCGACGAGGTCCATCGACCCCGAGCCGTGCATGCGCAGGGTGGCCGGGAGCGCCGCGGCGCGCAGGAACGGATCGCGCACGTGCGCGTCGCCCACGTTGCCCGGGTGCAGGTAGGTGGCCGCGCCGACCAGGCGGATCTCGTCGTCGGCGACGGGTCCGACCTCGCGACCGTTCCAGGTGGTGGGCGTCCCGGGACCCCCGACGAGCACCCCGTCCCGCGCGTGGGCCACGGCTCCGAGGAGCAGCTCGTCCCCGTCGACGAGGGCGACGGCGGAGCACCAGTAGTCCGATCCACTGGCGAAGTTGTAGGTGCCGTCCACGGGATCGATCACCCAGCGGCGGCCGGACGAACCGGTCTCGTCCGTGCCCTCCTCGCCCAGCAGCCCGTCGTCCGGCCGCTCCGCCCGCAGCGCCTCGACGACGAGCGCCTCGGCGGCGTGGTCGGCCGCCGTGACGACGTCGGAGACGGAGGTCTTGCTGCGCACGTCGAGGTCGGAGCCCGCCCGCATCCGGGCGGCCAGCGCGGCGGCCTCCGTGACGAGCCTGACAGCGAGGTCTGCATCGGCGGCGAGTTCACTCACGCGACCATCCTGCCGTCCGACGCCGCCCGGACGCGGCTCGGGTCAGCCTTCGCGGGGTGCGTACATGATCACCGCGACCCCCACGAGACAGACGGCGGCGCCGATGAGATCCCAGCGGTCGGGCCGGAAGCCGTCGACGAGCATGCCCCACAGCAGCGACCCCACCACGAACACACCGCCGTACGCGGCCAGGATCCGCCCGAAGTTCGCGTCCGGCTGCAGGGTCGCCACCAGGCCGTAGATGCCGAGCGCGACGAAGCCGGCGCCGATCCACAGCAGACCGCGGTTCTCCCGGACGCCTTGCCAGACCAGCCACGCTCCGCCGATCTCGGCGACGGCGGCCAGGACGAAGAGGACGACGGACCGGACGAGGTCGACGCGCTCGGGCTCCATGCGCTCAGGCTCCCGCGGCCGCGCTCAGGCGCTCCCGCACGGTGCCGACGAGCCGCCGCAGCGTCACGAGGTCGGCCTCGCTCATGTCGAGGATCTCGGCGCCGTGGGCGTAGATGCGCGCAGCGAGGGGCCTCAGCGCGGCGCCCTCGTCGGTGAGGGTGACGAGGGTGGACCGCTCGTCGGCGGGGTTGCGCGCGCGCACCACCCGTCCGTGCGCCTCCAGCCGCTTCACCAGCGGCGACAGCGTGCCGTAGTCGAGGTGCAGGCGCGCCGCCAAGTCCTTGACGCTCTGTCCGTCCCGCTCCCACAGCGCCAGCAGGACCAGGTACTGGGGGTACGTCAGGTGGTGCTCGTCCAGGATGGGCCGGTACGCGGCCGTCATCTGGCGCGAGGTGGAGTACAGGTCGAAGCAGAGCAGGTCGGACACCGTGGGATCGGTCATCGAGCCAGATTACATCGCGGACGATGCAATATGGGCGGTGCGCGCGCTCCGTCAGTCGAGCGAGACGCGCACCAGCACCGGGTTGTGGTCGGAGACCAGCGGCGCGGCGTAGCGAGTGCCCGCCATCGGCGCGGCGTTCTCCCAGCGGCTCACGACCGACCTGCCGGGCACGACCCACACCTTGTCGACGTGGTCGCCCCAGGTCACCGACGTGGTCGGGGAGGTCTCCCAGTCGTTGTAGCTGTTGTGGTGCTGACGGCCCACGCTGCGGGCGAGGTCGAAGGCGTCGCGGTACCCCGCTGCGCGGAGCACCGACGCCTGCCAGTCGTTCGACCGGTTGCGGTGGCTGTTCCAGTCACCGGCCAGCACGACGGGCAGACCGTCGGGGTTGGCCTTCGCGACCGCGTCGACCAGCCTGGTCACCTCGGTCCGGCGCGTCCTCGCTGCCGCGTCGCTCTTGCCGCTCGTGAGGTGCACGCTCACGTAGACCACGTGCTGGCCCGTGGCCAGGTCCTCGACCTCGGCCCACACCGCGTACTTGCCTCCGCCGAGCGAGAAGCAGCCGTACCGTCCGTCGTCGGCCTCGCGGCACTCGCGCAGGGTGCCGTCGATCTCGTCGCGGGTGGTGTCGCCCTTGGTCACCACGCCGTAGACGGAGGAGTCCAGGAACAGGGACTTGCTCGAGTAGTAGGCCGCGCGGGTGTAGTCGGGCACGGCGGTCGGACGTCCGGAGGCGAGCACCTTGGACTCCTGGAGGGCGAGCACGGAGGGCCTGCGGGCCTTCACGAAGGCCTGGAAGGCCGCCTGGCGACGAGACCACGCTCCGCCGCCGGAGACGCAGCCCGACTTCTCCGTGCACAGGTTCCACGTCGTCACGCTCCGAGGCGCGTGGGCACCGGATCCCTGCGAGACGATGGTCGTCCGTCCCACCCGCGAGGCGCGGGCGCCCTTCCTCGAGCCGTTCACGCCGCGGACGGTGATGAAGTACGTCGCGCCCCGCTTCAGTCCGGCGAGGGTGATCGACGTCTTGCTGGTGCGCTTGTAGACCTTGGCCTTCAGCACGCCGCTGTAGGACGGCGAGATGAACAGCTCGTACGACCTGGCGTTGCGGGCCGCGGGCCAGCGCAGCGAGAGCGACGCCTTGGTCCCGCTGAGGCTCGCACCCGTGAAGGTGATGAGCCCGACCTTCGACGGCTTGGCGGCCGCCTCCGCGGGTGCGCCGAACAGTCCCACGACGAGCACGGCTCCCACGACGGCAGCGCTGACACGACTCCACACGATGATCTCCCGTGACGCCTCTCCCAGTGCCTCCCAGCACGACGTCGGTGCGAGCCTAGGCGATGGTCCCGGCCTCCGAAGGACTTTCGTCACTTTTCCGATCGGCTCCCACGACCCAGGCGCGCGGCGCCACCCACGCGGCGCGGCTCACCCGTCGAGGAAGTCGTCCCGGCCGCTGGCGTCTTCCACGGGCCCTCCGGGACCCCGCGGGGACGACGTCGCTGCGAGGAGTCGCGCCGGCGCAGGAACGGGCCGAGAACGAGGCAGAGGCCGCCCCCGCGACGAGCGGGAACGGCCTCTGACCTGCGGTTTCCTCGGTCGGGCTGACAGGATTTGAACCTGCGACCCCCTGACCCCCAGTCAGGTGCGCTACCAAGCTGCGCTACAGCCCGATGAACCTCCGCAACCCTACCCCACGCCGCACCGCGCACCGGCGCGAGGTCATCGGTCGTCGACGGTCAGCGGCAGGCTCCGCTGACTCGTGAAGGTCCGTGGCCGCTCGTCGACCGGGTCGACGAAGGACAGCGTGTGGGCGAGGAGCTGCAACGGCGTGCTCATGTCGTCGACGGGCAGGTCGAGCACCTCGGGGTAGAGCGGGTCGCCGACGATCGGGACACCCAGCCCGCACAGGTGCAGGCGCAGCTGGTGGGTGCGTCCCGTGGCCGGGCTCAGGCGGTAGACCGCGAGCCCGCCGCGGACCTCGTCGAGGTCGACGTGGGTCACCGCGTTCACCGCGGCGTCGGGGACGACCTCGGCACGCAGGGTGCCGCGATCCTTGCGCACGTGGTTGCTCACGGTCAGCGGGAGCGTGAGCCCGGGGTCGTGCCGCGCGAGCGCCAGGTAGGTCTTCTGCACCTCCCGGCGCGCGAACAGCGACTGGTAGGCACCCCGCCAGCGCCGGTCCTTGACCAGCACCAGGACCCCGGACGTCACGCGGTCCAGCCGGTGCGCTGGCGTCAGCTCGGGCAGGCCGAGCTGGTCGCGCAGTCGGACCACGACGCTCTGGCGCACGTGGCGCCCGCGCGGGATCGTGGCGAGGAAGGCCGGCTTGTCGACCACGAGCAGCCGGTCGTCCTCGTGGAGCACCGGCATCTCGCCAGGCACCTCGGGCTCGTCGCGCAGGTCGCGGTGGAACCAGACGAACGTGTGCGGGCGGTAGGGCTCGTCACCGACGAGCGGCGTGCCGTCGCCCAGCACGAATCGGCCCGCGGCAAGCATGCCGCCGACGTCGACCCGCTCGGGCAGCCTGTCGCGCAGCCACGCACCCAGCGTCGGCGCGGGCGCCGGACGGGTGCGGTCGTGGTCGGGCGTGCGCACCCAGGCCGCACCGAGCCCGTGGCGTGGCGGCAGGGGTGAGCGCGGCGGCACCTCGGGTCAGCGCCTGCCGCGCTTCTCGCGGGGACGCTGCTGGATGTGGATGGGCGTGCCGACGAACCCGAACTCCTCGCGCAGACGACGCTCGACGAACCGGAGGTAGCCGGCCTCGAGCTTGCCGGACGTGAAGAGGACGAACGTGGGCGGCGCCGTCGACGCCTGGGTGCCGAACAGGATCTTGGCCTGCTTGCCACCGCGCACCGGGTGCGGGTGCTCGGCCACGAGGCGGCCGAGGAACGCGTTCAGCGCACCGGTGCCGATGCGGGTCTCCCACCCCTCCAGCGCGGCGTCGAGCGCCCGCACCAGACGGTCGACGTGCCAGCCCGTGCGGGCCGCGAAGTTGATCCGCGGCGCCCACTGCACCTGCACGAGCTCACGCTCGATCTCGCGCTCCAGGTAGTAGCGCCGCTCCTCGTCGACGAGGTCCCACTTGTTGAAGGCCACGACGAGGGCCCGGCCGGTCTCCGCCACCGACGTGACGATGCGGATGTCCTGCTCGGTGAACGGCTGGCTGGCGTCGACGATCACGACGGCCACCTCGGCGCGCTCCACCGCGGTGGACGTGCGCAGGCTGGCGTAGTACTCGTGTCCGGAGGCCTCGCGGACCCGACGGCGGATGCCGGCAGTGTCGATGAAGCGCCACTCGCGACCGCCCAGCTCGACGAGCTCGTCGACCGGGTCGACCGTGGTGCCCGACGCGTCGTCCACGACGACGCGGTACTCCCCCGCCAGCTGGTTCAGCAGGCTGGACTTGCCGACGTTGGGCTTGCCGACGATCGCGACGCGCCGCGGGCCACCGAGCTCGGGATCGCGGTCCGGCGGCGCGTCGGGCAGGACGGCCAGGATGGCGTCGAGCATGTCGCCGCTGCCACGGCCGTGCAGGGCCGAGACGGGGTAGGGCTCGCCCAGGCCGAGGTTCCAGAGCGATGCGGCCTCGAGCTCGCTGCGCTGGTCGTCGACCTTGTTCGCCGCGAGCACGACGGGCTTCTTGGCCGCCCGCAGGATCTTGACGACGGCCGCGTCGGCGTCGGTGATGCCGACCGTGGCGTCGACGACGAACAGCACGGCGTCGGCGGCCTGGACGGCCACCTCGGCCTGGGCGGCGATGCGCTCGGCGAGTCCGCGTGCGTCGGGGTCCCAGCCGCCGGTGTCGACGACCGTGAAGGCCTTGCCGTTCCACTCCGCGTCGTACGGCACACGGTCGCGGGTGACGCCCGGGACGTCCTCGACGACGGCCTCGCGGCGTCCGATGATGCGGTTGACGAGGGTCGACTTGCCGACGTTCGGACGGCCGATGATCGCGAGGACGGGCAGAGCGGGGTCGACCGGCTCGCGGGCGGGGGTGTCAGACATCGGTACTTCCTCGGGGCAGGGGGCCGGGCAGCTGCAGGTGCCCGGTGGCCGCGGCCCACTCGACGTGGTGCCGCAGGTGCTCGGTGATCCGACGCCCGACCTCGGCCACGTGGGCCCGCGTGCGGGGCCACGGGACGGGCGTGATCCGTAAGGGTTCACCGTAGACGACATCGATGCGAGAACCACGCTCGGGCCTGCTCTCGGAGGGCTCACCCGGGGCTCGGGTGCCGAAGATCGCGACCGGCACCACCGGGGCGCCGCTCACCATCGCGAGCCAGGCGACGCCGTCCTTCGTCCGGGCCACGTCACCGGCCCCGCGCAGGCCCTCGGGGTACACGACGACCGACTGGCCGCTCGCGAGCGCGTCCGCCGCGGTCCGCAGGGCCCCGACGTCGCGTCGGAACCGGTCCAGCGGGATCTGCCCGGCGAACCGCAGCAGGCGTCCGGTTCGACCTTCGAACGCCTCGACCTTCACCAGCGCGTGGGCCGGCCTGGGGGTGCACAGGATGAGCAGCGGACCGTCGAGCCACCCGATGTGGTTGCTCGCGTAGATCACGGGACCGTCGTCGGGCACCCGGTGCTCACCGCGCTGACGCACGTCCCACCGGCGGTCCAGGTACCGCCGCGCGAGCGGTCGGAGCAACCGCAGCCCGGTCTCCGGGAGGCCCTGTGGAGGGCGACTCCCCCGCGCTGCGGAGAGGAGGTGCTCGGTCACGCCGTCCGGGCCTCCTCCACCAGGGCGGCGACGGCGTCGACGACCTCCTCCAGGCTCAGGTGGGTGCCGTCGATCTGGACGGCGCCGTCGGCGCGGGTCAGGGGCGACGTGGCGCGCGTGGAGTCGATCCGGTCGCGGGCCGCGAGCGAGGCGGCCGTGGCCTCCTGGTCCGCGCCGCCGCGCTCCGCGGCCCTGCGGGCCGCCCGTGCCTCGGCGTCGGCCACCAGGTAGACCTTCACGGCCGCATCGGGCGCGACGGTGGAACCGATGTCGCGTCCCTCGACGACGATGCCCTGGTCCGCCGACGCGATGACCCGGCGCTGCAGCTCGACGAGGAGCGTCCGCACCTGCGGCACTGCCGCGACGGGACTCACGTGCGCCGTGACGTCGTCCTCGCGGATGGCCTGCGACACGTCGGTCCCGTCGGCCGTGATGGTGGGGGCCTGCGGGTCGGTCCCCGAGACGATCTGGACGTCGGCCGCGTCGCGGGCGATGGCGTCGGGGTCGCCGAGGTCGGTGCCGCGCTGGAGCAGCGCCCACGTGACGGCGCGGTACATCGCCCCGGTGTCGAGGTAGGCCAGCGACAGCCGCGTCGCGACTCCCCGCGCGGTGCTCGACTTGCCCGAGCCGGACGGTCCGTCGACGGCGACGACGAGGGTGCTGCTCACAGGGGGTGACTCCTTGGGGTGCTGGTACGGGGTGAGGGACGAGGTGGGACGGGTCAACGGTAGGCCGACCAGCCCTGGTCGGCGAGGCGCTCCACCAGGGTGCCGGCCCGGTCGGCCGCGACGGAGATCTCGACGAGGCCGACCGGACGACCGAGCTCGTGGTCGATGCGCAGGTCCTCGATGTTGACGCCCGACTCCCCCACGTGCGCGAAGAGCCGTGACAGCGCCCCCGGCGTGTCGGGGATCTGGACGTTGACCACGACGAGCTCGACGGGATCCCCGCCGTGCTTGCCGGGGATGGACCGGGTCCCGGCACGACCGGCCTCGAGCACCGTGCCGACGGCGTCGCGGTCGTGCAGCGCCGCGATCATGGCGTCGAGGTCGTCGCGCACGGCACCGAGGACCTGGCCGATCTCGGCGGCGTTCGTGGAGATGATGTCGCGCCACAGCGCGGGGTCGCTGCCGGCGATGCGGGTCACGTCGCGCAGCCCCTGGCCGGCGAGTGCCAGGTGAGCCGGCGGCGCGTCGACGAGGCGTGCCGCCGCCAGCGTCGACAGCACCTGCGGCACGTGCGAGACGAGCGCGACCGCACGGTCGTGGGCGTCGGCCTCCATGACGATCGGGACCGCACCGAGCATGACGGCGACCTCCTCGACCAGCCGGACGGCGGCGTCGCTCGCGCCGTCGACGGGGGTGATCACCCACGGACGGCCCTCGAAGAGCCGCGCCGAGGCGGCCAGCGGACCGGACCGTTCGCTGCCGGCCATCGGGTGGCTCCCGACGTAGCGGTCGATCCCACCCGTCCGGTCGAGCGCGCGGACGACGCTGCCCTTGACGCTCGCCACGTCGGTGACCACGGCCTCGGGGAAGGTCTCGAGCGCCTCGCGGACCGCGGCCGCGGTGGCACCTGGCGGCACGGCCACGACCACGAGGGCGGGGTCACGCACGGGCTCCGGACTGCCTGCACCGCGCTCGACGGCGGCTGCGACGTGCTCGGGGTCGCGGTCGGTGAGGTGCACGTCGATCCCGTGCTCACGCAGCGCGAGAGCCACGGAGGTGCCGATGAGGCCACAGCCCACGACCAGGGTGGGGGGCAGCGACGTCATGGGGCCACGCTATCGAAGAGGTCCCCCAGCTCCTCGCGTGACAGCTCGCGCGACCGACCGACCGACAGACCGCCCAGACGCACCGGTCCGAAGCTGGTCCGCGTGAGCTCCACGACCGGGTGCCCGACGGCGTCGAGCAGCCGCCGCACGATGCGGTTGCGTCCCATGTGCAGGTCGAGCTCCACGAGCGAACGGCCCCGGCCGCGATCCTTCACCACGAAGCGGTCGACCGAGGCCGGACCGTCGTCGAGCTCCACCCCGGCGCGCAGGCTCCGACCCACCGCGTCACCCACGGCACCCTCGACGAGGGCCACGTAGGTCTTGGTGATCTCGAACGAGGGGTGGGCCAGCCGGTGGGCGAGGTCGCCGTCGTTGGTCAGCAGGAGCAGCCCCGACGTGTCCGTGTCGAGGCGGCCGACGTGGAACAGGCGTTCCTCGCGGCCGGCCACGAACTCCGTGAGGTCCCGGCGGCCCTGCTCGTCGGCCATGCTCGAGACGACGCCGCGCGGCTTGTTGAGCACGAGGTACACGTGGTCCGACGGCGGAGGGATGCGTCGGCCGTCGACGCGCACCACGTCGGCGAGCGGGTCGACGCGGACCCCCATCTGCGTCACGACCTCGCCGTTGACCTCCACCCGGCCGGTGGCCATGAGCTCCTCGCAGCGACGCCGACTCCCCACGCCGGCCTGCGCGAGCACCTTCTGCAGGCGCACGCCCTCGACCTCACCGCTGGTCATGCGGCACCTCGTCGGACCCGGGGGCGGGCACGCCGTCCTGCTCCTCGGGCTGCGGGTCGTCGATCGCGTCCTCGGGTCCAGGAGCGTCCGCAGGGGCCGTCACGGAAACGACCTCGTCGTCCATCTCCTCGATCTCGGGCAGCATGGGCGCGATGTCGGGGAGCTCGGCGAGGGAGGCCAGCCCCATCCGCTCGAGGAAGTAGCTGGTCGTGCGGTAGAGGAAGGCGCCGCTCTCGCTGTCGGTGCCGGCCTCCTCGAGCAGTCCGCGCGTCACGAGGGTGCGGACCACGCCGTCGACGTTCACGCCGCGGATCGCCGAGATGCGCGACCGGCTGATCGGCTGCCGGTACGCCACCACGGCCAGGGTCTCGAGCGCTGCCTGGGTGAGCCTGGCCTGCTGGCCGTCGAGCACGAAGCGCTCCACGGCGGGGGCGAACGTCTCACGGGTGAAGTAGCGCCACCCTCCGCCGACGTTGCGCAGCTCGAAGCCGCGCGCCTGCTCGTCGTACTCCGCGGCGAGCGCCCCCAGCGCCGCCTCGACCTCAGCCGGCGGGTGGCCGACGGCCTGCGCGAGCGTGAGGTGGTCGAGTGGCTGGTCGGCGACCATGAGCACGGCCTCCAGCGCAGGTCGCAGCTCCAGCAGCTCGAGCTCCAGCTCGTGCGGGCCACGGGGCAGCGACGGGTCCGAGGCCGGTGCCCCAGGCTCTGCCGCCCCACGGCCCCCGTCGTCGGTCCCGTCCTGCGTGGAGGTCTCCAGCGGGATCTCGGTCGTGTCCTCAGACATCGTCGTCCTCCGGGGTGGTCGGTACGGTGGCCTCCTCGACCGGGCCGCCGTCGAACTCGTCGCCGACGTCGATGTCGACGTCCGCGTCGTCGGTGCCGGTCCAGCGCAGGTGCAGGTCGCCGAGCGGGGTGGCCTGCTCGAAGCCGACCACACCCTCGCGGAACAGCTCCAGCAGGGCGAGGAAGCGCGCCACGGTGGTCATCAGGTCGGCGTCGGCCGTCAGCGCTCGGAAGGTGGTGCTCCGCTCGCGGCGCAGCCGGTCGACCACGAGGTGGGCCTGCTCGCGCACGCTCACGGTCGGCGCGTGCAGGTGGGCGAGCGAGACCATCGGTTCGGGCCTCGGCTCGAGCGCCCGCGCGGCCAGGGCGGCCAGCTCGTCCGGCCCGACGGACACGATCACCTCGGGCAGCAGCGCCGCGAAGCGCGGCTCGAGACCGACCTGGCGGGGGTGGCGGCGCCCCTCGGTGGCCAGCCGGTCCGCGACGAACCGCGCCACCTGCTTGAAGGCCCGGTACTGCATGAGGCGGGCGAACAGCAGGTCGCGCGCCTCCAGCAGGGCGAGGTCCTCCTCGTCCTCCACGTCGGCCTGGGGCAGGAGCCGAGCGGTCTTGAGGTCGAGCAGCGTCGCGGCGACCACCAGGAACTGCGTGGTCTGCTCGAGGTCGCCGCCCAGCTCGCGCACGTAGCCGATGAACTCGGACGTCACGGTCGAGAGCGCGACCTCGGTGATGTCGAGCTGGTGCTTGGAGATGAGCGAGAGCAGGAGGTCGAACGGTCCCTCGAAGACCCCGACGTCGACGTGGAAGCCCTTCCCCTCGTCGACCCCGTCCGTGCCGCCCCCGACCGTGCCGACCGTGTCGAGGCCGGCCTCGTCGACCGGCAGGCTCATGCGGAGCCGAGGCGACGGGCGAGGTCGCTCTCCTCGCCCCGGAGCTCGAGGTCCTCCAGGGCCAGCGCGATGGCGGCGCGCACGAGTCGGCCGCGGTCGACGTTGCGCCCCACGGTGCCGCGCAGCCCGAGCCGCGCCTGCTCGATCGCCAGCAGCTCGGCCGACGTCACGTACACCGTCATCTTCTCGTCGTGCTTGACCCGCCCGCTGTCACGCGGCGCGGCCTGCGACGCGTCGTCCCGCCCCTGTGCTGGCGTGCCGTCCGCACCGCCGCCGGTGGGCTTGCGGGCCTGGGACGCGGGGGCGGTGGGGCGGAACAGCTCGTCCGCCCCGGGCATGCTCACGCGTCGGGGCATCGATGCAGCACCTCCTGGGCCAGCTGGCGGTACGACGCGGCACCCGGAGACCCGCCCGCGAACTCGGTGATCGGCAGGCCCGCGACCGTGGCGTCGGAGAACTTGACCGTGCGCCGGATGACGGTGTGGAAGACCAGGTCGCCCCACCCCTGCACGAGCGTCTGCAGCACCTCGCGGCCGTGGAGGGTGCGCCCGTCGTACATGGTGCCGAGCAGACCGATGATCTCGAGGTCGAAGTTCGTGCGGTCGCGCACCTTCTCGATGGTCTCCTTGAGCAGCGCCACACCCCGGAGCGCGAAGTACTCGCACTCGAGCGGGATGATCACGCCGTCGGCCGCCGTGAGGGCGTTCACCGTGAGCAGGCCGAGCGACGGCTGGCAGTCGATGAGGACCACGTCGTAGTCGTGCAGCACGGGGTGCAGCGCACGGGCGAGCACCTGCTCACGACCGACCTCGGTCACCAGGCGCATCTCGGCGGCCGAGAGGTCGATGTTGGCCGGGACGAGGTCGAGGCCGGGCACCGCGGTCTCGAGGACGATGTCCTTGAGCGTGAGCTCGCGGTCCATCAGCACGTGGTAGATCGACTGCTCGAGCTCGTGGGCGTTGAAGCCGAGCCCGACGGTGAGCGACCCCTGCGGGTCGAAGTCGAGCAGCAGCACCCGTCGGCCGGCCTCGACGAGGGCGGCGCCCAGGTTGATGGTGGTCGTGGTCTTGCCCACGCCGCCCTTCTGGTTGCACATCGCGATGATCTGCGCAGGCTGCCCACCGCGGCGGGGGGACGGCTCGGGGAAGTCCGGTCGTGGGCGTCCGGTGGGCCCGAGGTCGTCGCTCATCTGTCTCCTTCACGCCGCGTTGGTCGCCTGCCCGGCGATCGTCGTGTCACTGTATCGCGATCCGTGGGTGGCTCTCGGCAGCCGGCACTCAGTAACCAGCTCTGGGGTGCGACGTCGCGTAGACCTCGCGCAGCCGGTCGACCGTCACGAGCGTGTAGATCTGCGTGGTCGTCACCGAGGCGTGCCCGAGCAGCTCCTGCACCACGCGCACGTCGGCGCCCCCGTCGAGCAGGTGGGTGGCGAAGGAGTGGCGCAGGGTGTGCGGCGAGACGTCGACCCCGACGCCGGCCGCGCGTGCGGCGCGCACCAGGACCGTCCAGGCGCTCTGCCGGCTCAGCCGTCCACCGCGCGCGTTGAGGAACAGGGCGGCGCCACCGGTGCCCGTCACCGAGACGAGCCCCGGCCGCGCCACGGTCAGGTAGTCGGTGATCGCACCTCTGGCGAAGGATCCGACGGGCACGAGCCGCTGCTTGCCACCCTTGCCGCGCAGGAGGGCGGTGCCCTCCTCGAGGTCGACGTCGTCGACGTCGAGACCGACGGCCTCGGAGATGCGGGCTCCGGTCCCGTACAGGACCTCGAGCAGGGCTCGGTCGCGCTTGGCCAGGCCGGTGCCCGCCGCACCGGAGGCCTCGAGGATCGCCTCGACGTCGGCCAGCGGGAGCGCCTTGGGAAGCCTGGAGGCCGGTCGCGGCGGCTTGACCGCGGCCGTGACGTCCTGCGCCACCAGCTGCTCACGCAGGCAGAACTTGTGGAACCCCCGGACGGCCACCACGGCGCGCGCCGCGCTGGAGGCGCCCAGGGGCGGGTGCTCGTCGTTCCCGGTGCGCAGGGCCGCCAGGAAGGCCAGCACGTCGGTCTCGGTGACGTCGGCGACGTCGTGGACGTCGGCACCGTGGAGGTGCTCGCGGTACCGCCGCAGGTCGCGGCGGTAGCTGCCGAGCGTGTTCGTGGCCAGGCCCCGCTCGACGCCGAGGTGACCGAGGTAGTCGAGGACGGCCCGGTCGAGGTCGCCGGGGCCGGTCGCCGCCCCCTCACTCATGGGGCCTCCTCATCGGGCCTCACTCACCGGGCGTCACTCACCGGGCCCGGCGGTGGGCCAGCTCGGCGAGCACCCCGGCGCAGGTCATCGCGTCGCGGACGCGGCCGTCCAGCACCGCGGAGACCACCGTCTCGAAGGGGACCCACCACTGCTGCATGTCGGCCTCCTCCGCCAGACGCTCCGTGCGTTCGTCGTCGGGGACCGGACGCAGACCGGTCGCACGGAACACCTCGAACGCCTCGCTGGAGTAGCCGGGGCTCGCCAGCAGCGTGAGCAGCGAGGCCCAGTGCTCGGCCGTCACGTCGGCCTCCTCGGCGAGCTCGCGCGCCGCCGCCTCCTGGGCCTGCTCCCCCGCCACGTCGAGGGTGCCGGCGGGCAGCTCGAGCACACGCTGCTGCACCGGGTGCCGGTACTGCCCCACGAGCAGCACGCGGTCGTCGTCGTCGATCGCCAGGACACCGACGGCACCGTGCGGGCGCACGACCACCCGGTGGTGCTCCTCGCCCCGCGGGTCCCGGATGACGTCGACGTCGACGCCCAGGTAGCCGCTCGCGAAGACCTCGCGCGACGACGTGACCGGCCAGGACGCGGCCCGGTCCGCGACGTCGGCCACGACCTCGCCGGGCAGCGTGGGATGCGGGCTCACGACGTGGTCACCTCGTCAGTCCGTCGGGAGGTCCGGGTCGGCCGCGGCCACCTCGCCGGCCGTGACCGGCACGTCGACGGGCAGCCGGGTCTCGCGCTGGCGGCGGAGCGCGGCCTTCACGAGACCGGCGAAGAGCGGGTGCGGGCGGGTGGGACGCGAGCGCAGCTCGGGGTGCGCCTGCGTGGCGACGTAGAACGGGTGCACGTCGGCCGGCAGCTCGACGAACTCCACGAGCGTGCCGTCGGGCGAGGTGCCGCTGAAGACCAGTCCGGACTGCTCGAGCTGCTCGCGGTAGCCGTTGTTGACCTCGTAGCGGTGCCGGTGGCGCTCCTCGACCTTGTCGGCGCCGTAGACGCCCGCCACGATGCTGCCGGGCGCCAGGGCGGCCTCGTACAGGCCGAGCCGCATGGTGCCGCCCAGGTCGCCGGCGCCCTCGACGAACGCGTGCTGCTCGGCCATGGTGGCGATCACCGGGTCGCTCGCGTCGGGGTCGAACTCGGTGGAGCTCGCCCCGGGGATGCCGGCCACGTTCCGGGCGTGCTCGATCACGATGCACTGCAGGCCCAGGCACAGGCCGAGGGTCGGGATGCCGCGGGTCCGGGCGAGGTGCAGCGCACCGATCTTGCCCTCGATGCCACGGATGCCGAAGCCGCCGGGCACGCAGATGCCGTCGACGTCGCCGAGGTGCCGCGCCGCACCCGACTCGGTCGCGCACTCGTCGGACGGCACCCAGCGCAGGTTCACCTTCGCGTCGTTGGCGAAGCCACCGGCCCGCAGCGCCTCCGCCACCGAGAGGTAGGCGTCGGGCAGGTCGACGTACTTGCCGACCAGCGCGATGGTCACCTCGTCGGCGGGCTGGTGGACCCGGCGCAGCAGCGCGTCCCACTCGGTCCAGTCGACGTCGCGGAACGGCAGGTCGAGACGGCGCACGACGTAGGCGTCGAGCCCCTCGCGGTGCACCACCTTGGGGATGTCGTAGATCGACGGGGCGTCGCTCGCGGTGACGACGGCCTCGGTGTCGACGTCGCACATGAGCGAGATCTTGCGCTTGACCGACTCGGGGATCTCGCGGTCGGAGCGGCAGACGATGGCGTCGGGCTGGATGCCGATGGAGCGCAGCGCCGCGACCGAGTGCTGCGTGGGCTTGGTCTTCAGCTCACCGGACGGGCCGATGAACGGCACCAGCGACACGTGCAGGAAGAACACGTGCCCGCGGCCGATCTCGTGGCGCACCTGGCGGGCCGACTCCAGGAACGGCTGGCTCTCGATGTCGCCGACCGTGCCGCCGATCTCGTGGATCACGACGTCGACGTCGGGCCCGCCCATGGCGAGCATCCGGTCCTTGATCTCGTTCGTGATGTGCGGGATGACCTGCACGGTGTCGCCGAGGTAGTCGCCGCGGCGCTCCCGGGCGATGACCTCGGAGTACACCTGCCCGGTGGTCACGTTCGCGCGACCCACGAGGTCCTCGTCGAGGAACCGCTCGTAGTGGCCGATGTCGAGGTCGGTCTCGGCTCCGTCGTCGGTGACGAACACCTCGCCGTGCTGGAACGGGTTCATCGTCCCGGGATCGACGTTGAGGTAGGGGTCGAGCTTCTGCATCGTGACCCGCAGACCGCGGGACTTCAGCAGTCGTCCGAGCGACGAGGCGGTGAGCCCCTTGCCGAGCGAGGAGGCGACCCCGCCGGTGACGAAGACGTGCTTGGTGACGGCGCTGCCCTGCAAGGTGACTCCCGTGGTCGTGGGCCTGGATGCGGCGCAGCGAGGGTGTCGGACGATCCGTGCGGGCCGGCCGGGGCCGTCACTGCTCCACGGGATTCCAGTGTAGCCGCTCCCGACCCCGCCCGTGACCAGCCCGGGCGCGACGCGCCGCGCGGGTCCGTGCTACTCGGGGACGGGTCCGTCGTTGCTGCGCGACGTGCCCCAGGAGCCCGTCTCGCCGTCGGCGGCCCGCGCCAGCGCGAGAGCCGTGACCGCGCGCCCGGCCGCGGAGTCGATCACGTCGATGGTGGAGACCTGCGAGGCCTCCCGCCGCACCACGTCGACGGCCCCGCCCTCGCGGCTCGCCGACGACGGGCCCGCGACGAGGGCACCGGAACCGGAGCCGGCGATCGAGCGGACCAGTCCCGACAGGACCTCGGCGGCGTCACCGACGCGCGACGGACCGGTGACGACGACGGCCAGGTCGGCGAAGGTGTCGGGCGCCTCCTCGGCGGCCGTGAGTCCACCTTCGTCGAAGGCGGACGCCACGGTGCGCGCCGTCTCGTCGAGCTCGCCGCCGGCATCGCCCAGCACCGAGCTGCCGAGCGCTGCGCCCACTCGCGTGTACCCCTCGCCGCTGGCGTCGGGGGCCGCCTCCCCGGCGACGCTCTCGGCGAACTGGCGGTTGCCCGGGTCGATGAGCTTGGCGGTCAGGCCCACGGTCCCGGTCACCGTGGCACCGGCCCGCTCGAGGTCACGGCGCACACCGGCGACCTCGTCGTCACGTGCGCCGGGCAGCGTCAGCACGACCACCGAACGGTCGTCCAGCGATCCGTCGATGAGGCCGGACGAGGTCCGGGCCGCGTAGCCGTCCTCGAAGGAGGCCAGCGCGGCGTCGCCGCCGGTGCTCGCGCTGCCGTCCTCGGGTGCCGAGAGCGACTCGTCGAGCACGCCCGCTCCGAGTGCGACACCGGCGGCCAGTGCGAGGAGCACGGCCGCGATGGAGACGAGGTGGTACCGGAAGGTGATCATCTACAGCAGTCCTTCGAGCCAGGTTCGGAGATCGCCCAGGCTGTCGCCCAGCGCGTCGTACCAGTCGCGACCGGTCGGGGTGACGCCGATCGCCGCGACGACGGCCAGCACCCCCGCGACCAGGACGAGCAGCACGGGCCAGGCGGGCATGGTGCGTCGGGTGAAGTGGGCCACGGCACGCGCGTCGACGAGCGTGCTCGCCGCGCGCAGCCGGGTGACGAACGAGCTGGCGACCTCGGCGGTGCCCCGCTCGAGGAACTCCACCAGCCCGCGAGGTGCGCCGACCTCGACGATGACGGGTGCGTCGTTGGAGTCGGCCAGCAGGATCGCGAGGTCGCTCGGCGCCCCCGAGGCGGTGAACGTCGCGACGTCCACACCGGCTCGCTCGAACCGCTCGTGCCCCTCGCTGCGTCCCGAGGACGTCACGACCACGACGTCGGCCCCGCTGCGCAGGGCCCGGTCGGAGAGGTCGTCGAGGTGGCCGATGACGACGTCGGGAGTGATCTTGGCGTCGATCAACGCGTCGGCTCCCGCCGTCACGCCGACGACGACGGCGCCGGAGTCCCTGATCCAGCGTCGGATCCGCTTGAGGTCGTCCTGCCATCCGTAGGTGCGCGAGACCACCACGACCGGTCGACCGCGCAGGCGGGTCGGGAGTCGCGGGATGCGCGCACCCTCGAGCAGCAGCTCGCGCTCGCGCTCGAGGTGGTCCGAGGCGTTGGCGGTGAGGGACCCCAGGCGGGTGGCGAGGTCGCGCTCGGCGACGCCGAGCCGCTGGGAGCGGGTCGCGTCGTCGACCATGTGGCCCTGCGCGACGAGCACCTCGTCCTTGAAGACCTTGCCGTCCGCGATCCGCACCGTGTCGCCGCTGCGCAGACGCGACCAGATGCCGGCGCCCACGTGGTCGATGAGGGTGACGCCGGCGTCGGCCAGGACCTGGGGGCCGAGGTTCGGGAAGCGGCCGGTCGAGGACTCCGCCGCGTTGAGGACCGCGCGGACGTTGCGTGCCACCAGCGCCTCGGCCTGGCCGCGGTCGAGGTCGGGAAGGTCGACGACGGCGATGTCGCCGTCGCGCAGCGCCTTGGAGGAGGCGTCACCGGTGCGGGCGAAGCGCACGACGCCGACGATGTCGTCGGTCGTGTCGTCGGCTGCACCTTCGGAGGGGCGGGTTCGTCGAGACATCGTCGTCCATCGTGGCACGGGGATCCGCCTCGGCCGCGCAGCGCGGGCCCGGCGCGTCCCCGACCCGCCTCCGCTCCGGCTACTGCTGCTGCGCCAGGTCCAGCAGCTCGCGTGCGTGGGCCTGGGCGGCCTCGGAGTCGTCCTGGCCGGCCAGCATCCGGGCGAGCTCGTCGACGCGCGCCTGACCGTCCAGACGCACCACGCTGCTGGACGTGACGTTGCCGTCGTCGTCCTTGGTCACGTGGAAGTGGTGGTGGGCGAAGGCCGCCACCTGGGGCAGGTGGGTGACCGCGAGCACCTGGGGGCCGCGCGAGAGACGGGCCAGCCGGCGGCCCACCTCGACCGCGGCGCGGCCGCCGATGCCCGCGTCGACCTCGTCGAAGACGAGTGTGGGGACCGTGGTCCGGTCGGCGAGCACCACCTCGAGCGCCAGCATGAGTCGCGAGAGCTCACCGCCACTGGCCCCCTTGGCGAGCGGCCGCGGCGCGGCGCCGTTGTTGGCGGCGAACAGCAGCTCGACCTCGTCGAGACCGTGCGCGGACAGGACGGCGTCGTCGGCCACGCGCACCGCCACCTCGAGCCGCGCCGACGGCATGGCGAGCTGGGCGAGCTCCTCGCACACCAGGGCGCCGAGTCGCTCCCCCGCCTCGCGCCGGACCTCGCTCATCCGGTGCGCCAGGTCGTGCACCTGCGGGGTCAGCCGCTCGATCTCGTCCTCGAGCTCGGCGATGGCCTGGTCGTCGTGGTCCAGGTCCTCCACGCTCGCGGCGGCCTTCTGCTGCCACGCGAGCACGTCGGCGACGGTCGGACCGTACTTGCGCTGCAAGGTGACGATCGCCGCCCGGCGCTCCTGCACCGCGGCGAGCCGCGCCGGGTCGACCTCCACCCCGTCGGCGTAGGCACTCAGGTCGGCGGACACCTCGTCGAGCAGGATGCCGACCTCGCGCAGCCGTGTCGTGAGCTCGTCGAGCGTCGAGTCGTGGCCGGCGACGTCCTGCAGGGCCGCCGTGGCCACGGCCACGACGTCGCGCGCGGCCGTCCCGTGGTCCCCTGCCAGACCTTCGTGCGCCGCGAGGGCGGCACGGGCGAGCGCCTCGGCGTGGGCGAGACGCCCCTCCTCGGCCACCAGCTGGTCGTTCTCACCCTCGAGCGGCTCGACCGCCTCGATCTCGGCGAGGCCGTGGCGCAGGAGGTCGAGCTCGCGAGCCCGCTCCTGGGCGTGCTCCGTGAGCTCGCGCACCCGAGCGTGCGCCGCCTTCAACCGGGCGTGCTGCGGGGTGTACTCCGCGAGCAGGTCCGCGAGCGGCTCGCCGGCGAAGGCGTCCAGAGCCGCGCGCTGGGCCGGTCCGCGCAGCAGGCGGTGCTGGTCCGACTGCCCGTGCACCGCCACCAGCTCGTCGGTGATCTCCGCCAGCAGGGCGGCAGGCACGGTCGCTCCGCCGGCGAAGGCCCGCGACCGCCCCTGCGCCGACAGCACGCGACCCAGCACGAGCACGTCGTCGTCGACCGCTCCCCCGGCGTCGTCGACGATCCGCCCCACCGTGGAGCCGGGCGCGACCTCCACGCTCGCCTCGACACGCGCCTGACGCTCTCCGTGACGCACCAGCCCGAGGTCGGCGCGACCACCACGCAGCAGGCCGAGTGCCGTGACGACCATCGTCTTGCCGGCGCCGGTCTCACCGGTGATGACGGTGAAGCCGGAGTCGAGCTCGAGCTCGGCGGACTCGATGACGCCGAGGGAGCTGAGCCGCAGGTGCTGCCACATCAGCGACCCCCGCCCCGTCGCTCGACCCCGCGCTGCTCGGCGGCGCCGCGCCAGCCCGCGACCGGGAGGTCGAACTTGCGCACCAGCCGGTCCGCGAACGGCGCCTCGTGCAGCCGGGCGAGGCGCGCCGGCGTACCGCTGCGGCGGACCTCGACCCGAGCGCCCTGCGGCAGGTCGGCGGCGCGGCGGCCGTCGCACCACAGCACCCCCGCGGTGGTCTCCCCCACGACCTCGATCGCGAGGGTCGAGGCGGGCGAGACGACGAGAGGGCGGGCGAAGAGGGCGTGGGCGCTGATCGGCACGAGCAGCAGTGCCTCCACCTCGGGCCACACGATGGGGCCCCCGGCGCTGAAGTTGTAGGCGGTCGAGCCGGTCGGGGTCGCGCAGACCACGCCGTCGCACCCCCACCGGGAGACCGGTCGGTCGTCGATCTCCACGACCAGCTCGAGCATGCGCTCCCGGGAGGCCTTCTCGACGGTGGCCTCGTTGAGGGCCCAGTTCGTGGCCACGACCTCGCCCCCGACCGTGACCTCGACCTCCACCGTCAGACGTTCCTCGACCCGGTAGGACCGATCGACGACGCCCTGCACCACGGCCTGGAGGTCCTCGACGTCGGCCTCGGCCAGGAAGCCCACGTGGCCCAGGTTCACGCCCAGGACGGGCGTGAGGGTGCCACGGCAGATCTCGGTGGCGCGCAGGATGGTGCCGTCACCACCCAGGACGATCGCGAGCTCGCACCCCGCCGCCGCGCCCTCGGTGGCCGCGATCACCCCGACCTCCCCGATCCCGGCGGCCTGCAGCTCCTCGAGGTCGGAGTCCAGCACGCAGACGGCGAGCCCGGCTCCTCGCAGGTCGGTCGCCAACCGGGCCGCGAGCGAGGTGGCCTCGGCGCGGGCGGTGTGCACGGTGAGCAGGATGCGGCGCTCGCTCATGCCTGGCCTCCCTCGTCGGGGCGGGCACCCAGGGGCCCTGTTCCGATCACGTCGAGGACGTCGCGACGCTCGAGGGGGTCACCGTCGGGGTCGTGCCGCAGCCAGCAGAAGTACTCGACGTTGCCGGCCGGACCGGGCAGCGGGCTCGCGGCGAGCCCCTGCGTTCCCCACCCCTGCTCGCGTGCCGAGGCGCTCACGCGCAGCACCGCGTCGGCGTGGAGGTCCGGGTCGCGGACGACGCCGTTCTTGCCCAGGTTCCCGCGTCCGACCTCGAACTGCGGCTTGATCATCAGCACGATGTCACCCTTCTCGTCGCACACGGCGGTCAGCGCGGGCATGACCACGGTAAGGGAGATGAACGACAGGTCCGACACGACCACGTCGACGGGGCCGTCGATGTCGTCGCGGGTCAGGGCGCGCACGTTGGTGCGGTCGTGCACCTGGACCCGTGGGTCGTCCCGCAGCCTCCAGATCAGCTGGCCGTAGCCGACGTCGACCGCCACGACCTCCCGGACGCCACGTCGCAGGAGGACGTCGGTGAAGCCGCCGGTGGAGGCACCGGCGTCCAGGCACCGGCGACCTTCGAGCCGCAGCCCCCGGGGCTCGAAGACCGCGAGCGCGCCCAGGAGCTTGTGGGCGCCGCGGGAGGCCCAGCCGGCGTCGTCGCCGTCCTTCACCACGACGGGCTGGTCCGTGCCCACCTGCGTGGCCGGCTTCGTGGCACGCTGACCGCCGACGCGCACGCGGCCGTCCTCGATCAGCTGCGCCGCGTGGTCCCGGGAGCGGGCCAGGCCGCGTCGCACGAGCTCGGAGTCGAGCCGGACGCGGCGGGTCACGATCGCGGATCCGGCCGTCCCGCGCCGGCGAGCACCTCGCGCAGCGTGCGATGCGCGGCGTCGAGCACCTCGGGCCGGCGTGACAGCTCGACCTCGTCGAGCCGGTCGAGGCGGTCCAGCTGCTCGAGGAGCTCGGGGTGGCCGGAGCACGCCTCGCGGGCCCGCGCGACGAGGTCCGCCACCGGGTCGCCGGCGGGATCGACGTCGGGTGCCTCGTCGCCGTGGGACGCGACGGTCGGGCGGTCGCTGTGCTCGCTCACCTCGTCATCCTCCCAGACCGTCGACGAGTCGGAGGTCGGCGTCGCTCCCTCGGGTGTCGCGCGTCGCCCAGGCGAGCCCGAGGAGCGCGCGGACCGACGCGGTCTCGGCGGGGTCGCCCTCGGTCAGCCGGATCACGTCGCCCTCGAGGCGGGCCGCGGCTTCACCGCACCGCGCCGCGTCGCCGTCGACGGCCACGTGCTCGTGGGTCTCCACGAGACCCCGCAGGTCCGTCGCCACGTAGGTGGGACGACGTCGTGGGTTGAGACCGGCGATCTCCTGGAGGTCGCTGACGCCGGTGAGCACGGCGAGAGACGGGATGTCGAGCGCCGTGGCGCCGTCGATGTCGGTGTCGATCCGGTCGCCGACCATGAGGGGTCGACGTGCCCCCGTCCGCCGGACCGTCTCGTCGAACAGCGGCCGCTCGGGCTTGCCGGCGACGACCGGTTCGAGGCCGGTCGCGTTGGCGACCGCCTGCACGAGCGAGCCGTTGCCCGGCGCGGTGCCGCGCGGCGTGGGGATGCTGAGGTCACGGTTGCTCGCGTACCACGGCAGGCCTCGGCCGACGGCGTAGGCGACCTCCGCGAGGTCCGACCAGCCGATGTCGGGGTGGAACCCCTGGACGACGGCGACCGGCTCGCCGTCGGGACCGTCGACCGGCACCAGACCCTCGGCCTCCAGCGACTCCCTCAGCCCGGGGCCGCCGACCACGAGGACCCGTGCTCCCGGCGCGAGATCGGCGGCCATGAGACGGGCCACCGCCTGTGCGGACGTGACCACGTCGGCGTCGTCCGGGACCGGCATGCCGATCCGTCGCAGGTGGTCGGCCACCACGGTGGCCGGCCGGGACGCGTTGTTCGTCAGGTAGGCCGGTCGGAGGCCCCGCTCGACGGCCGACTGCAGGGCCGCGGCAGCGCCGTCGACCGCGTCGGCCCCCACGTAGACCACCCCGTCGAGGTCGAGCATCACGACGTCGTGCAGGTCGCAGAGCGGGACGTCGGTGCTCCGGAGCGGCATGGCACGAGCCTACTGAGCCGCCGGCGACCGGGAGCACGTGGTCAGCTCGACGGCGTACCAGCTCTGGGCGCCGCCGGACGCGCGCTGGAATCGGCGACGCAGCTCGCCCGTGACCGAGACGACCGCGCCGTCCGGCAGCCGCGCGCAGGTCCGACGCAGGCGCGACGTCCAGGCCACGCACTCGATGGTGTCGACGGTCTGCGCCGACCGGGCCGTGCCGCGCCGCGGCCTCGTGCGACGGACGACGAGGCGGAAGGTGACGATCTCGTCGCCACTCGGCAGCGTGCGCGCCTCCGGGGTCCCCGAGACCCGACCGGTCAGGGCCACCTGGTTGTGGTGCTGTGGTTCAGTCATCCCACCAGCGTGGCCGCGTCGGCGTCGCGAGCCCAGCCATCCGGCGAGCCCTGTGGACGACGAGGGGCCGGGCACGTCGTCCCTGTGGACGACGGCCCGGCCCTGCGGTGAGCTCGCGCGCAGTGGTCACGACAGCGCGGAGAGGCGCTCCTCGGCATCGGTGATCTTGTTGCCGTCGACCGCCACCACACGGTGGAACCACTCGACGGCCTCCTCCTGGCGGCCGGCCGCCAGGAGCGTGTCCGCGTACGCGTAGCGCAGGCGAGCGACCCACTCGGAGCGGTTCTTGCTGTTCAGCGACTCGGTCTCGAGCAGACGGAGCGCAGCGTCCACCTGACCCAGGTCGCGTCGGGCGCCCGCGACCACGATGGTCAGCTCCACGCCACCGGCGTCGTCCAGTGCGGCCCGGATGTCCGGGGTGTCGTAGGCCAGCGCCTTCTCCGGTCGTCCCAGGGCACGCTCGCAGTCGGCCATCATGGGCGCGTAGAGCAGCTGTCCGTTCATGCGTCGAGCAGCGCGCAGCTCCGACAGCGCCTCGGCGAACTTGCCGGCGGCGTACGCGGTCTCGCCGCACGCCTCACGGACGAGGCCGTTGCGCTGCGCTCGGGCCCGCGCCGCGAGGGCGTGCTTGTAGGCCGTCTCGGGGTCAGTGGCGACGAGCAGCCCCGCCATCACGAGGTGGCGCGCGACCCGGTCGGCGAGCTTCGCCGGCAGGTTCTGCAGCTGGTCGCGGGCGTACCGGTCCAGGTCCGTCGCCGACACGTCGTCCGGGATCGGCGGACCGTCGTAGACGACCTGGTCGACCGTGCGCTCCTCGCGCTCGGGACGACGGCCCGTGCCGCCCGTCCCGGGTCGACCCCGGGTGTCACGACGCTCCGGGCGTCCCCCACCGTCGCCTCGCCGACCTCCGTCCGAACGCCCCTGTCCGGGACGCCCACCACGGGGGCTCTCGTCACGACCACGGCCGCCCGAGCCCGACCGACCGCCGGCACCGGGCCGACCGCTCGATCCGCCTCGACCACCGGTCGATCCACGTCGGCCGTCTCCACGACCTGCGCCCCCACCACGGGGGCCCTTCTGCTCACTCATTCCGACTCCTGCTGAAATGCAGCGAGGCCGCTCCCTGAAGGGAGCGGCCTCGCGCTAATGATTGTCCGGCGGCGTCCTACTCTCCCACGCAGTCTCCCACGCAGTACCATCGGCGCTGAAGGGCTTGACTTCCGGGTTCGGAATGTCACCGGGTATTTCCCCTTCGCCATGGCCGCCGAAACTCTATGGAGATATCAATCAAACCTGTGCAACCCCGGCGGGGGCCGCAACTGGTTCCCGACTCATATCTCGGGAACCTCACAGTGGACGCGCAGTAATCTTGTAAGAAACAAGCCCTCGGCCTATTAGTACCGGTCAGCTCCATGCATTGC